>CAYPIW010000067.1:0-12165 GCA_964410925.1 uncultured Desulfobacteraceae bacterium
TACGATTACGTATTTTTGTATGGTCACTATTCCGTATAAGGTGAAGTCCAAAAGTTTGAAGTGTGAAGTGCCTAAAGTGAGCTAAAGTTAAGGAACGCGCTTTCAGCGCGATCAATTATAATTAAAAATGGATGGAATACCTTAACTTTAGGCACTTTAGTTCACTTTAGGCACTTTAAACTTTTGCATAAATAGAATGAATAAACCAAGGTATAATTACGTGACCGTATTTACGAATACATGTACTTAGTAAGAACTTAGACGGAGAATTTTTGAAACATATAGGACTCTTCGGCGGTACGTTCAATCCGATTCATTCAGGACATGTCCGGGTGATTCAGGAAGTTAAAAAGGGATTTGGTCTGGACAAAATTTTTATTATTCCGTCGGCACTTCCACCCCACAAAGAACCGGACAGTCTGGTGGATGCCGAAGACCGGATGGAGATGATCCGCCTGTCATTTTCAAACCACCCTGACCTTGCGGTTTCTGATGTTGAACTGAACCGTTCCGGGCCGTCATATACCATCGACACGGTTCGCTATTTTGAGTCGATTCTGCACGAGGATGCCGAGCTTTTTCTGATCCTGGGGTCGGATGCTTTTTTAGAGATACACACATGGAAATTCTATAAAGATCTTTTTCTACTGATCCCTTTTATTGTCATGACCCGAGGTACTGAAGGAAAAAACGCCAGGATGTTTGGGCGGAAAACCGTTGGAGATTATCTCAAATCCAGAATTTCGGAAGGATATAACTTATCCGCTTCGCAATCATCTTACATTCATAAAAAAAAACAGGCGGTCTATGTTTTTGATGTTACTCCTATTGATATTTCATCAACGAAAATCCGCAAGTTTATCAAAAATGGAAGCCCAATTAAATCCCTGGTACCTGGACTCGTCGAAGCCTTTATAAAAAGCAAAGGACTTTATTTATGACAAATCTTCCTGACCCATATCCGGTCCAATCCCTTAATCATTATATTCAAGCCGTTTTGGGAAAAAAAGCAACCGATCTTGTTGTTCTTGACCTTCGAAGATTATCTTCCATTGCCGACGTGTTTATCATCTGCAGCGGCCGTTCCAATCGCCAGGTTGTGGCAATAGCGGAACATATTCAGGCGGATCTAAAGAAGCACGGTATAACCCCGTTAAGTGTGGAGGGCAAAAAACAAGGGCACTGGGTTTTGCTCGATTACGGTCATGTGATCATTCATGTTTTTTATGAACCGGTTCGCAGCTTTTATGATCTTGAAGGTCTCTGGATAGATGCGGAAAGAATCGATACCGGAAACCTTATTTTAAGGTGTCAGGTGTCAGGTGTCAGGAATGATGAGCAGAGGCTGACACCTGACACCTGACTCTATTTATTGACCGGAAACATCTTTTCCGCAGTGCTTGCAGATTTTTGCTCTTTTCTTTATGATTTCCGCACAAAAAGGACACTCTCGGGTGAAATATCGTTCATGAATTTTCGTTATAGATTCATCGACTGTTTTTTGGATAATCTCATTTCCGAATCTGGCACTTCTGATGGGATCAATGGCTTCCAGTTCTCCTATGTCACCGATCATTTCCGCTGCCTTTAACCGCACCCGCTGCGGTTCGGTGGCATCAAGAAGTAATCTGACCACAGTAACCGAATCTTTGGATACATAAGCACCTGCAAGAATGGAAAACCCTTTTTTTATTTTCTCTTTCAAGATTTCCTGTTCTGCCAGAACCTGATCGTCAATGATTTGTCCGGTGCCTCCTATGGAGCTGAATACCGGTGTGTATTGAAATTGTTGGGTGCCGGGGTAACACAAACACCTGACGGAAGCATTATGGGCATAATTATCCATTATATTATCCCATCCCTGTGAATACACCGGGCAATCATCATTGAAACATATAAACAGGTAAGGGGTTCCCCAGCCCAGACCGTCGCTGAAGGAAAAAGGAGGGACCTCCCATATACTCATTTCCTTGCCGCAGTGGGGGCATAAGGGTTTTTTCTGGGAAAGAATTTTTTCTAAAACTTGTTCTTTGGTTTCAAAGGCCATTAATTATTCTCCATTTTTGATGATCTCATAAGAGATCGAGTTTATAAGGTTTCCGGTTATATGACATTCACAAACTTCGATTTCGCATGAGTTAATATAGTACCGTTAAAAAAGTTTGCAATATATAATTAAAAGAATATAATGATGCCGCTTCGCTTCCCAATTTTTGTTTTAACGAAATTCTTGCCTTTGTTTTTGTCTTTCATTCAACATTTTTACCCCGTGAAACTTTTTTCTATTTCACTGGGGCGATGTTGGCCTCCGGCCCATAGGGGCCTACGCCCCGGCGGGACGTTCGATGTTCGATGTTCATCTTTTCCAGTAAACCTTCCACGGTTCTCCCGGCTATGTTTTTATATCCAGCGCCCGGGAATAACCGTCCGGCAAAATTTGCATTGATTTCCGTCCAGGTTATAAGTCGGGATGAAATAGCCGAGCCGCTCGATCAGCAGTTTTTTGCAATTGTGGCAATACGTGTTATTTCCCTCCGGAAAGGCGGCGTTGCCCACATAGACATAATGGATGCCTTCAGCCATGGCAAGCTCGCGAAACCGGACAAGGGTTGAGATTGGAGTGGAAGGCAGGCGGTCGAGTTTGTATCTGGGGAAAAAACGCAGAAAGTGCAGGGGATAATCAGGCCCGAGGTGTGTAAGAATCCACCGGCACATCTGTTTTATCATTTCGGCATCATCCACATACCCGGGTACGATCAGGGTGGTCATTTCAAAGTGGACTCCCTGTTGATGAAGTGTTTTAAATGTATTTAGAACGGGCTGCAACCGGCCGCCGTTTAATTTTCTGTAGATGTCATCGCTGAAGGATTTGAGATTTACATTGGCGGCGTCCAGCACAGCGCACAGTTCCAGGAGCGGTTCAGGATTAATATACCCGTTTGAAATCCATAAATTAGAAATTTTGTTATCTCTGGCCAGTCGGGCGGTATCTGTCATATACTCAAAAAAAGTAGTGGGTTCGGAATAGGTGTAGGCGATGGACTCGCACCCGGTGCTCTGTGCGGTTTTTACGACATCGGCAGGAAAAAGTTCGTAATGGCGGACCTGGTGAGGTTCAACCTGGGATATTTCCCAGTTCTGGCAATTCAGGCAGCGAAAATTGCATCCGGTAGTGGCGATGGAAAAGGCTTTTGACCGGGGTTTGAAATGATACAGCGGTTTTTTTTCAATGGGATCCACATTCATACTGCAAGGGTTGCCGTAGGTCAGGCTGTAAAGAGTGCCGTCCATATTGACCCTGGAACGGCAGACACTTCGGTCGCCGGGGGATAACAGACACCTGTTGGGACAGATACCACACATGACCAGCTTGTTATCCAGCTTTGTATAATAACATCCCTCGCGAGACCATCTCCACAATTTTTCAGGTGCGTCTCCTTTAAAAACATGACCGCGGATATCTCCCGGCCCTGCTGCCGCATCCGCTTCTGCGGAAAAGGGCCAGAACGTATGCGCCTGAACCGCGCTGCAAAGCAATCCCGCACTGCAATAAAGAAAATGACGCCGGCTAATTTTTTTCATGACGCACAACCATAACCATTAAACTGCACAGCTTAAGCCCGATCAAACCGGCCCCGGCCCAGATGATCCCGCAATAGGGGATCAACACGACGTTGGTAACCAGGGTTCCGCATGCGGCTCCGATGAGATCGGCAGAAAAGGTTCGGGTGACTGCCGGGGCGTCTCCGCCCCGCAAATAAAGAGCAACCGGGAACTGAAACCCGCAGATCAGCGAAATTACAAAACCGAAAACCAGAAAAAAAGCCACCGGCAGATGATACCCGCCCTGCTTTATAAAGATAATCAACAGGCCCATCAGGACGATCAGCAGACCGTCGGCAACCGCCAGGGTCTGTTTGCTTCTGTGACGCAGTCTGTCGCCGAACCAGGCACCGGGCAAAAGACCGGCCAAAAAAACGGTGACAATCATACCGATTTGCAGATAAATATAACCGAAAAAGATTTGAAATGCAAATATTACCAGGATTTCGCTTCCCATAACCGTAAACCCTGTGGAAAAAAGAACAAACTCTTCGGCAGTGATGCGGATCAGGTAGATCAGGCTGAGTATCGCCAGAACTGCGATGAAACCGGTGGGTGAAGTGGAAAACTTTGCAAACCACTCCATAAACATCAGATGCATCAACTGGGGGAAATAATCTCTGTTTTTAGGAGCCGTCGGATCGATAAGGGCTTTTAAGCGCTGAATTCTTTCAGAGGTCAGGTTCCCGTAATAATACCCTCTGATGTAACGGGTCGGGATGCCTTTTTTGTCCAGAAGTTTCGGGATATCGGTGCTCAGCGGTTGAGAACTGCACAGAAAAAAAATGTTTTGACTCGGCAGTAACAGCACATGGTCAAAATAATCGCTGACGGTGTTATACAGTGAGGAGAGCTTCCGGCGCTGCGGTTCGGCCAGGTAAGTGTCGTACCCGTTCATTGCGAAACTCAGAACCCCGTGACTTGCCAGGTGACTTTTGGCCAGGGTAAAAAACCTGTCTGTAAAAAACCGGTTGGTTTGAAACGTATCGGGTTCACTCAGATTGACAATGATTGCGTCGTAAATTTTATCAGAACCTGCCAGAAAGGCCCGACCGTCCTGATGAATGACATTCAGGCCGGGAATCTTTTTTATCAGCCCGAACCTGAATTGAACATCTGCAACCTGCGGATCGAGCTCCACATAATCCACCGAGGCCGGCGTATATTTTTCCAGTTCCACCATCATACCGCCCTGGGCGGAAATCAAAAGAATATTATTTGCCCGATGTAATTGGGCCAACGGATAATGAACACTCTCTTCGGCCATGCTCAGATTCTGATTGCCATACAGGGGATTGCCGCTCACAAACAGCGTAAACTGATCCTGGTCTTGCTGAACCTGGATCCTGCCGTAGCGGGATTCCTTGTAAAAAACCAGCTTACCTTCCGAAGGATTGAGAGATGCGGGTTCCAGAAACATAGCGACAACCAGAATGACAACCGTAACCCCCGTTCCCAAATAAATCCAAGGATGATGCCGGGAAGAGACACGAAACAGGAGACAGGTTGACAGCACCAGCAGTAAATTTGATAAGAATACGGCCTGTAACGGCGTAACCAGAAAAACAAGGGCAAAGGAAAACAGGGCGCCGCCGGACACATCTCCAATATTGTCAATGATATATATTCGGGTGCCCGGATACTCCGGTTGTTCGGTTCTGATGATAAAAAGGCTGTAGGGGAGGACAAAACCGAGTAGCAGGCAATACGGCGCAATGGTAAAAAACGTATAGGCCAGGGTGGGATAAAATCCCACCGAGCTTCCGTGAACAAAAAAAACATCACGAAACCGTCGAATGATCAGAATTTGCACGGCAGGCAGACCTGCCAGAACAAGGGAGAGCCAGCCCAGACGGTTGACGGTGGCCTTCCACACGCGTTTCGTAACCCCGCGGGCCAAAAGAGTGCCGATCCCGCCAAGGATCAGCCAGTTGAAAAGAATCAGGGCGATAACGAACTCATTGCCCTGGAATTGTGCTAAAAATTCACGAATGATCAACAACTGGGTTACCACGGAGGAAATGCCCGTGGCAATGACCACCCGTGCTACGGCACGTTCATTTTTCCTCTTCAAAATATTGAACCTGATAGGTCATAATTTCAAGGCGACTTTTTTTCCAGTCATTGGCAGGCAGACCGGCCTTCATGCAAAGATGCGAAAGAAACTGCTCGGGCCGGGGCAGTTGCTCCCAGACCTGGGGCAAAAAAGTGGCGCTTGCCGATTCCTTATTGAGGATAACGCCGTCCACATGGACCCGAAGTTTGGACAGTAAATCCTCGCTGTCCCTGTATTCCAGGGGCTTTGGCTCGGTAAGGATACTTACCTCGATATCCACCTGATCGAGTTCACGGGCGTTCAAGGGGGAGAAACGGGGATCATGGAAAGCGGCATTGATCGCGTTGCGCTTTATTCCGGCCAGGATGGATTCGGTGGCATCCAGGTTGCCGATACATCCTCGAAGCTGTTTGTTGATGGTCAGGGTTACAAAAGTGCCCCTGTGGTCCTGAAACGCACTGTCGGCCAGTGTCCGGGGATCAACAGGGATCGATTGTTTATCCAGCCTTTCCGCAATGGTTTGCCGGGCCAGCTTTATCAGTGCCTGTCCCTGATGTTTTTTCAAAGGCGGAGAGGAATCACTTGTGTTTTGCATGGATGAACCTCCATAAAAAGCCATGGCCGCATAACCGACAACCCGTGAGCGGTCTCCCGATGTATCTCCGCTGTTTGAATAGTGGAGAAGCATGGGCTGCCATCCGTGTCGGCGAGCCATAGTTATCACAACCAGAATCGGTATTCTGCCGCAGGCCGCGTTTTCACACGTCAGCAGTTTACCGCCGTCAAGATCCAATATCATGTTGATGGTTTCCCGGTCTCTGGCCGCCGCCTCCGAATAGGAGAGATAGTGGGATAAATCCGAACTGGCCACCAGCAGAGTATTTTGATCCAATAACGGATCGAGAGCCGCCGAAACCCGGTCCGCAAGATCACGATCATGACCCAGGACGATGGGGATGAGTTCGAAATTTTTCAGAAAATATTGTAGAAACGGAAGCACCACTTCCACGGAATGCTCCATCCGGTCGGATGCGGGAATGGCCTGAAACAGCGAACTGTTATTCCGCAGCGTTGTCGCAGCCTGGCTTAAGGGAATCCGGCCCAGCGGCGTTTCATAGGCGGCTACATCACTGATGGCGCCGCCGGTGAATCCCACGCGATGATCCGGTGCCATTACGATAACCCTTTTGAATTGATTTTCTTTTAATACCAATGAGATATGGGCCGCTGTCAGGCCTGAATACACATAACCGGCATGGGGCATGATCAGGGCTTTGAGCGAGGTGTTAGGGGGAGGATTCATATGGGTCTGCTTGACCTGTCCGGTGAGTTGTTCGATAACAGACGTCAATTCGGACCGTGTCCCCGGATAAAAACTGCCGGCATATGCAGGTTTGCGGATGTCACCGGCAGCGGCCGAGCCAGCTCCGAAGAAAATTGCAGGGCAGAACGCAAAAAAACTTGCGAAAAATAGACTGAAAATACGCTTCATGTCGGCTTTGTTATTTTATAAATTTCTTACGAGTAATGTTGATGGTCTCGCAAAAAGTCGCAAAATACCGTTTTCTCTCCGAGCCGTAGGCGTTACGAGCCGGAGGCCGTCATTCCGGCGAAATCCGGAATCCAGTCTTTTCATGCAGTTGCAGACCATCTGGACTCCTCCCGGACTCGATCCGGGATCTACCGGAGTGACGACTTTTTACTAATGCATCAAAATTTCAATATTTTTAAAAAATCAAATTCAGTAATACAAATAAAATACAATGGGGGCGAAGCGCTGTCAAACAAAAATGGGTAACAAAATCGATAAGCTTTATTTTTAAGGAACATTGCTCAAAACTGGGTAAAAAATGGCGATTGACACCCCGAGCTGCCTCTGATATTTGCATTTTAATTGATGATGATTAATCGTCTTATAGGGAAGAACCATCACGAAAGCGCGAAAACGTAAATAACGCTAGAAAACAGAAGGCCATATATGACCCCAAAGAAGTGTTTTACAATATGTGACCGTTACGGCAACGAGATTTATTTGACACAGGAACGATGGAAGCATATTATAGAAATACATAACCATCCTGAAATGATAGATTATGAAGAACAGCTTAAAGAAACAATTCGTTCAGGCAAACGCAAACAAGATGCGCTTAATCCTCAGAAATATCGATATATAAAAGCGTTTGAAGGATTAGCGGAGGATAATACACATATTGTGGCTATTATTCTCTTCAGATTTGTTGAAAACGGTACCGGTAAACTTGTACCAAATAATTATATCGTTACAGCATATCAGAAAGAAATTGGATAAGTTATGACAAAAACAAGTTACAACTATGACGAAATAAGCGATACGCTTTATATTTCATTTGAACCTGGAGAAAAAGCAACCGGAATTGAATTGAATGAACATATATTATTGCGTATGAACAAAAATGAGCGTCGTGCGGTAGGATTGACCTTTTTTGAGTATTCGCTCCTGGCACAAAAAACCTATATCGGCCCACGAAGTTTTCCGCTTACCGGATTATCTGAAATATCAGATGACCTCCGGGAAATTGTTCTTGATATTATTCAACGTCCGCCGGTGAGTGATATTTTATCTCTTTCAGCATATACGCCGTCAATTATTGAAACCATTCCAATATCACATTTGCAACCGCTGCCAATTACAGCCATATGACCGAATGTTTCCTGGAGCTATGGGAAAATTCCGTTTCATCGGGAATGTTCGATCGTTGATATTTGATAACGGATTAGTAAAAATGGAAGATAAAAAAGACAGACAGTATAAAAAATATAGGAGGATTTTTGGAAACAACACGAAAAGCAACCTTAAAGTATTTTTTGATGGGTTTTATATTTTTTGTCATGATGTTCGGTGGGGTTCCATCCAAAGCCGCTGAGGTCAAACGGGTTGCGATAGTGCCCTTTAAAATCAATTCGGAAAAGGATTTGTCGTTTTTAGGAGACGGCATTGTGGACATGCTCACCTCCCGGCTTTCCGTGGAAGACAAGGTTTCCGTATTATCCCGTGAGGAGATTGCCAGTGTGCTGAAAACGGTTTCACCCCCGATGACTGAAAGCAAGGCGCGGGAAATCGGAACCCGGCTGGGGGTGGATTACGTGCTGTTTGGCAGCCTCACGGTTTTCGGAGAAAGCGTGAGTATGGATGCCAAAATGGTGGATGTTTCGGGAACCCAGCCCGTGTTGACCTTTTTCAACCAGAGCCAGGGATTGGACGGGGTCATTCCTGCAATTAACCTGTTCGCCACGGATATCAATGAGAAAGCGTTTGGCCGGGCCATGCCGTCGCAGAAAGCGGTTGTTGCGCCCACGATCCAAACTCCGCAGACTCAAGCTCCGGAAGACCAAACCGATGTTCGAATGCATCCGGAAAAACTGGTAGCCGGCGGGTTTCAAGGCGTTGACTCGCAGGGACCCCAAGAGCCGGCGCCCGGTTTGGGATTTATGGTCACCCAGGAGGCTCGCAGCGAATCTACTCAATTCTGGGCAAGCCGGAATATCCGGAACCGGATCAACGGTATTGCCATCGGAGATATCGACGGAGACGGCAAGCAGGAAACTGTCATTATCACAGAGCATTCTGTGGAGGCGTACCGGTTTGATAACAATCAGTTCCTTAAGATAAAGATCCTTGCAGACCGCGGTCTCGATAATTTAATCGGCGTGGATGTGGCGGACATCAACGGCAACGGGACCCCGGAGATTTTTGTCACCGGTCTGAATCCCCACAGAAACATGGTCAATTCCTTCGTACTGGAATTCGACGGGCAGGCGTATACCGAAATTATCACCAACAGTCGCTGGTATTATAGAGTGGTGGATCACCCGTTGCGGGGCCAGGTCCTGCTCGGACAGCAGCATGAAGGGTATACCCCTTTTTCCGGCCAGGTTTATGAACTGGTCTGGGAAAATAAGGATTACGAACCTGCCAGTAAAATTATGCACGGCCGGCGGACCCATGTACTGGGCGTTACGTATGGAAACGCCATGAACGAAGATGCCGATGTGGCCCTGGCATATGACAATCTCGATTATCTGCGGATATTCAGCCTGGCGGGCACAGAGAGATGGAAAGACGGCGAACATTCCGGGGGAGGAATGGAATATTATATTAATCCCCAAGGTACCTCCGAATATGAAGAGAAAATATACTATCCGGCGCGCATCCGCATCCGGGATATCAACGAAGATGGAAAAAACGAAGTGATGACGGTTAAAAATCACCGGTTGAGCGATATGATTTCATTTCGAAATTATACCCACGGAGAAATTGAAATCCGTTCCTGGAACGGCGTCTCGCTGTCGGTTCTCTGGAAAACCCGCAAGCTCAAAGGCTATTTCAGTGATTTTGCCATCGGAGATTTCGACAATGACGGAAATGAGGAAGTGGTGGCTCCCCTGGTGATCATAAGCGGGCATGTGGTGGGGACCAAGCCCAAAAGCAAGGTGGTTGCCTATGAGCTGGAATAGTCACCGGTATCCGTCACTGGTGATGGGTTCTAGGTTTTAAAAATTTAGGTTTTAGGCAGATATGTTTTGTTGCTTTATTAGATACTTAAAACTTGATAAACTCGCAAAAAGTCCCAAAACCGTCATGCCGGACTTGATCCGGCATCCAGAGATAGTTGAATTTACTGGATTCCGGCTTTCGCCGGAATGACGGAAAATGCTATTTTATGACTTTTTGCGAGTTCATCAAACTTGATACATTCGTAAAAAGTTGTCACTCCGGTAGATCCCGGATCGAGTTCGGGAGGAGTCCAGATGGTCTTCAATTGTTTGAAAAGACTGGATTCCGGCTTCCGCCGGAATGACGGCCTCCGGCCTGGGGAGAAAACAGTGATTTGGGACTTTTTACGAGACCATAAAAAACTAAAAAAAAACCCGGAGCCGTTGCGGCTCCGGGTTTTTTTTGTTTTGTATTGAAGGTTAGACGGTTGTCGCGGGATTATTTGAAGTTGATCATCCAGAATATACCCGCGATGAGGGCATCCCCCTGGTCATCATCACCACCGGTTATAAAATCACTTTCTTGTCGGTCATCGTAGATCAACTCGGGCTGGATAATAACCCCGGGTGCCGGTTCGTATTTAAGAAGCAGGGCATACGCCATAGCATCGTCTTCCGGATCTCCGGTTATGTCGTTCTCAGCCCAGGACCCCGCCCAGCTGGCTTCAACGGTGAACTTGTCAGTAAATTTATATCCCAAAACCAGGCCAGCGCCCCAGGCTGTGGAGTCATCGAAATCATTGCCGTTCCACTGGGCATTTTCGTTGACTACAGTCGCGCTCCAGAGACCGTAATTGCCGCCATTTTGCCGGTAGTTTAACAGACCTTTTGCATACATCGCGCCGAAATTAGCCTGGGCATATACACCTAAGAAATACGAAGTAATGTCTTCTTCACTGTCATTGGCGTCTACTACATCATATTCCTGCCATCCGCCCATAAAATCGAGGGTGACCGGATCCAGCTTCATGCTGTACCGTGCCTCGATCCTGGGAAGGGTGGTATCAGTATCAGACAGCCCATAATCTTGGTCCGTATCGGGTGTCAAAAATGCGATCATGAAATTGTCAAAGGTCAACCGAATCTGGGACGTCCGGAAATATTTTAATCCGGTACCGTGGAAGGGCTGCAACCCGCCGGAGTAATAACCGATCTGGCTGGCATACACGGTGCAGGGATTAAAGTTCTGGCCGATCATCAGCTTGCCCATGCCGAAATCCCATTCACCCCAGATGTGACGGACTCTCACGTCGCCAAGTTCTGCGCTGCCTTCATCTCCATCACTATCCCGGGTATCCAGTTCAACATTTGCTCTAATGTTTCCGCTTTGATAGTTGACTCCCCAGCGGGACAGGTAACCGATCCGCCAGTCCAGATCCTCGTCATCGTAGGCTATTCCCGGGTTTGTGCTATAGCCTCCACCTCCATAACCCTCGTCCTTATCTACCCAGTACGTTCTGAAACGGATACTGCCGTAAAGGTCGGCGTCGGCCATGGCTGCGGTAACCGCAAATCCGAAGACCATGCCGAATGCCGCGAGACCTGCGAGGAATACAGTAATTTTTTTCATCTTGATTTTCCTCCTTAATGATTTGAAATAAAACCGTTAACCTAATAATCACCTAATAATTCCAACCTAATAATTTCCGATTTTATTTTTTCCGTTTACCCCCTTTCCATGCATCATTGAACTTAAAGAGAAAATTAGTTCCCGCACGCTATAATAAGTTAAAGGGTTGCTTGCAATCCCACAGGCAAAAAACGACATTTTTTCCTAACAAACGGCAGTCAGAATGTCAAGGATTCATTTTAAAGGCAGACGGCTGAATGCCATTTGTTTATTGAATAATTTTGTAAATAAACAATGTCAAGTAAAATTATATATAATTTATATATAATTTAGTCGAATTAATATATATTGTGTTTTATTAACCCGGGTTACCATATATTGTGTGCCTGAAATAAAAGGGGTT
>CAYPIW010000068.1:0-6212 GCA_964410925.1 uncultured Desulfobacteraceae bacterium
GATCCGCGAAAAAGATGGAGCCGGTCCTGCATCCGGTTCAAGGCCGCATTTTGCATAGAGGCCTTCATTGCAACAGAACAAATGTCGCATCCCAGTACGGTGGTGCCGTTTTTTAAAGCCGCTGCAAGCCCGAGGATTCCAGATCCGCAGCCGATATCCAGGATTCGGGCTTCTCTGTGGATATCCAATCGATTTAGAATGGTAAGCGCTGCTTTTGTTGAGGGGTGAGCGGGAGGAAAGGAACGGGATTTCATCACCAGGCAGTCTTCTCCCTTTCCGGGTTTTCTGATGCTGAAGGCGGAGCGGATGACTAAATTACCTATGCGATAAAACGTCGGTTAATATCGGTTTTCCTGTTTTAGCCTTAAGGTTGCAGAAGCTTCTTTTTTCAGGGGCTTTTTGCTTAATCTTGCCAGCCCGTTATCAAGAATCGCTACGATTCCGGGAAGCTTATTAAAAGTCTGTGGTTTAAATTCCAGCATCAGATCGTCGATCCGGCGCGAAGAGAAACCTTTTTGATCCCCGTAATAAGAGATCACCTGTTTGAAATTATCCGGAAAATTTTGCGCGACCCTCCTAAAAGGTACGTCTGAAATCGTATCGGATTCAAGGTATCCTAAAACCAGGTCCTCGGCATCCCTTCGGTCTAATTGCTCCTCGGGATATTCAAACACATTGATAAATTGCCGATAGTCGATCAAGAAGCAGAATCCCTCCACAGGATCGCACAACATTCCTACATCCGGGCTGCGGAGAACATCTTTTGGAAGCCGCAATTCGGGCAACTGATAGACGTTACCGGTATCATTGGCGTAGGATTGCGCCGGTGTGAGACCGGTGTCGGGGTTCTTTTTTCCATAGACCTGAAAGTAAAAAAAATCATGGTAACGTTGCATGATTTCTTTTCCGGTTCCAAAAACCTCATTGCTTTCAAAGTAGTCAACAAAATCCTCATATTGCTTCCGAGTCGCTTGGAGACTTTTTTGAAGTTTCTCTTCATTGTCTTGAAACGCCCACTCCGGATGCCTCATTTGAATTTTAACGGCTCTTTCATACACTTCGGCACGATGCTCGTCGCTCCCGTCCGACTCGACAAAAGAGACTGCACCGGAAAACACGTGAAAACCCTTGGCCGGCATGATCCTGGCAGCAATAAAATCACCGGTGTTTACTTTGAAATCCTCCATATCAACTGTGGGATACACCCGGTACTCCCGTTCGTTGATCAGGCTTTTCAAACACAAACATCTAACGGTGTGGTCTTTAATTTCAAACAGACCTTCGACCACCTGCTTCCATCCTAAAAGCAGTTGTCGGACATCATCACTGATCACGTTTTGATGCTGTTCGATGAAGCGTTCAATCACAGTTCCCCCCGAATCCAGTTGGCATTGTAGAACGAACCAATCCTGAAAGGAAATCCAATCGTCTTCAGCCTCGGGCCGTTGCCGTCTGCCGAATCGTTTTTGCAGGGCCGCCTCAAAATCCTCCGCAAACTCAACGTGCCGTGAATAATCGATCAGGGCTCCCTTGACATCGCCAATCAACACCAGTGTTGACTGGGAAATCCCGCCATTTTCAACCGGAATTTTTTTCTGCAAGATTCTTGTATCTGCTGGCTGTTCGTCAAAAAAGTCCAGATCGTCCTCATCAAATATGAGTAAAGGCTTCCCGTTTTCTCCGAAAAGATCAAGGTCGATCTTTGACGGATCAAGCGGGGCCAGAAGTCTTAGCCAGGTCCTATATTCTCGGGGCAGTTTGAATTTCCATTTTTGGGCCCATTCGATTCCCGTGTACACAATTGTTTCGGCAAAATTTGGATCGCAAGATATGAGCTGATGTTCTTCCTCGGCTGCTTTTGACTTGATTTTCTCGATGTCGGTTTGGGTGAGACCCCAGTCACCCCAAGCATCTTTAAGGCCGAATCCGGCCATATCCACTAAAAAACATGAATAAACAAAACCGGTCGGACCTTCTCTGATGAAAAAAACAGTCGCTGCCCTGTGTTCTTTCCACTTTTGGTTTATCAGACACTCTTTGAGCGGGTGATGAAAATTAAGTGCTTCCCGAAGCAACGGGTCTTGACGCAGGATTTTGGGTAATGATTGTTGGTGAGATTTTTGGCGCCTGCGCATGATTTTTCGTTTTTGTTTTTTGGATTTCTTAGCCATAAAATACCTAATTATTCAGTTGGTTAGCTTGATCTGACTTTAAGTCAAAACACCTTGTTGATCCATAAAATTAGCGGATGTTGGCGAGAGCTTTATTTAGTTCTCCAATAATTTTTTCGGGTTTCCGTACTATTGAATATTGCCAATGCCCGAATTTTCCGTCAGCGTTTACCGCTTTGACCCAGCACTCTGCAGCGGCTTTTTTTACATCTTCAAGCGAATCAAATCCTTTTGTTTCAATAATAAACGGCGGCTCCAATGTTCCCCGTTTAATCGACGCCTAACAACTGTGTTGCATATACGTGAACCTCTTTAACACCCTCTATGTTCTCTGCAACTCTTTTTATCGCATCCGTTGTTTTTTCCTGTTGGCTCAAGGGGATGTCTACTTTATCGCGGACCCCATTTTCGACGCTCGTCATCATCTTTTTTCAGAATATATCGTGCTTCTTCGGCGGAAATGCCTTCCCGTTTCAATTCTTCTTTCACCCGGTCTTCCAGATCTGCAATAACACGTACCTTGAGAACATGGGAAATATCTTGAAGAAAAAAATGACCGGCCAGGCCGTGATAGACAACATTGTCTTTCTGCACGTTTTTTAACAGGGCAGAATGAAGATAAGCGATATACTTTTCTTTTCCGTAGGTGAATCGATCGAATACGGAGGGGGAATCGTGAATCGCCCGAACCAGCTTTACTTACCGAGTATGAAATTGTTCGGAAGCTTCAAGGAGAATTTCCCGTGAAACGCATTGATAGCCTAACTCTTGAGCAACCTTTTCGGCGGCTTCTTTTCCTCAACTATAAGATCCTCTTGAGATGGTGATAATAGACATTTTAAGCTCCTTTCGTTAAAAGTAATAATGCTTAAGCCCTGAGGGCGCCTGAGAAAAATATCAAGCCTAAAAAAGAACCCAGAGAGTGAAGAATTTTTATCTTCATGGGTTGTTTTTCTCATAGCGGTTTCAAAATAATGTTTTTGTTTCAGCTGCCGGACAATTTGGTTTAGATCGGCAAGAACTCGCAGATCAGCGAGTCCGGCTGCAAATACGAATTACAGACAACACACCAATGTTATTCGATATACTCTGAAATCCACTTGTGCTTGCGCTTTAATTGCAGAATTAAGTTATCATGATGGTGTATTCGAATAATTGTTCGAATGATCAGATATGAACCCAGAACGACCAAAACGACACAAATGATGAGCAGTGGCACGATCAGGTGCATTACCTGAAAAACATCATAGTATTTGGAAGTCGCTATCAGGATGCTTAAAACGGACAGGGGCAGGACAAAAACTGTTATGCCCGTCCGCATAGTTGATAGTGAGGTTCTTTTTTCAGCCAAAATAAGCTGCACCTCGTTGATGATGATACCCTCAGGGATAACTTCACACTCCTGTTTCGGAGAACTATCGACCTGTTCCGGAGGCATATGGACGTTTTCGAATTTCATGCTCATTTTTTACCATTACATTGAGTATTTCGAGGATTAACCCGCCAAAGTTCGGTGGCGGGTTAAAATTTGAGCCTGACACAGAAATTGAACAAAAAGGGACGTTTTTCAAAGGTCTCACCCGATTATCCGGATATGGTGAGTGTGACAAAAAGGGTTGCCCCCTCTCGGTTAATTAAAAACAGAACCGTATCCCCTTTTTTGTACCGCCGTATGATACTGATGAACTTGGCCAGGCGTTTAACCGGTGTTTGATCGACCTCAAGGATGATATCACCGTCCCTAAGGTCGGCCTCGGCCGCCGGAGAGTTGCTTTCGACTTTAACAATAATCAGACCGTTGGTCTCCGGCAAATCATATTGGTTGGCAAGTTCAGAAGTAACTTCTTCCAGAGTCATTCCTAAACCGTATTCGGATTCGGGGGCGGGCGGGGCCTCTTCTAAGGGAGGCTTCAACTCCCCGACTTTGACGGTAATGTTCTTTTTCTCCCTTTTCCGAATAAGTTGCACATCGACCGTTTTGCCGACCGGTGTGGAGGCCACAATATGGGGCAGTTCCCGGCTTTCCCTTATCGGTCTGCCGTCAAAAACAACGATCACATCCCCTCGTTTGATGCCTGATTGACCGGCCGGACCCCATGAAATAACATTTGAGACCAGGGCGCCGTTTTCGCTCAACAGGTTAAGTTTGTCTCTAAGTTCGGGGGTAATTTTCTGGATCATAATCCCCAGCCATCCTCTGATCACCTTTCCATTTTTGAGCTGAGGCAGAAGATCTTTGACCATGTTAATGGGAATGGCAAATCCGATGCCGACACTACCGCCACTTTGTGAAAAAATGGCCGTATTGATGCCGACAACCTCACCCGTGGTATTCAAGAGGGGTCCCCCGCTGTTGCCCGGGTTGATAGGGGTGTCGGTTTGAATAAAATTATCATAAGCACCTGCGCCGATCTGGCGATATTTGGCGCTTACGATCCCTGCGGTCACCGTATTGCCCAGACCAAACGGATTTCCAATGGCCACCACCCAGTCGCCGACCTCCAGCCGGTCCGAATCTCCCAATACCAGAGAGGACAGTGGAACGTCCGTTTTAATACGGATAAGGGCCAGATCCGTCATGGGGTCGCGTCCGATGATTTCGGCGAAATATTCCTCGTTATCCGCTGTTTTGACTTTGATTTCATCGGACTGCTCGACCACATGATTGTTGGTTAGAATAAAACCGCTGGCGTCGATGATACAACCGGTACCCAGACTCCTTTGTTTGTATTCTCTGGGTATCTGGCCTCCAAAATATCGTTCGAAGAAATCTCTGAGGGGATCATCCGGACCAAACGGCATGGGAACCTGCTGCTGCCCTTCCACCGTTGTTACGGTGCTGATATTTACCACCGAAGGACTGGCTATTTTAACCAAATGGGAAAAGGAGCCCAAAGGGGCCTCCGGACCCGGCGATGAAAGGACCTCCGAACCCCCTGATGCAATCAACACGGCAGACATGCACCAGGCGATGGCAAAAAGACCCGGGGCCCGGAAGAAACAAATTAAATGTTTTTTGAATTTTTTCATTATGTTTTACACTCCTTTTAATTCGCAGACTTTCAAGTTTTCTTCAAATTCAGAAGCATTGACGATAACCTGCTTGGGCGACGTTCTATCTATCTCCGGGTTTGTCTCACGCCAGATATTGCCCGTGCTCATGGAATCGCGGCGATACAGCCGATAGTCTTGACTCCAAGGACGGACGGCGCTATCAAGTTCGTATGGAAAGATAAAGAGAAACGATCGGGAGCATTACCGATTTGTTAAAATGGTTATCACACATTAACTTATTCATTTTTTGAGCGAAAGCCTTGCAATCAGGTTTCAGGTATCAGGAGTAAGAAACGAATTAGCTGAAACCTGAAACCAAAAAGTCTTGGATAGTAATTAACAAACTGGTAATGCACCCGAGCGATTCGGCATATGGGGTGATCTATACTTCGGTATTTTATCACCTGTTTTGGTTTTTATATCAAGTTTCTATATGTTTCACAAGAAAAACAGAGATGGGAAGTTGACGTCTATGACGCTGATTAAAAAAATTTTTCTGTTTTCAAGCATCGCCCTGTGTGTTGTTGTGATTCTTGTTTCGGGCATCGTCCTTTATCTTTATTATCATCCTGACCAAGTTAAACCCATGATAGAGAGATCGCTTTCTGCATCCACAGGAGCATCATGTACCATAGAAAACCTCTCCTATTATTTTAAACCCATGGTTTTAGAGGCCGGGGGAATTCTTTTCAACCCTCTGAAACCACAGAAAACCTTCCGGAAGGTCAATACAAGTCCGCCTGCTTACTGACGGGGGTGTCCGGGATGGTCATTTCGATAAGTCCGTTTTTTAGCGCCGGATGAAAATAGTTCTCCCTGAATGTCGGGCGATAAGAAGGTTTGTGTTTTTGCCGTTTGTAAATGGAATTTTGAAAAAAGAGTAAAAATCCTTCGGAGAGTTCATGTCCAGGCGCAAATTTCTGGAAGAATAGGATAGAATCGGGAAAATTATGAATGCGGAATGATGAATAAAAATAAATCGGAGTT
>CAYPIW010000069.1:0-34205 GCA_964410925.1 uncultured Desulfobacteraceae bacterium
TTAAACGATATTTGATTAAATTGAGGAATTGAGTGTCCACAGATTACACAGATTTCGCAGAATGTTAAAAATATCATTAAAAAATTAATAATTCACCGCAGAGGCGCCAAGAACGCAAAGAAAAGAGATATTTTTCTTTCTGCTGACCCCGGAGGAATAGGCGCTGCATTCCACAGGGCAGGGAGGCCAGAAAGAAAAAAAGATACCTTTTAAAAATATTACTGCGCTAACATGATAATAGATATTAATAAATTGAGCAGCAAAATTATCGGCGCGGCCATCGAGGTGCATAAGGCTCTGGGTCCTGGTTTGCTTGAATTTTACCCTGTTAAGTATGTGTCATGTATTATGTATATGTTCTCATAAGTGATAAAGACAGCCGATTTTATACAGGATTCACAGATGATTTAAAAAGGCGGATTGCTGAACATAATGCAGGCAGAGTTAGATCAACAAGACAAAGAATGCCTTTGACATTGGTATATTATGAAGCCTGTTTGAGCCAAAAGGATGCTGTACATAGAGAACAATATCTAAAAACTACGTTTGGAAAGCAATACTTAAGAAATAGAATGAAAAACTTTCTGGCAAAAGATCGTGTTGGTACTTAACAGGGCAGGCGAGGAATGCCTTTATCACGAGTTGAGTTTTGAATTGGAAAAACAACAAACGGAAAAATAAGAATTAAAATTAAAAATTGACTTCAAAGATCATCTTTTTCATCTGGCTTCTCGCTATCACGTTTTTTTCTCTTGTAGATTACTCCTCGGCAGGCTGGCTGACCCCGCCAAAGGGTCTGGGTAACGGCTTCTGGCTGCACGTGATCGCGTATTTTATTGCCGGGGCCCTGTATTTTTCGGCCTTCGGGAATAAACGCCACCGGGTCGTTCTCATCACTTTTTTTGCCGTGTTCCTGCTGGGGGTGGGGTTCGAGATCGCTCAAATCTATGTCCCGCACAGAACGTTCAATCCGAAAGACATTGCCGCAAACGGTTTAGGGCTGGTCGCATCCTACATTTCTTCTATAACTTACCAAAAGCTGTATTTTTTTAAACAGGATTACCCGGATTAAGGAGTGTGTGCATTGCTTTATCACTTTCATCAGGAAAGTGATAAAAAAATAATCCTGAATATCCTGCAGGTCCTGTCTAAGGCAAATTTGTTCAATCGTTAAAATGTCAAAAAACACTCGACATCATCTTCTGATCGGATTGATCGATTTTCTGCTGCTCAACGTGGCGTTGTTCGGCGTGCAGTGGATCAAACGGGGCAGCCTGGAGCTGTCGGGCCTGTATATCCATCTGTTAGCGGTTTTCTATCTGGTCTGGATGGGCGTGTCTTTTTTCATGAGAAAGTTCAAACAGATCTTCGGAAGGACGTTCTGTGACTGCCTTGTGCTGATCGTAAAATCCAATATCGTCATGGTTTACCTGGTTTCCTTTTCCGTTGTGTTATGGGCGCATTTGTCCCGAGCCTCCCGGATGCAGACCTTCGGGGTTTGCGGCGCGTTTTTTGTGCTGGAACTTATGGGCCTGCTGCTGTGCTACATTGTTTTTAAAAGCAAATTTGCGGAAAACCGGGCGTTGGATCAAAAAAAGACGGCGCCGGCATCGATGTACCGACCGCTGATATGGATTGATGCCCTGTTGCTGATGACGGTTTTTCTGGCGATCAACTATGTCAAGCGAGGCAGTTTTGCGTTGCCGGACAGGTATGACGAGATCATTCTTGTTTTATACGCTCTTTTGTTTGCGAGTTCTTTTGTGGTGAAAAAATATGACAAGAAAAACTTTGACAGCACCTATTTGCAGGCCGTCACGCCCTGTATCAAGGCCACCCTGATCATGGGCGGCAGTCTTGCCATGATGGTATTCGCTTTCCGCATGTTTTATTATTCCCGGCTTCACCTGTTCAGTACCTTTGGCATCCTGTTCGGGTGTGAGGTTGCGGTGTATTATGTGTATTATGCTTACCGAAAACGCGGCAAGTTTGAAAAGGATATTGAAACCGCTGATGAGATGCAGGCGGCCCTTGATCTGACCGATCAGGACAAATACCTGTCCGAAGAAAAACGTATCCTTCCCGTTGAAGATCCGGTTGAGGTCAAGTTGAGGCATGCGCTGGAATTTTTCAGCCAAACGCTTTTTGATTTTATCAAGAAAAACATCGACCTTGAGAAAATCGACCGGTGCAATACCGCCATCATGAGTACCGACGAGATATCAGATATTCAGAAGATCGAAGAAAACCGGCATTGTCTGTTTGTCAACCTTCACAAAATTAATGATGTGAGGTGGTTCAACCGGTATTTTCTCCAGGTATACGGCAAGATGAAACCCAAAGGATATTTCATCGGCAAGGCCCACACCATCGGAACCCATAAACAGCATTACATGTCCAGGTATCCCAAATATATTGCCTTCCTGTTTTACTCTATCAATTTTATCTGGTGCCGGGTGTTTCCCAAGCTTCCCTATATTCAGAAAATATATTTTACCATCACAAGAGGAAGAAACCGGATGGTGTCCAAGGCCGAAATATTCGGCCGGCTCTATTTCTCCGGGTTCAAAATCATCGATGAGCTTGAATTCGAAAACCGACTCTATTTTATTGCCCAAAAGGTCAAAACGCCCTCTTTAAACAAAAACCCCTCATACGGCCCCATCGTTCGGCTGAAGCGAACCGGCTTTAACGGCAGCAGGATCACCGTGTACAAGTTCAGGACCATGTACCCTTATTCCGAATTTTTACAGGAATACATTTATGAAAAAAACCACCTGGACAGGGGCGGAAAATTCAAGAACGATTTCCGGTTAACGGAAT
Organism: uncultured Desulfobacteraceae bacterium; assembly: GCA_964410925.1. Taxonomy (GTDB): domain Bacteria; phylum Desulfobacterota; class Desulfobacteria; order Desulfobacterales; family UBA11574; genus S5133MH16. The sequence continues at coordinate 2,824 of CAYPIW010000069.1, forward strand.
GGGGCAGATTCATGCGAGCCACCTGGCTGGACGAACTTCCCATGATCTATAACTGGTTGAAAGGGGACCTCAAACTGTTCGGGGTGCGCCCTTTGAGCAAACAGTATCTCAGCCTGTACACCCGGGAGCTTCAGGAACTGCGGAAACAGGTGGTGCCCGGACTGATCCCGCCCTTTTATGCGGATCTGCCCGAAACCCTGGAGGAAATCATGGAATCCGAACTTCGATACATCCGGGCGTATCTTAAGGAACCCGTGAAAACACAAGTAAAATACACGTGGAAATCGAGTAAAAATATCCTGTTTAACGGGGCGAGGAGCAAATAGAAGAGCAAGAAGTTGAGAAGATGAGAAGATGAAGAGACATGGGGGTCGCATCTTAAATCTTAAATATTCCCCGATGTTGCAAATTCAGCGGGTCGAGTTTGATATAAAAGAAAGACATGGGGGTCGCATCTTAAATCTTAAATATTGACAAGGTCGATGGAAGACTGCCTGAGGACGGAGGTCGGAGGGCGGAGGGCAGCAAAGGCGAGGGGTCGCGCCTTCACTCTTGACATAAAGGAATTGCGAATTTAACGGAGGAAAATTTATTGTGCAGCGGCGCGTGTTGCAATTAGTTCGCAACCAATTGGATATGTTATGTTTTATTCAAATAACTCACTATGAGATCCAATGTCAATAAGCTGAACTTCATCTCTATAAATCCTATAGATAAGTAATAAATCCGGTTTTAAATGGCATTCTTTATATCGCTCAGGATTGCCTTTCAAAAAATGATCCTTATACTTTTTGTCCAAAGCAATTCCGTTTAAGAGCTTCGAGACTACATCTATATAGATAGCTTCATCGTTATCTTTTAGGTGAAGTTTCTTGAAAGATTTCTTAAATTTCTTTGTTCTTGCCAGACCAAATTTCATGATTTCAAATCGTTCATCATATCTTCAACGCTATCATATCTAATTAGATCATTATTATCAGCCTCTTCCATAGCTTCTCTCAATCTTTCAGACGGTACTTTTACTGGGAAAGGTAATCCACCTTCAATTCGTACACGGTTCAAAAAAATATTAATGGCGTCCGTTACTGTTAAATTGTACTCTTTAAAAATAATTTTGGCCGCATTCCAAGCTATTGGGTCAACTTTAATTGATGTCTGCCTTCTCGTGCCCATAATCTCCTCCTTTGAAATTTATTCTTTTGAGAATATACTTCAAAAGAAGTTCTTTGTCAACTGAGAAATAAGAGACATGAGGGCTATAGAGGACGTCTATTGGAATATTGGTTGATAACTGATCGCGGCTTCGCCGATGGAGTCGGGCGCTTCGCGGTTTGAGGTTGGAGGTAGAGCCTCCGGCTGTTGGAGGTTGGAGGTAGAGCCTCCGGCTCGTAGGGCCTGCGCCCCGGAGGGAATGTTGGGTCTTTTTTACCCCGTGAAACTTTTTTCTATTTCACCGGGGCCATGGAAGTGGCATAAACCAGGAACCATTAAAAGATCTTTAATTTCAACCAATTGTAGAATTTCCGAGACGTATAATTATGCAGCACTTAAGGTTTCTATTCGTTTCAGCTCATTTTTATAAGTTATTTGAGCATTCCATAAATCCACAGCGCGCTGGGCATTTAGCCAGAACTCCGGAGTGTTTCCGAATAGGCGGGAAAGTCTCAGTGCCATGACCGGGGAAATTGTACGACGTTCCCGTAAAATCTCGTTTACGGTCTGGCGTGATACCTTTAGTTCTTCGGCAAGTCTTTTTGTCGTCAGTTCGTAATCAGGCATAAAATCTTCACGGAGGATCTCTCCCGGATGTACTGGCTTTATTTCACGGGGTCCAATATTTTGGATACTCATTATTATCTACCTCCTAGTGGTAATCTGTGATTTCAACATGATAAGCATCGCCGTTAATGAAATTAAAGCAAATTTGCCATTGATTATTTATGGAAATCGAGTGTTGCCCTTTCCGCTTACCTTTTAAGGCATGGAGGCGATTGCTTGGTGGAACCTTCAGGTCATCGAGGCATGTGGCAAAGTCAATGCATTCCAGACGGCGCATCGCCCTTCTTAACAGGTCATGCTGAAGTTGCTTGGATTTACCTGTTAAAAAGAAATCCCTTGTATGTTTATCGGCAAAAGTCTTAATCATTTGTTGAATAAAAAACAGTTCCGGTGATGTCATGGATTGCGCGATCAACTGAGCGCCAGGCTGTTCTTCAATGCATCGTCAATCTTTCTCATGGAACTGTTTGAAAGTGTGGCGAATTTAGGGGTAATGAGCCTCTTTTTATCAATAGTTCTAATTTCAGATCTCGTAACATGATTAAAAATCCAATACAGTTTGCAGCCAATGAAGGGATGGATGAATAGGAGGGATGGAGGACTGCCTGAGGTCAGAGGTCTTAGGACGGAGGTCGCGAACTGATAGAGGCCGGAGGCTGAACCCAGAACCATGAACCGTGAACCCAGAACCGTGAACCGTGAACCCAGAACCGTGAACTGTAAACCGGAATCCAGGATCGACCGAACGATATTATACGGCGTCATCTTCCTTCTGATCTTCGCGCCTCTGGCGTTCGGGTCCGTGCATGTGTGGGCGTACGGTATCATTGAATTCGGGGTGTTTCTGCTGTTGCTGCTCTGGTTTTTCGACCGGTTGATTTTATCCGGGTCAGACACCCTTGCCTGGGTAAAAACCCCGGTGAATCTTATCCTGATGATGTTCCTTGTGCTCATCGGTCTTCAGTTGATACCGCTTCCGGCTCCAATAGTCGCCCTTTTATCCCCTGAAACTCATGCGGATAAAACCCGGCTTTTTAAACTAATGTCAAAAGCCGCTGGCGGGTGTGCAGATGGACCGTCATGGATGATGATGTCATATTCTATCCACCCTACCCTGCTTGAATGGGTCAAGTCGGGCACTTATTGCGGAATGTTTTTTCTGGTGTTAAACACCGTAACATCCAGAAAACAGATCAATATATTGGTCTATACATTGATTTTCATTGGTCTTTTCGAAGCGGTTTACGCCATTTTTCAGGTTTTCAGCGTCACCCCCAGGGTGTGGTGGTGGAAAAGCCGGGTCGGCGCCAGCCGGTTTGCCTCGGGCACGTTCATCGTCTCCAACCATTTTGCCGCCTGCATGGAGATGGTGCTGTGCCTGACCTTTGGGTTTTTGATCGCCCAGAAGCGGCGGACCCGGCAGATGATCCCGGGTTCTGGAAGCCCCCGGACCTTTTTGAAAAATTTCGTGAGCTGGTTTTCACCCGAATCGGTCCGGCCGAAAATGATTTTTTTCTTTTTTGTGGCCCTTCTTATGGGCGTGTCGCTTCTGTTATCCGCATCCCGCGGAGGTATTCTTTCATTAGGTTTCACCATGCTCCTGATGGCTTTGCTGTTTTATTCTAAAAAGCGCTACAAAACATACGGCGGCCTGGCCCTGTGCCTGTGTGCGGCCATCATCGCTTACGGGCTTCACGTGGGGATCGATCCTACGCTTGAGAAATTCGAAAACCCGAAGAATCTGTACGGTCGCTTCCATATCACGCGCACCATCATTCCCATGATCAAAGATTATCCGTTTTCCGGAGTGGGCCTGGGCAATTTTCGCTACATATATCCCCGCTACATCGATGATTATGACCGGGTTCGTGCCAGCGGTTATGCCCACAACGACTGGGTCGAGGCCGGAACCGAAACCGGATTTCCCGGATTGCTTCTCATCTTTCTGGCATTTGCAATTTATATTACCAAAATGATCCGCATCTGGCGCCGCCGGAGGGATTTCCATGCCCTGGGAATCGGCGCCGGGGTCATGGCCGGACTTTTGTCCATCGGGATGCACAGTTATTTTGATTTCAACATGCACATTCCGGCCAATCCCCTCACCCTGGCTGCTTTGCTGGCCATCGGTTATGCGGCGGTGCACCGCCAGGGACACGGACACAATGAATCTTTTTTTTACCGTAAACGGGAAATCCCGATGACCAGGTATCGAAGGGTTGGCATCCTGGCCCTGGTGTTGTTTGTTTCCGCGTTTTCCGTCCGCTCCGTGGGAAAACATATTCTGGCCGAGGCCGCATGCCCCACGGAATGGAATTCCACCCTGAATTTAACCTGGAATCCCGAGCGTTCCGGCATTGAAAAAGCCATCGCTTATAATCCCTGCAATTTTGAATATCATTATAAACGGGCCGAGCACTTCATGTCATTGGATGCAGCGAGTGAAAAAGATGAAAAAGCGTTTCATATTGAAGCCCAAAAAAGCCTTGAACAGGCGGTGCGTCGCAACCCTGCCCGTGGTATGTTGTGGTATGAGTTGGGAACCATCTATTCCTCCGGCAAATATGACCTGTTCGACTATTTAAATAAGTGGCTGCCCCTGGCGGATGAATGCTTTGATGAAGGGATTAAATGCGCACCCATGAATGAATATATACTATTCAACGTTGCGTGGCACTGGGTGTGGCGGGCGGGGCTCCTGCCGGAAAAAAAAGAAGAAAAGAGGAACATCGAACATCACCCCAGTGAAATAGAAACAAAGTTTCACCGCGATGAAACAAAAGAACATACTGGTTTCACAGGACAAAGCGGGATAAAAATGATGAATAAAAAAGCCGGGGAAGGCAGGGGGTATTATCGGGAAGACGGGATTAAAAAGTTTCAAGACCTTTTTCGACGCTCTTTAGATATTAATCCCCGGAGATGGAAAAAGGCCGTTGACCGGGTATGGAAATATTTCCCTGATGACGCTGTGGTGATCGGAATTGTTCCCGAGCACAATGAAAAGCTAAAAAGCCTGGTGAAAGCAAGCCTGGAAGAAAAGAGGAACATCGCCCCAGGTCATAGGGTCGGACCATGAAATATCTCATTATTACAAATCGTTAAACTGCAAAACAGCCTCAAAAGTGACCTTAAAAGCGACCTTAAAAGCCCCTTTTTAAGCCCAAAGAGACATGGGAGAGACATGGGGGTCGCATCTTAAATCTTAAGTATTGACAAGGTCGATACGGCCCCTGCCCTCTCCGGCCAATTTCCGAATAAGGTGATCCCAGAGAAACAGGCTCTGCATTTCACAGGGCAGGCAGACTCACACAGACTTACACAGACTTTTTCTTCTGCGGACCCCAGTACGATCTTCCGGACCTGCGGGGCAGGCTGGGCAAGGAGGACGGTAAGGGCAAAAAGAGCAGAAGGATAGAAAGTTTTCGGGATCTGAAAATTTATCAAACTGCCTTTTTGCTTATTCAGATTCCAAGGGAAGTTGAAAATTGCCGACGACAACGCCAGGGACGGTAATGTCCTCATCCAAATTTTCCCAGCGGAGTGCAAAACCGTTTAGCCGCAGGCTAACTTCTTTCAGCGCCTCTGTTGATGCTTTTTTTAAAATTTTAAACCTGTCAGCCGGAAAACCGATGATCCTGCCGTCGGTCAGCTCAAGATAAATTGTCCTGCCTTCAGCCCACGCTTTTATGGCTGCGGGTTCGTTAGTTACTGGATATTTAACTGCGGTGGATGTCATTGTATTTTTCCTTTAGCAAAACATGATGCTCAAATACCAATTTTTCAATTTTACGAACAGTTTTCGGATCAATGCCTTTGTTACGCGCCAGACTTATTGGTTCCAGCCAAAACTTACATTCGCCATCCGGTGTAGCCACATGAATGTGTGGCGGTTCGCCGCCTTCGTCGGAATAAAAATGAAACCTGAATGAACCAATTCTCAAAACTGTTGGCATTTTAACTTTAATCCATTTTTTATTTTTGTTATCGCAGGCAATAATTTAATCATAATATCTCAAAATAGCAACATTTTTTCAAATCTAAAGAAAGAGACACGGGTCGCGTCTTCACTCTTGACATAAATGAGACATGGAGGTCGCATCTTAAATCTTAAATATTGACAAGGTCGATGGAGGACTGCCTGAGGGCGGAGGACGGAGGGCGCCCCGGTGAAATCCGCTGCGCTGAGACTTCGTCTGTTTCACAGGGCAGGGAGGTCAGCCTCCGGCCCATAGAGGTCGGAGGCTGTCATCTGTCATCAGAAAGCTTCATTACAGCGTTGAGAATAAGCTGATAAATTTGGCGAAGTCGCTCTCAAAGAAGATGAAGGCCGGTGATGACTGGATTTCGGATTACAAAACGGAATGAATTTCTTTCATCTTCTGATGTTCTTAACCTATGAACCCTGATCACGGCAGATCTGCTGCATCCAGCCAGTCTTCCAATTCAACATTCAAATGCAGGTTTCTTGTTTTCAACTGGGCGAGAAATTCCCAGGGATCCCAATTCAGTTCTTTACAAACTTCCATTTGGCTTAATTCTTTTCGAACATATTTGAGCAATAACCGGTCTTGTTTGTCCAGAGAGAACCCCTTTCTCAAAACATCTCGCAAATAGGCCGAACGATCCAGGCTCAACTCTTGAACCAATTCGTTGATTTCATTTAAAAGATCTTCAGGTATCCTTATGGTTGTTGGTTTTGCCATTTTCTTTCTCCATCAATGAGATTAATGCATCAGCGATAATTTCAGGTGAATATCTTCCAATCTTAGCAAGCTTTTCCAGGGACTCACGTGCTGTCTTGAACGATATTTTTTGTAACCTAAAGAGCTCAACAACGATCTTGGGGGTAACGATAAACGGAACATTGAAAAACCTTGCAGCTTTTATCGCCTTGCCGTCATCTGTAGCAAACAGCGTCTTTCCCAGCTTTATGGCTAATAGTAAGGCCTCTTTTTCCCCCTTGTGAAGCGATATGGGCCAGGGAGAGCGCTCATTACCAGGGCTTTGAACTTTTATGGCTCCTTTTGATATAAGTTCTGATATTAAGAGGGCATCCGGATAAATTTTGACTAAATTATCTGAGGCCACCTCGATGCTCACGGCTTTTGGCACAATGATCTCAAACAAATCGCAGAAAATCTCCAGCAAATTACACTTGGCCAATAAGATGAGCGCGCTGCTGTCAGCTACTGTCCGGGACAACTGAGGCATTGATTATAAAATCCTTTGCACATCCAAATATTATTCTTGTACACACTTTAAACAAATCGTACACAAATAGCTCTGGATTGTCAACTTTTTTCCCTTAGATTAGTGAGTGGGTTAGGCAGAATGTTAAAAACTTAATTAAACGGATTTTGGTTAAAAAGAATGAATCCCTCTGGGATGGATGAATGCCTGACGGCAGGGATGACTGCCTTCGGCAGGGATGAGTGGCTTTGCCACGGATGAATCCCTGCGGGATGGATGAGCCGCTTTGTGAGGGATGATTTGGCTGAATGCCTGGCGGCAGGGATAATTCGAAAAATATTGACACAAATGGTATAATTGTTATATTTTCGGTGAATGCATGCGGTTTAAATTCGATAACCGAAAGAACCAAAGGCTCAAATCTGACCCTCGTCGCCAGATCGACCTGGTTGAAGTCCAGGAGATATGATCCCATCCTCATTATGTTGACTATCGTTGAGATGATCCGGAGCAGTTTCGCGTGATCGGATGGGTGAAAGGGAGGCTTTATTCAGTCATATATGAAATCAGGGAGGATGGACATCAAGAACCATTTTCACTTGCGATTTCATCCGCATATTCCCTTTCCAGTTCAGCTAATATTTTTTCGCCGGCAAATTTTCCATACAAGTTATCGAGAGGACCTTTTTTCATAGGAATAAGCACGATATTGTTTTTTTCGAGGCGGACATGAAAAAAAGCTCCCGGCTTAATTTTAAGTTTTTCTCTTATCTCTATGGGAATAACAAGCTGATGACCCTTAGAGGATATTTTTGTTGCCATCATATTTTACCTCCCTGCCTGTTTTACTGATGATAATGTAAGACTTAATTTAAGTCAAATGAAAGTGCGGGCAATTCAGGTAACAATTATTGGCCCTGGCCGCTAATCCAATCATTACCCGTTTCAGCCTTGAGCTGAAATGCGTAACATAGCTATGAGGGTAAGCGTAAGCCAAGGGCACGCAGGCGCTCACGGGTTCAAAGGTTCAGATTTGTAGCATAATTACCGACAAATCAAATAATCATCGTACTACAAGAAAATCATGCAATCACCGACAGACATCTACGGTTTTTCGGTATATTTTTTTTTAAGCAATAAGATAATCAAAACATTTCAAATTAATTCCGGTAAAAACTCAAACGATTTCCTCAATTTTGGCCGACTGCATCATGTAATTGACAAAGCGAAGCCGTATTTGCTTGGGATATGATTACAATAAAAATATGAAAGCTTTTTTACTTACAGCAGGACTTGGAATGCGGTGTTTAACAGCGAGTCCGGACCCTATGGGGAAAGCGATAGTCCCAGGCCTTTCCGGCCGTACGGTGTGGCCAGGCGAAAGGACAAAATTCAGGGAGTTGCTGCAGGGTGTTTGGAATAATAGAATGGGACATTGCACCGGTGAGTTCAGTGGCTTCCGCAATAGAGAAAAATCCATATGATTAAAATACTGATTGCCGACGATCACGCAATTGTTCGTGAAGGACTGAAACAAATTATCGCAAATGAGCCCAGTTTGGCTGTTACCGGTGAAGCAGCAAACGGTCAGGAAACACTGGAGCTTGTTTGCAAGGATAATTTCGACATTATTTTATTAGATATCGCCATGCCTGAAAAAGATGGTCTGTCCATTTTAAAGCATCTTAAGCGGGAAAAGTTCGAACTTCCGGTTTTGGTATTGAGCATGTATCCCGAAGAGCAATACGCGATGCGCGCGTTAAAGATGGGCGCCGCGGGTTACTTGACAAAAGTAAGCGCACCGAATGAATTGATAAAAGCCATTAAAAAAATTTCCACGGGCAAAAAATATATCACTGATTCCCTGGCCGAAAAATTAGCGCATTACCTGGATGTTGATACGGAAAAACCGTCACACGAATGTCTATCTGACCGTGAATTTCAGGTCATGCGTATGATTGCCTCCGGCAAAACCGTAAAAAAAATCGCAGAGGAATTGTCATTGAGTGTCAATACCATTAGCACGTATCGGATTCGTGTTTTGAATAAAATGAAAATGACGACAAATTCCGAATTAACCCGCTATGCAATAAAAAGCCAGCTCGCATGGTGAAAGGATCATCAGATGCTGGAGACGTAATGACGGATACCGGGTAAAATTAAAATCGGGTAACAGCGTGATTCCATGGCGCACAAAGAAAGTATCGCTCTTTTAAGGGACGTTATCCCCGATCTTATGGACAATGCCTATTATCTGGTCAAGTTTCTGCAGCATTCCGAAGATTCCGAGGAAGAACTATACCAATTTTTGTTCCATATCTTCAGGTGTCAGGTTTCAGGTGTCAGGAATGATAAACAGAGGCGCTGGAACCTGACACCTGAAACCAGGCACACGGGAAGGAATAAATATGGAATATTTTTTAAAGCCGTATTATGGGCAATTTTAATCACCCCAGTTTCGACCGAATCATTTTTTTCGGCATCGTTCTTGTTCTCGTCTTCGCGCCTCTGGCATTCGGGTCCGTGCATGTCCGGGCTTACAGTATGGTTGAGTTCGGTGTTTATTTGCTCCTGCTGATCTGGTTTTCCAATCATCTGATTTTTTCAGGATCAAAAACCCTGGTCTGGGTAAAAACACCGGTGAATCTTATTCTGATACTGTTCTTTATATTCGTTGGACTGCAACTCATACCGCTTCCGGTGTCGGTGACGGCCCTGATATCACCCCATATGTATGCGGATAAAAAACAGATGATTACCCTGCTGGCCAAAGCGTCGGATGCATCTTCAGAGATGCCGCCGGGAATGACGCTGTCCTGTACGTCCCATGCCACGGTGGTGGAATGGCTCAAGCTGGGCACTTATTGCGGAATGTTTTTTCTGGTGCTCAACACCGTAAAATCCGGAAAACAGATCGACATACTGGCCTTCACCTTGATTTTTACCGGTCTTTTTGAATCAGTATATGCCATTTTTCAGATTTTCAATATAACTCCTAATGTGTGGTGGTGGAAAAGCCGGGCCGGTGGCCAACGGTTCGCCTCGGGTACGTTTATCGAACCAAATCATTTTGCCGCTTACCTGGAGATGGTGCTCTGTCTGGCCTGCGGTTTTCTGATCGCCCATAAAAATCGAACCCGCCGGATGCTGTCCGGTTTGGGCGGAGCCCGCGCGTTTTTGCAGCAGGTGGTAAGCTGGTTTGCGCCGGAATCGGCACGGCCCAAAATGATTTTTTTCTTTTTCGTGGCCCTTTTTATGGGCGTAGCCCTTCTTTTGTCCGCATCTCGAGGCGGGATTCTTTCACTCGGTGTTTCCATGCTTTTGATGGGGACCCTGTTTTTTTCCAAAAAAAGCTGCCGAAAATACGGGGGTCTTGCCCTTTGCCTGTGTATCGCCATCCTGGCTTACGGCCTCCATGCGGGAATCGAACCCACCCTGAATAAATTTGAAGATCCGAATAATCTGTACGATCGTTTGCATATCACGCGCACCATCATTCCCATGATCAAAGATTATCCGTTTTCCGGAGTGGGCCTGGGCAATTTTCGCTACGTGTATCCCCGCTACATCGATGATGATGACCGGGTTCCTGCCAGCGGTTATGCCCACAACGACTGGGTCGAGGCCGGAACCGAAACCGGATTTCCCGGATTGCTCCTCATTGTTTTCGCTGTTGTAATTTATATGGTTAAAATGATCCGCATCTGGCATCGCCGGAGAGATTTTCATGCCCTGGGTATCGGGGCCGGTGTAATGGCCGCGCTCCTGTCCATGGGCATGCACAGTTATTTTGATTTCAACATGCACATTCCGGCCAATCCCCTTACCCTGGCTGCTTTGCTGGCCATCGGTTATGTGGCGGTGCACCGCCGGGGACACGGCATCAGCGAGTCTTTTTTTTATCATAAAGGAGATCTCCCGCTAACCCGCTTTCGTCGCTTTGCTTTAGCCGGACTGGTATTATTTGTTTACGGGGTTGCCGTCCATTCAACGGGGAAACATGTTCTGGCCGAGTCCGCATGCCCCACGGAATGGAATTCCACCCTGAATTTAGCCTGGAATCCCGAGCGTTCCGACATTGAAAAAGCCATCGCTTATAATCCCTGCAATTTTGAATATCATTATAAACGGGCCGAGCACTTCATGGCATTGGATGCAGCGAGTGAAAAAGATGAAAAAGCGTTTCATATTGAAGCACAAAAGAGCCTTGAACAGGCCGTGCGCCGCAATCCTTCAAATGGTATGTTGTGGTATGAGTTAGGAAATATCTATGTCTCCGGAGAATATGATCTGTTCGACTATTTAAACAAGTATCTGCCCCTGGCGGATGATTGCTTTGATACGGCGATTAAATGCGCACCAAAGAATAAAAACATACTGTTCAATGTCGCCTGGTACTGGGTATGGCGGGCGAATATGCTTCCGGTTCGTGAAACCGGCATCCATACCTTCCAGCACTATTTTCAAAGATCACTCGCGTTGAATCCCGTGCACTGGGAAAAAGCTGCACAACGGATCTGGTCCTATTTCCCGGACGATGAGATTGTAATGGGTATGGTACCGGAAAGCGATAAAGAATTAAAAAGTCTGGTGTTGAAGTTTTTAGTAAAAATCGGATCCCCAAACAAACCGTAATTGCCGCAAGGGAAAGAAAAATGGACATCGAGATGAAAATCATCCATCAGTTAAAAAAACTCGTACATTTTTTAAATGAACAGGAAACCGCTTACGCTTTCATCATGATAAGGACAAGTTACTGATGATGATCCAAAGAACCATTGATAAGCTGAAGTCCGGTCAACAGCTTAGAGAAAGTGAAGCAAAATACCGCCGCATTCTGGAAACCACCTCGGAAGGATACTGGCTGTTAAATTCCGAAAACAAAATTATGGAAGTTAATAAGTCCTTTTGCAAAATGCTTGGCTGCAATCAGGATGAGATGCTTGGTAAAACACCCTTTGACTTTTTTGATGATGAGAACCGAAAGATTTTTATTGAACAGAACTCAAAGATATGGGACACTACCCATTGCACTTATGAAATCACCCTGAAAAAAAAGAACGGCCAAGACCTGCACACATATTTTAAAACAACAACAATCAGGGATAAATCGGGCCGGATACAAGGCTCTTTTGCATTCATTGCGGATATTACTGAACACATACGAACTCAACAAGAACGAAATCTCCTGGCAATCGCCTTCGAACAGGCTTCAGAATCCATATTCATTACAGACAGAAATGGAAAAATCCAATATGTCAATCCCGCATTCGAGCGCTTAACGGGATACGCTCGTGAAGAGGCTATCCATCGAAACACAAGGTTTTTGAGAAGCGGAAAACATGATGATTGGTTCTTTAAACAAATGTGGAATACCATTTCCCGCGGGGACGTCTGGCATGGACGTGTTATTAATAGAAAAAAAGACGGCAGTTTTTATGAAGCAGATGCGAGCATCTCACCCGTATCGAATAAATCCGGTAAAATCATAAACTTTGTGTCTATAGATCGGGATAGAACCTATGAAATTGAATTGGAAAAACAACTCTTTCATGCCCTGAAGATTGAAACCATCGGCACGCTGGCAGGAGGAATCGCCCACGATTTTAACAATATTTTAACTTCCGTAATCGGTTTTTCGGAATTAGCTCTGAATGATGCAAAAAAAGGAAGCATACAATACGAAAATCTTCAGGAGGTTCTCACAGCCGGAAATCGGGCCATAAATCTTGTTAAGCAGATTCTCACTTTTAGCCGCGAGACGGATCAGGAAAAAAAGCCGGTTCAGATAAAGCTCATTTTAGAAGAGGTGCTTAACCTCATCAGGTCATCCATACCAACGACAATTGAGATTAAACAGAATATCCAAAGCAATGCAGTGGTTATGGGTGATTCAACCCATATCCACCAGGTGATCATGAATCTCTGCACCAATGCCGCCCATGCCATGAAAGAAAAAGGCGGAATTTTGACGGTTGGCCTTTCGGATATAGAAATTAATTCCAGTTTGATTTTAAAATATCCGGATCTAACCCCGGGGACTTGTATCAATCTAACCGTAACCGATACAGGTCATGGCATGACACCGGATGTTCTGAATAAAATTTTCGATCCGTTTTTTACCACAAAAAATAAAGAGGAAGGCACCGGCATGGGGCTTTCGGTGGTTCATGGCATTGTTCGCAGTCATGGTGGGGGTATTTACGCCTGTAGTGAGCCCGGGAAAGGCTCCACTTTTAAAATATTCCTGCCGGCCATACAGAAGTATTTGAAACCGGAAGACAGCGTTGACAGGCCTGTTCTCAACGGAACCGAACGTATCCTTCTGGTTGATGATGAATCTGCCATCGTGAATATGAGCAAGCAAACCCTTGAGTCTTTGGGATATGATGTTGTGGTGAGAACCAGCAGCATTGACGCGATGGAATATTTTAGAAATCATCCGGAAAGCGTGGATCTGGTGATTACAGATATGACCATGCCGAACATGACCGGTGATGAGCTGGCCGTAGAACTTATGAAAATAAGACCCGATATTCCCGTTATCCTCTGCACCGGATTCAGCACAAGAATCGATGAACAAAAAGCAAAAGCCAAGGGTATACGAGCATTTGTTTTAAAGCCGATCATCAAGCAAAAACTAAGTGAAACCATTCGAAAGGTTCTGGAATGAAAATAGCCAGTAAAATATCCGTTTCTTTTCTTATCACGGGGGTAGTACTTACACTTATCGGAGGGTCCGCTTTCTACATGGTTTCCAAAAACAACCTGAAAAATTTGATATTTAATCATTTAGAGTCAACCGTCCAAGCAAGAGCACACCACATAAAGACATGCCTGACCATCCAAAAAGAGCGAATCGTGCAGTTATCCCAGAGTACGGCCCTTTACAGGTTTTTGCGGACAAACAAACAGGATCCGGATTACACGGAGATATTTGCCGTAGCGATAGAGAGGCTGACAAAAACCTCTGAAGTCGGTGAATCTATTTATGAAGTTTTTCTTTTAGATGCAACGGGACATATCGCTGCCTCCAGCGATACGACAAATATCGGACAGGACAGGTCCACGGATCCCTGCTTTCTTAAAGCCAAATCAGAACCGTATATTAAAGATGCCTCTTTTTTCAAAACAACCGCACAGAAATTTATTGTTCTTTCCGCTCCCATTTTAGATATAGTAACAGAAAAGTGTTTGGGCATGGTTTGCGCCAGGATTGGCCTGAACTTTTTAAATCAAATAACCGGCGATAAAACCGGCATGGGCAAGACCGGGAAGACTTATCTTCTTAACAAACACGGATATATGATCACCCCTTCCCGCTTCATAAAAAACACCTTCCTCACCCTGAAAATTGAGTCTGAAAACGCAAGAAAATGTTTGGAAGATATCGGAAAAATTACCCCAAACCCTCATGGGCTTGAAGCGTTAATATATAAGGATTATAGAGGGAATACGGTCCTCGGGGTACACGACCAGATCCCCGAGATGCAATGGGGTCTTATTGCAGAGATTGATGAATCCGAAGCACTTGCACCTTTACATAGACTGAAACTCACTTTTTTTGTAATATTATTTTTTATCCCCCTGGTATCAGCGCTGGCAGGTATTTTTGTTTCAAGACATATCACCGGATCGATTCGCAGGCTCCATGAAGGAACTGAGATCATCGGCCGGGGCAACCTGGATTATAAGGTAGCAACAGGCTCAAAAGACGAAATCGGCCAACTCTCAAGGGCCTTTGATGACATGGCCGGGAATTTAAAAAAGAAAATTATATCCATAAATGAATTCGAGAAAGAGATTGCAAAACGCAAACAGACGGAGAAATCCCTGCACGAGAGCCGTGAGAATTATAAATCACTGCTAAAAAATCTCCAAGGTATTGTATTCAGGGGATATACAGACTTTTCGCTTGATTTCATCAGTAACAAGATCGAGCTGTTGACGGGCTATGAAGCTGACGTATTTAACTCCAGGAAAATGAAATGGTCCGATGTTATTGTTGAAGAAGATATGAAATCCGCCAGAGAAAAATTTATTTCAGCCTTAAAAGGGAACCGGTCGTATGTGAGGGAATACAGAATCAGAGGCAAGACCGGGGAGATCATCTGGATCAGCGAAAGAAGCCAGATCATATGTAACCCCAAAGGCGAGATTGAACATGTGGACGGAATTTTTTTCGACATCACCGATCTCATTGAGGCACGGTATGAGGCCGAGGAAGCCAGCCGTTCCAAGAGCGAGTTCCTGGCCAATATGAGTCATGAAATTCGCACACCCATGAACGGGATCATCGGTATGGCGGAACTGGCCCTGTCCACTGATCTGACCAGGGAGCAGCGAAATTATTTAGAGATGGTGAAAATGTCTGCGGATTCTTTGCTTAATCTCTTAAATGACATCCTGGATTTTTCCAAGGTCGAAGCCCGAGAATTGGAACTGGAGGAAATCGACTTTGACCTTCGCACGACTTTAGAGAATGCCGCTGACATGCTTGCGGTGAGAGCCCGCGCCAAAGGGTTGGAACTGATCTGCCACATCAAACCGGATGTTCCCACTGCGCTAACGGGTGATCCCGGCAGGATTCGCCAGATCATCGTCAATCTGGCAGGCAATGCCGTAAAATTTACCGAGAAAGGACACGTGGTCATCCGGATCGAAACTCAACAGCAGGAAGATACCTGGGTTCTTCTGCATTTTATGATATCGGACACGGGAATTGGAATCTCTCCGGATAAACGAGAGAAGATCTTTGAAAGTTTTACACAGGAAGATAGTTCAACCACCCGAAAATATGGGGGCACAGGACTGGGTCTGGCGATCTCCAAACAGCTCGTGGAAATGATGAATGGACGGATTTGGGTGGAAAGCCCTTTGGATTGTCGTTTGTCGATTGAAGATTGTCGATTGAAAGACGGTTCCAACCTTAAGAACAATCATCAATCGTCAATCAACAATCCAAATAATCAACAATCCAAAGTGGGTCCCGGCACTGCGTTTCACTTCACAATCCGTTTGGGATTGAACCGGGAAAAGGTCGGAGATGTTATTCACCTGAGACAATCGGATCTATCTAACGTACCGGTTCTGATCGTGGACGACAATGAGACCAATCGCATGGCCTTTCAGGAAATGACGGCCTCGTGGGGTCTAATGCCAACAGCAGTGAAAAATGGCCATGAGGCCCTTGTACGGATGAATCGTGCATTTGACTCCGGGAAACCTTTCCGGCTCCTTCTTCTGGACCTTCAGATGCCGGGGATGGACGGATTTGAGATTGCGAAAAAGGTAAAGGAAAGCCCATTTGGAGCAACGGTAAAAATAATTTTGGCCACCTCCATGGGCCAGAAAGGGGATGCCGCCCGATGTAACGCGTTGGACATATCAGGATATTTGCTAAAACCTGTGAAGCAGTCGGAGCTGTTAGATGCGATCCTGATGGTTCTGGGCCACACCAGCGAAGAAAAGCCCCCTGTCATTACCCGACATACCATTCAGGAGACTCGCATCAGGCTCAACGTTCTTGTGGTTGAGGATAACCCCATTAATCAGAAACTGGCATTGGAACTTCTAAAGTCAAGAAATCATCGGAGTGTTCTGGCATCAAACGGAATAGAAGCATTAGATGCCATTGCCAGGGAAAATTTTGATCTTATCCTGATGGACGTTCAGATGCCGGAAATGGATGGGCTTGAAGCCACACGGGAAATACGAAAAATAGAGGACAGAAGTCAGAAGCCGGAAGACGGAAGACGGAGGACGGAAGACGGAAGTCAGACAAAACAAACAGCAACCACCAACCCATCGACAATCGACAATCGACAATCATCAATCAAAAGGATTCCGATCATTGCCCTGACAGCCCATGCCATGAAAGGAGACCGTGAAAAATGCCTGGAAGCGGGAATGGATGACTATATATCCAAGCCCATAAATGCGGAACGGCTTTTTGAGATTATTGAAAAACTAACCCATGGATCACAGTTCCGGAAAAATGAGCCGCCTGCTCCCTCACTGGAAGAAAGTGAAACAGCGTCCAAAGAGGTTTTCGATCTGTCCAGGGCACTGGAAGTAGTTGCCGGAAATAAAGAACTTTTTTACGAGATAGCGGTCATGTTCCTGGAAAACCTGCCGGGTAATATCTTAAAGATAAGAGAAGAAACTGCCAGAGGCAATTCCCCGGGTTTGGAACTGGCAGCCCATAGTCTCAAGGGATCTGCAGGCAATTTTGGCGCGAAGCGCGCCTATGATGCGGCGTATCAGCTCGAGAAACTGGGGAAAGAGGGAAAAATGGATGATGCGGCGGTTGCACTGACAAAACTGGAAAAGGAATTTAAGACTCTGACAGCTAAAATGAAAAACGTCCTCGAGGAGATGAAAAATAAAAATTCTAATAGCTGAAGATGATCCGATCTCCAGACGCCTCCTGGAGTCCTTCTTGAACAACTGGGGCTATGATGTGCTGATGACTTCCGACGGCGGCGCGGCGTGGGAAGCCATGCAGAATCCGGATGCGCCAAGCCTGGTGATATCCGACTGGATGATGCCCAATATGAATGGTCTTGAACTGTGCGGCAATATACGCGCAATGAAAAAATCGGGGTACACCTATTTTATAATACTCACCACAAAGGCAAACAAACAGGACGTGATTGAAGGTCTTCAGGCCGGAGCAGATGATTTTTTGATCAAACCTTTTGACCCAAACGAATTGAGATATCGACTCAAAATAGGAGAAAGGATCATCAGTCTGGAACATCGAATACTTGAATTGGCCAACACTGATGCCTTGACCCACATATTAAACAGAAGAGCATTTATGGAAAAAATGGAGATGGAGTTGCACAGGTCCCGACGGACACGCATTCCCCTTTCCCTGATATTTACCGATATTGATTATTTCAAGAAAATTAATGACAGTTACGGGCATCAGGCAGGAGATATTGTTCTTCAGAAATTTTCTGAAAAATTGTCCGAATTTGTGCGACCCTATGATTTTGCAGGGCGATATGGTGGGGAGGAGTTTGTGATATGTTTGCCGAACATAACTGCCGTTCAATCCCGATCTGTTGCAGAAAGGATTCGCAAAAATGTGGAAAAGATGAAGATTCTTCTCCCTGATGATCCTCAGCCTATAACGATTACCGCCAGTTTTGGGGTGGCTTCTTTTCGGTTTGAATCCCAAGACAGCCTAAATTCTTTAACCGCACGTGCTGACGAAGCCATGTACAGGGCCAAGCATGAAGGACGAAATCGGGTGTGCGTATCCAGTATCCGGTACCCGGCATCCAGCATCCAGCATAAGGGTGCATTACCGGTTTGTTAATTGCTATCCAGGATTTTTTTTGGTGTCAGGTGTCAGGTGTCAGGGGACATTTAGGTGTCAAGTTTCAGTGTTCAGGTTTCAGGCCTGACGAAACTGTTTTGAAACCACTTTTAAAGATTTGGGCTGCATATTATAAAAAAAACACGATAAAAATTTCCATTCTAAAACAAGGAGTAAAAACTAATGAAAAAGATTCTCATAGTGGACGACCATGAAGAAATCAGAAGGTTGGTTGAAATCACCCTCAGGGTTGAAAATTATCAGATTCTTCAAGCAAAAAACGGGGAAGAAGCCATTAAGATTGTGAAGGTTGAAAAACCTGACCTGATTATCATGGACATCGTAATGCCCGGGGAAATAGACGGGATTGAAGCCACCCGGATTTTAAAGAACGACCCTGAAACCAAAGCATGCACCCTGCTCATGTTAAGTGTCAAAGGCGAAAAAGAAGATGTAAAAAGAGGAATGGATGCCGGTGCGGACGATTATTTTACCAAACCTTTCAGTCCGCTGGAATTGATCAGGAAGGTGGAAGAGGTTTTAAGATAGGTATCTGTCACGGACTTTTTACGAGTTCATCAAATGTGATGAATCCATTTAAAAAAAGAGGCTTGAATGAACCCCCGGATTTTTGAAAGAACCTTGATCTACCTGCCGATCATCCATACCCAAAGCGATTTGGGAGCCCTGGGTGAATCAATACGACGCATCGAACTCAGGAAAGTGGGAAAACAATCCATGCAGCGCAAAATCGAGCTGATAAACAGGGTGTGGACGGAAATCGAAAATGCCATTGACCGGTTAAACCTTTCTTATGAAAGCGTTCGTCTTTATCAGGACGGTTTGCCCGTATGCGGCCGGGAGGTTGAAATTGTAAGCGAACTCGCCGGGGCCGGAGGCCGGAATCATCAACTTCTTATGCGGTTGATGGACAAAGGCGCCACACTGATGGGGACCGAATCTCCGGAGCTTTTAACCCTGGAATACGAACGGGCGAAACAGATCACGGACACCGAAAATATTTTAAAAAAAGACAGGGGCATAGCGCTGCAAAAACCAGCGGGCGATCAGTTGTTAAAAAAAAGGGATCAATATATTGCCGGGCGCATAAATACGACGCTTGGCAAGGGCGAAACAGGAATTCTCTTTTTGGGAATGCTTCACTCTCTTCAGGGCCTGCTTGACAGGAATATCCGTGTTATTTACCCGGTTCGGCGGATTGTTTTTCAAGGAGGTTACTCAAGTTGAAAAAAAAGCGGGTCAAGATTTTGATTGTCGATGACGAACAAAATATCTGTAAAATGCTTTCCCTCCTGATGGAAAACCATGGATTTGAAGCGCTGACGGCTTACGAAGGAGAGACCGCGCTAAAGATGATCCGGTCTGAAATACCCGATGTGCTGTTGCTGGATCTTATGATGCCGGGTATAAACGGGATGGAGGTTATGAAATATGCAAAGGAACTGGATCCGGATCTTCCGGTTGTCATGATCACCGGCCATGCCCACATTCAAGGAGCTGTCGAGGCCATCCAGGCAGGGGCGCATAATTACCTGGCCAAACCGTTTCAACACGTTGAAGTCATTGAAGTTGTGAAACTGGCCCTGGCTGAACGGGATCTCAAACAAAAACTAAAGAGCCTGTCCGACCAGCTTGAAGGCCCGCTTTGTTTGCGAAAAATGATGGGACCCAGCAAAGTCATCGGATCTCTCGTTGCCGAAGTGAACCGGGTGGCGAAAACCGATTTTACCGTGGTCATCCAGGGAGAAACCGGATCGGGCAAGGAACTTGTGGCCCGGGCAATTCATCAAAACAGCCCTCGAGCGGGCGGTCCTTTGGTCGCTATCGACTGCGGAGCGATTCCGGAAGGACTTATGGAAAGCGAGCTGTTTGGTCACGAAAAAGGGGCTTTTACCGGTGCTTTTACCAGGAAAATCGGAAAATTCGAAGCGGCAAAAAGTGGAACATTGCTAATGGACGAAATTTCAAACCTGCCTGTAAGTTCTCAGGGGAAAATTCTGCGAGCACTTCAGGAAAAGAAAATTTGCCGGCTCGGCAGTACCAAGCCCTTAAACGTTGATATCCGTCTTCTGGTCGCATGCAACCAGGACCTTGCAACTGTCGTAGAATCGCGTGCTTTCCGCGAAGACCTTTTCTATCGATTGAATGAGTTTACCATCAGGGTTCCGCCGCTTCGGGAACGTAAAAAAGATATCCCTTACCTCGCCAAACGGTTCCTTGATACCACAAACCTCGCACTGCATAAAAGCATAAAGGGATTTTCCGAATCCGCCCTCCGGACTTTGCTTGACTACTCGTGGCCGGGCAATGTTCGACAGTTCCGTTCGACCATCCGCCGGGCCGTGCTGATGGCCGATGACTTGATCACCGACGATTATTTGGAAATACATCAGGATAGTTCTTTTGATCGGCTGACCAGCTCGCTGATTCAAAAGATGCCGTGGAAAGAACAATCGATGAAGGCAATCGTGCAAAAAAGATCCGAGGCCCTTGAGCGCGAGATTATCCTTAGCGCGATAGAATACAGCGGCGGTAACAAAGCAAAAGCAGCACGACTGCTCCGGATAGATTACAAAACAATTCATTCAAAGATCAAAAAACTTAAAATTTCGTAATTCAGCAACGGGAGGAAATTATGGGAAAAAAGAAAAATAAAAGCGGCGTTTTTCAGGGCGGGTTTGAAGGAATACTGGGAGGCTTTACGGATCTTGTAGAAAAACTTGGAGAACTGGCCGAAAAAGGAGAAAAGCTGTCCGGTACCCGCGATATCCGATTCAAAGATAAAGACCTGAAGGGAGTATATGGCTTCTCGGTAAAAGTCGGTTTGGGAGGCGAGGGGGCTAAGGTAGAGCCTTTCGGGAATATTCGCAGAGATGAACAAACCGGTGAGCCTGTAGTCCGGGAGGTCCGGGAGCCCATGGCGGATGTGTTCGAGGAAGAAGACCATATCCTTGTCGTTGCGGAGTTGCCGGGTATCAGCGTTGAGGATATTCGAATTGAAGTCAGGGATGATTTGCTGACGATTTATGCTGAAAGGGAAGATAAAAAATACTGTAAAGAAGTTCTCCTGCCAAAGACCTATCCACGGGAGAAGATGGAGGTTTCATGTAACAACGGTATCCTGGAAATTAAGTGTTTGGATTGATGATTGGCGATTGGCGATTGATGATTGAAGAAGAAGGAGAAAATGCAAAAAGATGAACATCGCCCCAGTGAAATAGAAAATAAAAAGGCATTTCACGGGGTAAAAACATCGAACGTCTCTCAGAGCCGTAGGCTACTACGAGCCGGAGGCCAACATTGAACATCGAATTAGAAAATAGAGATCAGAAGACAGAGGACGGTGGACAGAGTGTAAAAAAGGTATGATTAGGATGATTACCTTCGGCAAGGATGAATGGATGACGGAGATGATGGGGTCACATCTTTCGATCGTTAATCCTCAATCAACAATCAACAATCAACAATCAACAATCAACAATCAACAATCCAAACAATCAACAATCAACAATCAACAATCAACAACCAACAATCAACAACCAACAATCAACAATCAACAATCAACAATCAACAATCAGAAGGGAGTATCATGACCGGCAGTAAAAAAACAACGTTAAAACTAAAGGTGACCGAAGCCCTTAGTAAAGACATGGGCAGGGCATTTGCACGCATGGGACCGGAAGACATCGGAAAGCTGAAGGTAACCATTGGGGACATTATAGAGGTCGAGGGCAAGCGTAAGAGTGTTTGCAAGGTAATGCCCGCTTACAAGGAACTGCGGGAACAGTCCCGGATTCAGCTCGATGGCCTCTCCCGGGAAAATGTTGGCGTGGGCATGGACGAGTTTGTACAGGTTCGCAAGATTTCCTGCCAGCCTGCGGAACGATTGATACTCGTCCCGGTAAATATTATTCCTGTGGATCGTGATTTAAAGTACATCGGCAGTCTTCTGGACGGACTGCCCGTGATCCAGGGCGATCGAATTCGTGCTCTGCTGTTCGGAAGCCGGTCGGCCGATTTTAAGGTGGAAACCACAACCCCCAAAGGACCTGTGCTAATTAACCCGACAACTAAGCTTGTAATCGCAAAGGGGGGCGGGGAAGAAACAGTTCGTTCGGTTTCATACGAAGACATCGGCGGGCTCAAACCTCAGCTTCAACGCATCCGGGAGATGATAGAACTTCCTCTTCGCTATCCCGAGGTATTCAAACGTTTGGGAATTGATGCCCCCAAAGGGGTTCTGCTGCACGGCCCTCCCGGATGCGGAAAGACGCTTATCGCCCGAACCATTGCTCACGAAACAGAGGCCAATTTTTTTTCAATTAACGGTCCGGAAGTTATCCACAAATTTTATGGAGAAAGTGAAGCCCACCTGCGGAAGATCTTTGATGAGGCCGCCCGCAAAGGTCCGAGTATCGTCTTTCTGGACGAGATCGACGCTATCGCTCCCAAACGTGAAAATGTCGTTGGGGATGTGGAGAAACGGGTGGTGGCTCAACTCCTGGCACTTATGGACGGTCTTGACCAGCGACGGAATGTTATTGTTATATGCGCTACCAACATTCCCAATGCCCTGGATCCGGCCTTGCGTCGGCCGGGTCGATTTGACCGGGAGATTTCCATTCCAATCCCCGACCGTAACGGGCGGCTGGAAATCCTGGAAATTCACAGCCGGGGAATGCCTTTGGCCCAAAATGTGGACATGGACCATTTATCAGAAATCACCCACGGCTTTGTGGGGGCTGATCTGGAGGCTCTTTGCAGGGAAGCAGCCATGAGTTCTCTGAGACGTATCCTTCCTGATATTGACTTTGCCTTGACCCATATTCCCTATGAGCAACTTACAAGCCTGGAAGTATATATGGATGATTTTTTAGTTGCCCTTCGGGAAGTTGAACCCTCGGCCATACGGGAGGTATTCGTGGAGGTTCCGGATGTTCGCTGGCAGGACATCGGAGGCTTGGGAGCGGTCAAAGAGCGCCTTGTGGAGGCAGTGGAATGGCCGCTGAAATATTCCCATCTCTTTAAGAAAGCCGGGTGCAGGCCGCCTAAGGGCATTCTTATGTCAGGGGTTCCCGGATGCGGCAAAACCTTGCTGGCTAAAGCCATCGCCACTGAAAGCAATGTAAACTTCATATCGGTAAAGGGTCCGGCACTGCTTTCAAAATATGTGGGCGAGTCCGAGAGCGGGGTTAGAGAAGTTTTTCGCAAGGCCCGGCAGGCAGCCCCCTGCATCATGTTCTTCGACGAGATCGACGCTCTGGTGCCCGTGCGGAGCGCCGGTTCATCGGATTCCCACGTGGCCGAACGAGTCCTCAGTCAGTTTCTGGCTGAATTAGACGGTATCGAAGAGCTGAAAGGCGTTTTAGTGTTGGGGGCCACCAACAGGACGGACATGCTGGACCCGGCTGTGCTCAGGCCCGGGCGGTTTGACGAAATCATCGAAATTCCGATTCCGAATCAAAAGGATCGCCGGGACATTTTTGAAGTTCACTTGCGAAACAAACCGCTTGCACCGAAAATCAGCATGGACGACCTGGCCGCACAGGCGGAAGGGTTCGGCGGTGCCGATATCGCCGGAGTTTGCCATAATGCTGCGCTCAAGGCTCTTCGCCGGGTCGTGGAAAAAGGAGGCGGTGAGGAGACCGACGACACGATCGAGTTGAAAATTACGAAAGCGGACTTGCTAAGTTCCATTGAAGAAGTCATGTAACAAGTTTCAGGTGTCAGGTGTCAGGAATGATGAACAGAGGCGCTGAAACCTGACACCTGAAATGGGCAATTTTCACCACCCCAGCGGAGGACTGCCATGTCGGAAAATCCGGGTGAAGCCGGAGTCAAAAAGCTTAAAGGCGAAGGCATTTACCTTTTTTGTTTTGCACGTCTCCACCAGCTCCCGATCCAAGATATCGCCGGCCCGGACGATTGCTGTTCCGTTTACACCTGGACGTTTATGGGTATCACGGCAATATTGAGCAAGGTTTCTCTTGATGAGTATTGCGGCCCGTCGGCAGAATCCAGAATCAAGGATCTGGCCTGGATCGGCCCCCGCGCCTGCCGGCACGAAAACATTGTTGAACGGGTGATGTGCCACTCGCCCGTTGTTCCGGCCCGATTCGGAACGATTTTTTCGTCCATGAACCGTCTTGAGGACCTTTTGAAAGTACATGGTAAAACCATATTGAAGTATCTGGACCACCTGTCTGATAAGCAGGAGTGGGCCGTCAAAGGCCTGATAGACATGGCCCGGGCCAAAGAGAAACTTTTTTCCGAAATAATTGCCGCAGAGGCAGAACGCTTCGCGTCGCTGCCCCCAGGAACACGCTACTTCCGGGAAAAGCGAATTCATAACCATGCAGGCTGTGAACTGAATTGCCGGCTCAAGGAAATATATAAGGAGACAGCCGACGATCTGAGTGCTCTGGCCTCTGATGTTTACCCCGGCAGGTTGCTGTCCAAAGATGCCTCAGGCACAGATATGGATATGTTCATGAATACGGCATACCTGGTTCCACTCAATTGCGTAAAGACCTTTCATGCGCGGGTGGACCGGGCCAATGCGGTTCACGCGCAAAACGGACTGGTTTTTAAGCTTTCAGGTCCATGGCCTCCCTACAGTTTTTGTCCCTCTTTTGAAACAGAGGAATGATTGAAAAATTTCGATTGAATAGTTGGTGTCAGGTTTCAGGTGTCGGGGGTCAGGTGTCAGTTGTCAGATGGCAGGGGTCAGGTGGCAGGTGTCGGGTGGCAGGTGTGAGGTGGCGGTTTCAGGGGTCAGGAATGATGAACAGAGGCGCTAAGGCGCTGACGCCTGAAACCTGACATACGAAAAGAAATAAAGAATCCTGGCCCAGAGGACCAGGTTTTTCAGGGCAAAATAAATTCGGAGAAAGTTCTTTGAAATATCTACTATACTGCATATTTACCGGCCGGAAGGTTCCGATGGCCGACCGTCTGACCGGAGTGGATGATCGGCCGGTTGTTCAGGTCTCAAACAACGGCCTGGTTGCCGCCGTCTCACGGATCGTCCGGGAAGATATAAAATCCGATGTACCCCTGATTATGGCTTACAAAAAGGTCATTGACTCATTTCATCGTGAACGAACGGTCATTCCCATGCGATACGGATGTCTGCTAAAAGAAAAAAAACAGGTTGCTCAACTCCTTGAAAAAAATCGAAGTCAATATGAAACGCTCCTCAAAAAACTGGACGGCTGCGTGGAAATGGGAATCCGGGTATTGATTGTTGATTGTCAATCGTCGATTGAAGATTTAAGGAATTCGGAATTAGAAAATTCCGATCCGCAATCCGCAACCGAGAGTTTCAAAATCCAAAATCCCTGCCCGCCATCCCGGGCGTTCAAGCGAGGTGGACGGTCAAAATCCAAAATGTTGGGAAGGGATTACCTGACCTCCCGCAAAGCCCATTACGAGCAGAAGGATAAGCTCGGCAAAGAGATTGAAACACTCACTGAGCAGTACCGAAAAGCGTTCTCCGGACTCTATGTAAAATTCAAAGCCGAACATCCTGCAGCCGGCAATCTTCAATCGTCAATTTTACCCCGTTCAATTTCCGCTGTTGCGGAACCCCTTTGCGGATTTAACCGGAGTGTCAATCGTCAATCTCAAACTCCAAACCCTCTTGTTTCGCTCTATTTCCTTGTACCGCGACAATCTGTAGAGCGTTTTCGTCAGGTGTTTCGACACATTTGTCGCGGGCAGAACGTCAAGCTTCTCATGAGCGGGCCGTGGCCCCCCTATAACTTTGTAACACCTTGTAATGGTGAGGATACATTATAGGATTTGGAACCGGGCATTGATTGACGATTGAAGATTGAAGATTGACTGTCGAAAATCACTCTTGTCCGAATTCAATCGACAACCTGGAAACTGGAAACGGGTGGTGCATGGTTAAGGATGGCCACTAAATGAACCTGAATGCTCAACATTCAACAATCAACAATCAACAATCAACAATCAACAATCAACAATCAACAATCAACAATCAACAATCAACAATCGACAATCAACAATCAACAATCAACAATCAACAATCAACAATCCAAAAGGGGAGATTTCCTAATGGAGCCAGACAGAATCGAATTTGATTTCAATGATAAATCCAAACGCTACGAAAAGCTTTATACCATGCTTTTGGATGCCATTCCTTCATCGGTTTTGAGAATCAACCCTGACATGCGCATCGTTTCCGCAAACCGGAATTTTCTGGAAAAGAGCCGGCGGTCTCTGCCAGATACCATCGGTCGTCCGCTGGAAAAGGTATTCCCTGCCGTCATTCTCAATCAGATGGATATCACCCGGCAGATTCGTCAGGTCTTCGACAATAACCGGCCGACCCTGGGACAGCGGATGTCATATCGTTCACCGGGGGTTCCGATGCGGATTTACTATTATCGCATCCTCCCTTTTTCCTGGCTGGAGACTGTTGAAAGCGTGATCCTGCTCATGGAAGATGTTACCGAGCAAATACGATTGAGCAAAGTGGTCCGCCGTGTGGAACGCCATCTGGCGAGTGTTTTTGAAAGTGCCAGTGATATCATCCTGTCCACGGACAATGCCGGGAGAATTTTATCATGGAATCGGGCGGCGGAAAAGATCTCGGGCTACACCTTAGAGGAAGTGAGAGGTCAATTTTTTTTTGAATATTTTGTCAAAGATTACCAGGAAATGATTAAAAATGTTTTTTCGAAAATGAAGCCCGGAGATAAATCTCAGATGCATGAATGGGAACTGGTCTCCCGAAAAGGGGAGGGTATTCATGTTGCCTGGATCTGTTCAACCATGAAAGACGAAGAGTCCAAGGCCGTGGGAATCGTGGCGGTAGGAAGAGACCAGAGCGAGCGCCGCAAATTGGAGGCACAGCTTTTACAGTCGCAGAAATATGCCGCACTCGGCGTGATGGCCGGGGGAATTGCCCACGAGATCCGCAATCCTCTGGCGATTTGTTCTTCAGGCGCTCAGTTTCTTATGGAAGATAATATCAGCCCGGAATTTCTGGCGGAATGCTCCGAAAAAATTAACATCGGCATTCAAAGAGCGTCCAATATTATCGAAAATCTTTTGAGATTTGCCCGGCCGGCGGTAACGTCCAAACTGGAGCCGCTCAATTTGCCTGCCCTCATACAGGAAACGTGGGAGTTGATCGAAAACCAGGCCAAAATTCAAAAGATCGAAGGCAAGTTGCAATTTGACAAAAGACCGATCATCATCAACGGTAATGCCAGCCTGCTCCAGCAGGTATTCATTAACCTCTTTTTAAACGCCATTCAGGCCATGCCGGACGGTGGAACCTTAACCGTAACCATTGATCAGGCAAAACAGCACCTGTTGATTCGCATAGCAGATACAGGCCGTGGAATATCCGGCGAGAACATTAATAAAATATTTGATCCGTTTTATACGACTGCACCGGTGGGAAAAGGAACCGGATTAGGACTTTCCATCTGCTATTCCATCGTAAAGCAGCATTCCGGTATCATTGAGGTGGACAGCATTGTGGGCCGGGGGACTACCTTTACCCTGAGGCTGCCCCTGGATTGACGATTGACGATTGAATATTGAATATTGAATTGAAAGGGCGAAGCAATTCCACCAATAGTCAATTGTCAATATTCAATTGTCAATTGTAACGATCAACAATCGCCAATCAAGCCATACAGGAATAAACAAAATGAAAAACCAGGAAAAAGTCTTTCTTATCGTGGATGATGAGCCGGATATGTGCTGGGCACTGGAAAATATACTCAAAAGAAAAGGGCTTTGCTCAAAAAAAGCATTAAACGGCAGGGAAGCGCTTGAATTTGTGAAGCAAAATCATTTCCGGATGGTCTTTCTGGACGCCAAATTACCGGATATGGAAGGCTTACAATTGGCAAAAAAGATTCGGGATTTTGATCCGCTGGTTCGCATTGTTATTGTTTCGGGCTATTTTTACAGGGATGACACCGACATCCTGAACGCTCAAAAAGAAGGATCGATTAACGACTTTATCGCAAAACCCTTTTCCCATAACGAAGTGATGAAGGTAATTGAAGGACTTTGAAAATCTATGGAAATTGTTCCATAGCGACGTCTCCCCATATGATGGTCTTTGACTAACAAATCTACAGCGGATGAGATTGATACCCTATTGATTTTACTTCATTAACCAAACCTTTCTTTCATTTGGCACAACCCTTGCTTTCTATGAAGGCAGGCATGCCTGTCCGGTGGTCATTTTTTTATAATCCAAAACTAAGAAAGGAGTATTATCATGGCAAAAATTAATAAATCAACCGATTCTTCAAGCCTGGCTGAAGTTGTAGACCGTATCCTTGATAAGGGTATCGTGATCGATGCGTGGGCCAAGGTTTCCCTGGTTGGGATCGAACTGCTTTCTATCGAAGCAAGGGTAGTGATCGCTTCGGTCGAAACATACTTGAAGTATGCCGAAGCTATTGGTCTCACTGCGGCCGCAGCAGCTCCGGCGTAAAGCAGATCTTTCGTGAGGGGCCGGCTTAAGAGCCCCTCACGAAACGATTTCCCAATTCCAATAAAATTGTACAGCGATTTTATATTGAAAGGAGAGCAACATGGGTCGGTTAACAGACGATATGACCCGCTTGCGCGATGAGGCAAATGCAATGCGCAGCGCGCGAGAGGTTTTCATCAAAAAATTGAAGCACGGTGTTTCAGAGATGAAGTCCGGTGTGGAGGATATGCAGTCGGGTTTTCGCAACGACCGGTTCGAGATGGCCAGGAATATGAAAGCGAATCTCGGAACGTTCGTATCGGGCTTGAAAGATGAGGTATCCGAGCTGGCTGAAGATTCAAGAGCCATGCAGACCGGCTTTTGCAGCGACCATGCCGCGATGGCCGAAAAATTGAACGACACTCTCGGAGCGTTCGTATCGGGTTTGAAAGATGAAGTGTCCGGAATGCAGTCGGGTTTTCGCAGCGAACGTCTGGAGATGGCCAGGAATATGAAAGCGGATCTTCGGACATTTATTTCCGGAATAAAAGAATCCGTATTTCAACTGGCTGAAGAGGTAAACGATATGCAGTCAGGCTTTCTCAGAGATCATGCCGAGATGGCCCGGAATACGAAAGCGGATCTCCACTCATTTATTTCCGAGTTAAAAGAATGCGTAGCAGAGTTGGCTCAGAATGTAAACGCGACGCGTGCCGGCTTTTGCAGCGACCATGCCGCGATGGCCGAAAAAATGCACGACACTCTCGGGGTATTCGTATCCGGCCTGAAAGGCGGGGTGAATGATATGATCACCGGCTTTCGCAGGAATCGTGCAGAGATGGCCGCAATGACATCGAGCGGGCGTAAAATATTTTTGTCTGAACTCAGACAATCCGTTACCGACTTACGACACGAGATCGCCTTTCTGCGAAATAAATATGCAGCCGATATTAGCGGAGCCCGACAGGTCTGGTTCGAAGATTTACCTGCCAGGACCGGTATGGCTGTCAAGAAAAAGCTTGAGAAAAAGCATCCGTTCGAAGCGCCCGAACATAGGGCCGACGATGTTGAAGCGACCGAACATAAGACCGATGACGTTGAAGAACCACATATGGTGGAAGATTTACAGCCTGAAGCAACCGCAATTGAGTCTCAAAAAGAAGAAAAGATCGATAAGACCATTTTTCCGGCTGACTTTACCGTAATTAAAGGTATCGGAGCGGGCAGGCAAAACCTGCTAAATGAGGCGGGAATTTTGACCTATACTCAACTGGCGGAAAGCAATCCGGAAAACCTGCTTCAGCTTTTAGGGCCGCTGGCAAAAACGGCGATGGTCGAGGAGTGGATCAGACAGGCCGGAGAATTGAAGACTGATGATTGAAAATTGACTATTTATGATATGGCAGTTTCTGGAATCGTCAATTTTTGATAAAAGATTTTCAATTTGATTAAGGAGATATAAGGATGAAAGACAGCAACTTGAGAGTTGTGTCAACCGACGTGTCAAAGGTTTCGATTGCCGAAGACAACGTCATCCCGGAACCCAGTGATCAGTTCGTTAACACGCCGTATGTCCAGGATCTGACGGAACGCGCCCTCGCTTATCTGGATGTGGGATACCCGGTGCACTTTTCCGGTCCCGCGGGAACTGGAAAAACAACCCTGGCCTTTCATATTGCGGCGCAGCTCGGCCGACCCGTCACCCTCATTCACGGAGACGACGAATTTACAGGTTCCGACCTGATCGGCCGGGACTCCGGATACCGCAAATACAAGATGGTTGATAATTATATCCACTCCGTTCTCAAGACCGAAGAACATTACAATACCATGTGGGAGGATAACCGGCTTACCACGGCCTGTCAGTACGGGTATACAATGATTTATGATGAGTTTACACGTTCCAGACCCGAAGCCAACAATGCACTTTTAAGCGTACTGGAAGAGAAGATTCTCAATCTGCCGAAACTGCGGAGATCCGGAGAAGGGTATGTGGAGGTAAACCCGAACTTCAGGGCCATCTTTACCTCCAATCCCGAGGAATACGCCGGCGTCCACAAAACCCAGGATGCTTTGATGGACCGGCTCATTACCATCCATCTGAATCATTTTGATCGCGAGTCGGAAATTCAGGTTACAGTAACCAAATCCGGCATCAGTAAGCTGGATGCCGAGACTATCGTAACTATCGTGAGGGAATTAAGAGGCATCGGCGTCAACAATAACCGGCCGACGGTTCGGGCCTGTATCGCAATCGCTCGAATTCTGGTCCGACTCAAAGGTCGCGCCAGAATTGACGATCCCCTTTTCGTGCGTATCTGTCGCGACGTCCTGGATATGGATACGGCCAAAGTGACCCGAGGGGGTAAGTCGGTGATGAGCGGCAAGGTGGAAGAAGTCATACAGCGAGTATGTGGAAAACAATAGAAGCAAGAGTTAAAGCCGTACAAATTAAAAGTGTCTAACAGTGATCTAAAGTGTGAAGTGGATAGTGAGCTAAAGTTTTAAAATGAAGCCGCTGAAGGCGGCACCATAACCCTGGCCCAGACCGATCACCAATACACAATATTCAAAAGGGTCGGATTAGAA
>CAYPIW010000070.1:0-13212 GCA_964410925.1 uncultured Desulfobacteraceae bacterium
GATTGCAGTATCTGAATCTCCGAGTCTTCCTGTCCGCCACCAGTATGCCCTCGGCGGCGCCTTCGAAGATTGCCCTGTATCGAACTTCCGCTTCCTTCACCGCTCCCTCCGCCTCTATCCGCAGGCGTTCCTCTCGGTCTCTTTGCAGTCTGGTGTTCAGTATAGGGGCGATGACGTCGCTGATAGTCTCCAGTACGTGAATGTCGCCGGCATCGTAGTCTGTCTTTTTATTCGCTACCTGCAGCAGCCCGATGACCTCTCCTTGATAAACAATGGGCACAGCAACATTTCTATGCATGGGAATATGCCCTGCCGGTACTTTGGCGGAAGGTTGATTGGAGTGAAAGGTCCGCTTCTCCCTGATAGCCCGGCACCACAAGCTGTCCCCCCAGGTGTCACGCGGGAATCGGATGTCTTTTTCAGGAACCCGGCACTTGTCCCAGATGTGCCTTGTCATTGACGGAATCAGGAGGTCCCCGTGTTCATCAATGTAGCCGAAAACCCCGAATTCACTTTGCATAAGGTTGAGGACGATATCCAGGACATCTCCGAAGATATCTTCATCGGAAGCCAAGAGAAACGCACTGGCGATCCGAACCCTGGCATCCAAGAGATGCTGTGATTTCCGTAGATCTTCCTCCTGCTTGATGGCTGCCAGCCCATACGCAATGTCGCCGGCGATCTCCTCAAACAACGAAGCTTCTTCCTTGTCGTTGGCGAAGTTGATTGGGACGGCAATCCCCATATAGCCGTATCGGCGGTTGCCGTGCTTCAGCTCGATGGTGATCGCGCCGCTTCCTCCATAGGTGTCCGCCAGAGGGCAATTCCTGCATGCGGCATCGGGGTCATTCGTCACATTCACACCCGACCCGGTTTGGCCATGGCCAAAGCATGCCGGGGTCTCCCCCCGCTGAAACAGGTTCAGGAGTTCTGAGAAAGCAATATCGTTCAAGCCGGTTTGCGCACCCTCGACAGGATCAGGCAGCCCGCCGGTGAGGACGATCCATGCGCCACCTAAGTCGCGGGCATTCGCCAGATTCTTACAGGCCATCTGGATGAGCGGCCCGCGCCGCTTCTCGCGCACAATCAGCTGGTTGATGTCTCGGAGGGATTGCAACACGCTGTTGAGGTGCTCAAGGCGGGCATAAGCAAGTTCGCGTTGAACCATGCCGGCGAGTTGCCTCGCCAGTTCGTCAATAAGGCTCCGCTCTTCCTTCCGAAACGGCCCCTCGTCCAACGCGGGCATTTCCTCCAGGTAGCAGACCTCCAGCGTTCCGACAGTCTCCCCCGAGAGCACGATGTCGGCGGACTGCTTCCAGGTTGTCTCCCTGAAATCCCCGGCCGCGAACTCCCTGCCCTCGAAGACGATCCGGGCGCGACAAAACTCCGGATACCGCCAACCCCTCGGAATCAAGTACACCGCAGACTTCAGCACCTCGTCGATTGATTTGTTTGGTTCTGCGAAAAGGCTCAAAACGGCGTAAAGGCAGCCGATCTCCTTGACCTGCTCCTTAAGTTCAACGGTTTGCTCTTCGACCATTTTTTCCAACCCCTGTCGATACCGGGATAGCTCAAATTCCGCCTCCTTACGCTCGGTGATGTCCCTGATGGCCAGGAGGATAATCCGCTCCTTGCCCACCGCCCGTTCAACCTGCCGGGCATTCAAAAGCATAATGCGCCTGCCGATGGTGGGAAAATCGTGTTCAACCTCATAGTTGTCAAACGGGTTGTTTTCCGGGAGAACTTTTTCAAACAGTTCTCTTAATCTGGGAATATTCCATTGTCGGTTGCCCAGGTCATAGATAAAACTGCCTAAAGTTTCTTCCCGCGTTACCTTGAATGAATCAATAAAACTACGGTTTGCTGAGATAACCTTCAGATCTGAATCCAGCACCAAAAGGGGTTCATGTATTGTCTCTACGATATCTTCGGATATCTGGTCTTTCAGAATTTCTACCATCGTTCTCCCCTCCCCATATCTATACTTTTTTGATTAAATGGAGCTTTTGAGCTTTTGAATTGTCAAGTATACTTGCATTATACTTGAATTATAAACTATATTTGACAATACTGAGTCTCCACCCACGGAGCGGGTGGGCTCAAGAGGCCTCCCGGAGGGGGCTATGACATTGGGAAAGCCTCGTTGGGGCTATCTATTCGTCATCAAAATCTAACTCCAATTGTTCCTGTTCACTCCTTTCTTGTTCTCGAATGTATTTTCGTACGGTATCTTCATCCAACCCAACCGTACTGACACAGTATCCTCTGGCCCAAAAGTGCAGGCCGGATACCCGCTTCTTATCCAATACGGTGCGATGGATCAAAACTGCGCTTTTAGGGACATGGGGGTCGCATCTCAAATATTAAGTATTTTCCTTCTGATTCGATCCTCCCGCCCATTAAGCTTTCGATCCGTCTCAAGTTTTTTCGCGATTCGGTTATGCCGAGCCGCGATTCCAGTTCCGGAGATATCGAACCGCCGGCCCATTGATCCCGTATCGTTTTACCGCCTTGCCGGCATATTCCAGGAACTTTTCCCGGTCCCGCGCGCTCTTGTATATATTCATTCCCGTGTTTCCGTCATTCATCACGTGATAGAAGGCACCCGGGAATTCTATTCTTAACATCCGAGCCATTCAAAAACACCTTTTTGTTTCGCCAGGAAGCATCTTCTTTTGTTTTCTGCACGCGATCTTAACGGCATGACCTCGTCAATACTTTATAATTTAGATGCGACCCCCTCGTCACTTCCTAAAATTGTTCAGTGGTGCATTGGTTATCGGGCATATAACCATAATTCGTAGTTTGATGGAAATTCTAACCTTTTGATATTATATTTAAAAATATTATTTTTGCAATTCAAAATTTGATACCAATCACTTTCGACTCTTCATATTGTATCGAAAAACTGTCAAGAATGAATGCCTGACCCCTTTTTTTTTATTGAGAGCTATTTAAAAAACCTCGTTCTAAGGCTATTTGCCTTGCCAGGTAGATTTTTGCCAAACTCTGATAAGGAACATCTTTTTTGTTTGCGAGTATTTTGAGTTCTGCTAACATATCCTCTGGCAAGCGAATCGAGATTGATTTGAGGGACGGTTTCAGTTTTAAAAATGAACCTCTCTTTAACTTTTTGGAATCAAAATAATCAAGGGGAGAATGAGTAGCCCAAAACTCCCGCTCTTCATCTTCGTTTTTGAACTTCGGAATTCGTTTATCCGCTTTTTTCATAAAACTTCTTTTCCTTCCAGTTCATATCTCTTGCAGATATAACCCTAAGTAATTTTTCTCGTTTTGTAAAAATGATAGTAGGAGGCCGGCCTGCATCGGTCTGGCCGAATGCTGCCCATCTTTTTTCCGAAAGTGAATGTTTTGGATCATCTAAAATAATCAACGGCTCATTAAAGAAAATTTGTTCACATTCACAGTTTTGGACCTGGTTTTTGAGCAAATTCTTATCTATGTTACCCTCATCCCATTGAAATCCGGTAAATTGCTCTAAATCATTTGTCATAATGCACCATTGTATATTATTGCCATATACAATTCAAGTTTAATTTTGATGTCGAATTAACTTGTTCTCATCATGCTTCATCAAAAAATGCCAATCTAATTGCGCCTAACTTTGCATCTTACTGCGGGGTTCGGGCTGCTCAGGGGCCGCGTTTTTTATTCCGTCCACTGCAGCAGCGATGTTATATTTGATTTCTTATAAAATTCAGCAATACGCAAAATAAGAGTGAATTTGCCATAATTATAATTGTTCTTATAGATAATCCTCAAATCTTTCCAGTCTTTCTACCAGCACTTCCGCACCCTGTCTGATGATGAATTCGCTTAGCCCAATCTCGTTAGTCGGATCGCCCCAGTCATATGTATAGCCAAGACGCGTCAATGGATATTTATGCTCTTGGAAGTAGGATTCTATGATCTGGTTATTGAACCAATCGATGTGCTCGTCAGTGGTGTTGTCAGGAAAGGTAAGCCCGCAAACGGAGTTGGTAATCTCGCTATCGGGACAGGGACGATAAAGGTCATGAGGGTTAACCCACAGTTCAGCAAACCATTCGTAACCACTGTCCTTCGGCAGGCCTAGAATCTGCTCAACGCGCAGCACCGGATTATCAACGGCTACTGTAAGGCCCTCATAATAAGTTTTCAGTTCGGGCACAGCCGTAACCCACGTTTCACCCCACCAAGTCTGTATACGTTCGCCTTCAGGGTAGCTGTCAGGAAAGCGGGTGAAGGTTACAACGAGAACCATGCCGTCATTCCACTCAAGATTATCGTTATCCTGGGTGATGGCAACCAGGCGGTCGTAGATTTCGTCTGTATCGGCAAATACTGCGTCCTCACAAGCTTCAAAGTACAGATCACAGGTGCTTCAGAATCCTTATGTTCACACCCAATGCCGACCATTAACACTACCAACACACAAAGCAAGGGAAAAAATAATCTCTTTTTCATCATCATTTATTACGTTATGTTTAAAGCTAAAAAATCGAGGGACTTCACCGCTGTACCTTTAAGCGATATCACGGTCTGAATCTATTTCTTTACTTCTTTAATACTATCCATGGACGAAAAAATAAGCGGTGAGCGAAGCGAATCTGCTTCATTGATTTGTTAGGCAAAAGCTAATCTCCACCGTCTTTTTTCTTTTCCTCATCTTTAATAGTTAATTCTGTTTTCTGTTTCCGAGGTCTGTCCGCAATTCCTTCCTTCACTGCACAAACTAATTGTCTAATTCTACTCTCTTTTCAATAAGCAGAGCCTGCCCAAAGGAAAATCGCAATACCAATCGAAACCCCACACCCAATCGGGCCTCCAAAAATGCATCCAAATACAGCATGAGCATTGATTGGTGCCCCAATACAGGGATCTATGGCTATCAAAGAACAAAGGAGACAGTCAGTATCTCTGAGATTTGCAGAATTTATGTATTCTTGCCATGATTGGTCGCAGTTTTCACTGCGTAGCCTATACTGTCGTTCCTGCTCTTCTTCGGTACATTCATTTAATTCTTGTGTGCTGAAGGAAAGTCTGGCAATATTCCCATCCCTATACTCAAGCTGCCCTGAATACATACTTTTCCAGTACACACGCACTGGTAAGACTTCAGAAAAAAGTGGAAGAAACTCTAATTGAGGAATCCGTCTCGCCACACTAACTAAAGGATTTAGTGCAGGATCCTTCGCTTCTCCCTCTTGTAACTGTGCCAGAGAAAGTTCCATAGGTGTACTAATTTCATTCTCTTCAGGGATAACAAATCGTTCGTCAAAAATGACTTCTCCATTCTTTTTCACAGTGATACCATATGGTCTCCTATCAGTGATGAGGACTGAGACAACTTCTAAGGGTGTCTCGTCATGGTAAACCCCTAAGCAACTCATAGGCTGCCCACAGTGCTGCTTCGGTCTTTCCCATCCCCATGGGAGCTTCGACAATATAGACCCCGGGGCCACATACTGTGGACAGTGTCTTTTCCTGCATATTATTGGGATGCCATATTTTTTCAGTCTCTTGTGGATCATGGAATAGATCATGAAATGAAAGGTCTCGAACAAACTGTACATGCCGGAAGCCGATACCATCGAGAGCATAAAGCGCGGCAGTGGCCTTATCGACTGGCTTTTCAATACTATTTGGTGGAAAGTGGAAAGAACCTTTCGTCGGAACCGATCCAGTCGGCAACAGAAGTGAGCCCTGCAAGCCACCAAAGCGAAGGTAAATCGTCGGATAGTGAAAAAAGGATACCGCTTTCCAGAAAGTGATTCCAAACCATTCGAGCATTTGTCACTCACTCGGCATCCCAGTCAATATTGCTGTAATCCTCAGAAATTGCCTTTTGGGCCTGGTATCCTCGATCATTGGGTAGGGTCAGGCGGCCATGATGCGCACCAAGCACAGTTGAAGCATACTTATTTGCAACCACCTCAGTTTTTTCCTCTGAGGTTATCTGAAAAATGAAATCATCCGGAAAACGGTTTCGATTCCGGTTCACTTGCTGATTGAGCCGTTTGGTTGTCACGCCGTAAAGTTTGGCAAGATCCGCGTCCAAAATCACTTTTTGCCCTCTAAGAACGAAAATGGTCCTTTAGACACAATCTAGAGGTAGTACGGAATAAACTACAGTCGGAATCCAGTGAATTCGATAAGTTCTGGATGCCGGATCAAGTCCGGCATGACGTAAGAACTTTAGACTCTTAAGTTTCAAGGTTATTACCCGGCTTTACGAATCGGTTTTTTCTATGAAAACCGCCCTTAAATATCGGAATATCCAGTTTGACAAATCGAATTATCCTTTATAATTAAATTTTAGTAAAAATTTAATTATAAGGAAACCATCCATGTATCCATTTTTCGGCTTTACCTGAGCGTACGATATAAATTCTGACCGGGTTCGGTAGGCACAGGGTTTGGCCGAAAAATCACGCCCATTAGAGTTCAATGAGCTTTTTTTCATTCATCATTCGATCATACCCTGGCGAATTCCGTTTTCAAAGTATTCAGGGGCAATGGCGCCGGACGTCCCGCGGTCTTCAAAACCGTTGGCCGCGTCTGAAAAACGGAGAGGAGGTTCGATTCCCCTTGCCCCTTGCAGACCCAAAATATGGGTTGGATAGCAGCCATGCAGTGTTAGTTTTTTATCAATTTTTATCAAACCTAAGTTGAGCGATTGTAGAGGTTGCCCCAGATATAAGGAAGATACCGTTCCGCTATAGTCAACTATGCGGGACGGTATCTGAAGCAGTAGATGCGGTAAGATCGGCAATCCCGAAGGGTTTCAAATTTTAAAAATATAAATCAATTTAACTCATTAAAAATAATAGATAGTTGATCCCCTTTTAAAATTTGAAACACTCATCTCAGGAAAATTAAAGGAGAAATGAGAATGAAGAAATCAGTGGTGCTGGCCGGGATGGTGATGGTGTTGTTTTTTGTCTTCGGAATGCTAAGTCCCTGCCGGGCAGGATTCAAAATGGAATTTGACGAACAGACCAAAGGGGAGATCGGCATCTGGATGCAAAATTCATATCAATGGGTCGAAGACGGAAAGATAAATGAGGGCAAATACGAGGATGTGAACGATTTCATGATTCGCCGGGTTTATATGTA
The DNA here is from genome assembly GCA_964410925.1 of uncultured Desulfobacteraceae bacterium. GTDB lineage: Bacteria > Desulfobacterota > Desulfobacteria > Desulfobacterales > UBA11574 > S5133MH16. The sequence goes on from CAYPIW010000070.1 coordinate 7,120, forward strand.
CCTCAAAGGAGATGTAACCAAGTATGTCAGCTTCTTTACCCACCTTGCCTCGGATAAGGTCGGCATGGAAAAGCCCACCGGCGGCACGCTGGACGATTCCGGCCTGGGACTGGGAAGCGGCGTTGCCTGGCGAGATCTGTGGATTACCTTGAATCTGCATGAGGCCTTTATGATCCAGATGGGACGAATGTATGTTCCCCTGACACGAAATTACGGCACAACCTCCACCAAATGCATGTTGCCTGTCGATCTTCCGTTTTTGCAGGGCGGTTCGCGAGGGGGCATCTTTTATGCACAGAAAGTGGGACGTGACGACGGCCTGACACTATGGGGCAACCCTCTAGACGGACGCCTGCAATACCGCTTTATGATTTCCGAAGGGGTCGAGAACGACAATAATCCCGAAGACAACCTCCGGTTTGTGGGCCGGCTTTCGGTAAGCCTGCTCGAACCGGAAACCACCTGGTTCAACAAGGGAACCTACCTCGGGGAAAAAAAGGTTTTAAGCCTTGGCTTTGGCATGGATCGTCAAGACGACCTGACATTAGGCGGTCGTGAGGACCAGGACAACAGGGTCTGGACGGTGGACGCGTTCTTTGACCATCCGGTGGGAGCCGGTGCCGTCACTTTGGAGGCCGCCTACATTGATATCCGTGATTGCACCCAGGGCGGCCCGAATTTTTACCATGATCTGGAAGCCGGCGATGACGCGGAGAACTGGTACATCAACGCGGGATATCTTCTGCCCGGCTCTATTGGCCCGGGCCGGCTTCAACCTTATATCCGATACGAAACCGTGGATGTGGACAAGAAAAACGAAACCGATTTTTGGAGCGGCGGATTCAATTATTATCTCAAAGGACACAACTGCAAGTTAACGGCGGATTACATGTACGTTGATCCGGATAACCCTGAAAAAGACGAAAGGGATATCTTCACGTTTCAGATTACCGTTGGATATTAATTTTGTTACCTCAAAGGAGGAAATACATGGGTCAATTCAAGAACTTTTTTTCCACACGGTGGGGCATCATCGGCGTTGGGGCCTTTATCGGAGTGCTTGCCCCGCTGTTACAGAAATGGGGAAATCCCGGAAACATGGGCATCTGCGTGGCATGTTTTGAAAGAGATATTGCCGGGGCCATCGGCTTTCACCGCGCGGAGGTGGTCCAGTATATGCGACCCGAAATCATCGGGTTTGTCCTGGGGTCATTGGCAGCTGCGTATGGTTTCAAGGAATTCCGGCCCCGTTCGGGCTCCGCTCCTATTGTTCGATTTGTGTTGGGGGTTTTTGCCATGATCGGAGCCCTGGTCTTTCTGGGATGCCCGTGGCGGGCCCTGTTGCGCTTTTCGGCCGGTGACGGAAACGCCATTTTCGGGTTGCTCGGACTGATCGGTGGGATCTGGATCGGCACGCTTTTCCTCAAGGGCGGATACAATCTGGGCCGGACCCAAAAGACCTACGCCTCGGTGGGCTGGGTATTGCCCTTGATTATGTCAGGGTTTTTTATTTTAATGTTGATTTATCCGTATGTAAAAGGTGAGGCAAAAAGCGGGATCCTGTTTTACAGCCTCAAAGGCCCGGGCGCCATGCACGCCCCGGTGCTGGTTTCTCTGGCCGTGGGGCTTCTTATCGGATTCACCGCACAGAGAAGCCGTTTTTGTACCATGGGAGCGTTCAGGGATCTGATTCTGTTCCGGCAGGCTCATCTTTTTCTGGGACTTCTTGCGCTGGTGGCCCTGGCGTTCATAACCAATCTGATGGTGGGCCAGTTTCATCCGGGCTTTGTCAACCAGCCGGTGGCCCATACCCTGCATGTCTGGAACTTCGGGGGCATGGTTCTGGCAGGTCTGGCCTTTGCCCTTGCCGGGGGATGTCCGGGCCGGCAACTTTTTCTGGCCGGAGAGGGGGACGGCGATGCAGCGGTGTTTGTTCTGGGCATGATCGTAGGGGCCGGGGTTGCCCATAATTTCGGCCTGGCCAGTTCGCCCAATGGGGTGGGACCCCATGGCATCGCAGCAGTGATGATCGGTCTTGTGGTCTGCCTGTTTATCGGTTTTACCATGAGAAAGAAATAGGAGGTAGAGTATGAGTGTAATTATCGACGCCGGAGGACTTTCCTGTCCCCAACCCGTCTTGATAACGATAGATAAAATCAGGGAGATGCAAAAAGGAGAAATCATCATAAAAGTGGACACGGACACGTCAAAGGAGAACGTGAGCCGTGCCGCCCGAAGCCAGGGCTGGGAGGTGGCGGATATTCAAGAACATGAAACCGGATATACGCTGACCATAAAAAAGGAGTAGGACGTGTCTTTTTTAAAGCGCTTCACATCGAGAAAAAAGAAAACCAAAACACCCTCCCATTCGGACAGGGGCATCCTGGTGTTTGAGCATACCAGTGAGGTGATCAAAGCGGAAACTGTCCTTAAGAAAGCGGGGTGGAACATCCGGGTGATGGGCCCTCCGCCCGAAATCCGGAGCGGCTGCGATCTGGTTATCGAGATCCCTCTTATCGAGAAATTGAATATTCTGAGGACATTAGAGAACGCGGGAACGCCACCCATGCAAATGGTGCCGGTCAGCAGTCCGTTGCTCCAACCCGTGGATCTTTTTCAAAATAAGGATTTTGGGAAATATCTGATGATCCGGGCGGCCAATATGAAATTAACGGTTGAAAAGGAAACGAAGACCATCGTAAATATTTCAGGGGGAGGTTGTCCGGATGTGCCCTATCTGGCAAGCAGGATGGTGGGAATACCACTGGATGAGGCGCCAAGCCCTCGGGAAATCGGTCACACCCTTTGCGGGTATGCCCTTGAGCTCGCCTGCGAGGAGATGAAACGCCGGTGATCGGAGTCGTGGGAACGGTTCCCGACCCGGAGTTCCCTTTGGTGACCGGGGAAACCCTCCTAGAAGGGGACAGTATCTTTATCCGGGGAAAGCGGATACCGGTAAATCGGGGGACCCCTGCCCTGCTGGCGGCAGCAATCAAGACCGCCCAAGTGTTTGAACAGAGCGCTCCATTCGCATATCTGGTGGGAGATGTGGGCCTGGGACAGGGCAGCCGGCATCTCTATGAATATTTGAGCGAACATCTGGGAAAATGTGATGTGAATACCCTCGTTTTTCATTACCTTCAACCGGATGTGGACTGGCACAACCGGGTCCTGTTTGCTGTGGAGGAGATGGATCGTCAACCGGTCCTGATTGCAGATGCGGGGTTCATGTACGCGGCCAAAATGAGCGGGCAGTCTTCTCGATACGATCTGTTCACGCCGGACATCGGAGAATTGGCTTTTCTGGCGGACGAAGAGGCGCCGCATCCTTTTTACACCCGGGGGTTTATCCTGCATGAGGAAAATCGGGTGCCGGAACTGATCGCGCGTGCCTACCAGCATGAAAATGCCGCACGTTGCCTACTGGTCAAGGGAAAACAGGATTATGTGGCAGACCGGCAGGGAATTCGGGAGACCATCGATAGTCCCTCGGAAGAAGCCATGGAGGCCATAGGAGGCACGGGGGACACGCTTACCGGCATTGTAACGGCCCTGATCGGGACCGGGATGGAGATAATGAAGGCGGCCATTATTGCCGCCAGAGTAAATCGACTGGCCGGTCATTACGCACACCCCACACCCGCCATGCAGGTTATGGAGATGATCCAGCACATTCCAAAAGCATTGTTGGAAATTCTCCAAAAAGAATAGAGGACGCTTGAGCAGCGCCATGGAGCAGATAACGTAAAGGCTTGCGCCGGTATAAAACAGGGGAAAATTAAAATTCCTAAACTTCCCCCTATAAAAAATTAGTGACCGTTCCATTATCCCCATAAGGAGATTATCCATGTATCTATTTTTCGGCTTCACCTGAGCGTATGACATAAATTCTGCCCGGGTTCGGTAGGCACAGGTTTTGGCCGAAAAATTGCCTCGCTTCATTTTTTCTCATCAATTTTCTTTCTTGGCTATATGGCCTCTGGGCCTCACCAATCCGAACTCTCCATGAGAGGGCATCAGAATGTATGCCCATAGAGACACCCCAATCCCAATTTAGTTGGTTTCCGAAGGTTCTATACAGAGCATACGGATATGGACGGTGTTACCGTTCAGAACTGTTATCAAATCGAATTTCGGCTCCATCCGGATTTCACGGTTAAAGGTGTCATGTAGAAAAAAACTATTTGATACCATAACGTAACGTTTTTTAATTTTATATAACCCATTATCAACGGAGGAAAAGCTGATGTTAAAACCGGTAAAGATCAGAAATGGCAGTAAAAGTGTTTTTATGACCAAAGTAAAGGAACTGTTACCCGATGGCGGCAACTTAAATCTTTGCCTCACCTGCGGGGCATGTTCTTCCGGGTGCCCTGCCACCGGGCTGGAAGATATGGACCCCAGAAAATTTCTGCGCATGGCCGCCCTGGGTATGGATGAAGAGATTGCAGGCCATCCCTGGGTGTGGATGTGCAGCATGTGCCAGCGGTGTATGTATGTTTGCTCCATGAAGATAAATATTGCCGCACTTGTCCATGAGGCAAGAAAACTTTGGCCGCGAGAACAAAGACCCAAGGGAATCCTGGGATCATGCGACATGGCCCTGAGAAATGAAAGTTGCAGCGCCATGGGGACTCCGGTTGAAGATTTTAAGTTCGTGGTTGAAGATGTGGCAGAAGAGGTGCGTGAGAATCAGCCGGGATGGGAAGACCTACAGGCGCCCATTGACAAGCAGGGAGCGCATTTTTTCCTGAGCCAGAATTCAAGAGAGCCGGTTACGGAACCTGATGAGATGATTCCCCTGTGGAAAATACTTCATCTGGCAGGAGTTAACTGGACTTACGGCAGCACGGGATGGGGTGGAGAAAATTACTGCATGTTCCTTGCCGATGATGAAAATTGGAAAAAAATTACCGAGTTTACCATCCGCAAAGCAGAGGAACTCGGATGCAAGGTTTACCTGAATACGGAATGCGGACATTCCACCTATTCCGTATGGATGGGTGTGCAAAAACACGGAATTAAAACCGATCTGGAGATCGCGCCCATGGTACGGTATTACGCCAAATGGGTGCGCGAAGGTAAACTCAAGGTCAATTCGGACTGGAACAAGAATTTAAAGATCAGATTTACGGTTCAGGACCCGTGCATGCAGATACGCAAGAGTTTTGGAGATCCCCTTGCGGAAGACCTTCGCTATGTGGTCAAAGAATGCGTGAATGCGGAAAACTTTGTGGATATGTTTCCCAATCGATCGGACAATTACTGCTGCGGAGGGGGCGGCGGATACCTCCAGTCAGGATATAACGATGCAAGGCGTCAATACGGCAAACTAAAATTTGACCAGATTATGGCAACAGGCGCAGAATACGTGGTAACGCCGTGTCACAACTGCCATGCCCAGATTCATGATCTGAATGAACACTTCGAGGGCGGATACCATGTCATCCATTTATGGACGTTAATCGGTCTTTCCCTGGGAATCCTTGGAGAGAATGAACGGGAATATCTGGGACCTGATCTTAAAGAGGTCAACCTTCCGGGATCTGTATAAACCGGAAACAGGAAAAAAATAATAATGCAACCGGATGCTGTTCAAATTTGATGAACACAACAGGGAGGAATTGATGCAGCCCATTGAAATTCAGAAAAAGGTGCTTCAAGAGTTACATAAAAAACGGACCCAATGCTTTATCATATCCGAACAGGCAATATTGAGAGACCCTGACACGTACCGGGAAATCAAACAACGCCTTTTACGGATATTAGATGATCCGATTGACATTGATGAATACTTTTGTACGGCATGCCGACTGGCTCAACTTCTGAAAAAAATGGGATCGGAAACCATTTTCACCACATACTTTCATGAAAACATCGATCCCGCCCTGAAAGGCAAAGCCTGTTTTTTCAGGTCCGAATGCAAAAGCTTGCTCGAACTCATTGAAGAGTTGAACAAGTGGCGAAAAGGCAAACGGAAATTGACGCTGGTTAAGCATGAAGAAGCTCGCTCCAGCCGGGCATCCCGGGATCAGGTATAGCAGAACCATTTCAACGACCTGATGATAGCTGTTGCACTGTTCTTAATTGTGA
>CAYPIW010000071.1:0-25795 GCA_964410925.1 uncultured Desulfobacteraceae bacterium
TTGAAAAGACTGGATTCCGGCTTTCGCCGGAATGACGGCCTCCGGCTCGTAGCGCCTACGGCTCGGAGAGAAAACAGTATCTTGTGACTTTTTACGAGACCGTCAAACTTAAAGAATATTCAAAAGTTATCGGTTTATTTCATCGAATATATTATTCCAATTGCGATTGAATCGGACCAGTCTAACTTCATTTGCATAATTTTAGGGTCTGTTTGTGCAACTTTCATTAAATACAAGTTATTTCTTTGTTAAGATTAAAGAAAAATTTCCATCCATATTTTCAGAGTGCCAAATTTTTGTAAAAACTATAGAATCCTAACAAAATTCTAACAATTATTTATCTTGAACTTTCAAATAAGAAAATATACTTATAGCAATTATAATTTCAAAAGAAGAGATTGTACATTGGTTATTCCAACGAGTTCATATGACATCATAAAATGCCCTGAATGTGGATCGGAAGCTTTTAATCGATATGGAAAAACTTCAAGCGGTAAAAAACGGTTTATATGCCTTGTTTGTGGCAGACAGTTTGTCGTCGGTTCATACAGATATAAAGTAAAAAACAGGCCAACATGCCCGAGATGTGGTAAGAAGATGCACTGTTATAACAGAAAACCGGATAATATACGATTTAGATGTTCAGCGTATCCTGACTGTAAAACATATCTAAACGTTCCAGTCAACGGTCACAAATCCCATGCTAAAGAACAAATGATATCTCCTGCCTGCGATTTTAAAGCGTTCGTGGAAGCGATTAAAACCAGGGACGATATGGAAATCATTTATTTGACAGAACAGGAAGCGACCCGGGCGGAACGGTTTGCGTTCCGATGCCAATCCCATCCGAAGGAAAGGCAGAAATGCGGGAAGGAGTATTCGGGACTTCTAAAAGGTTTTATTCAACATCTAAGATATGCCATAAAGCCCAAATTGCCCGATGACCATGACTATAAAAGATTCACTTCATTCAGGGATGAGCGTCAAGCCATAAAACGAAAACAGCCATAACAGATTTCAAAACAAAGAGTTTATAAAAAACATACCCCTACAGTTGACTTATCTGCAAATCAGGTTTTTTCTCCTTACTTTGCCCCATTTAATAATTCTATTATCCTTAAACAATCATTAATGAACGCTTTCTAATTCCTTTTCAAGTTTTTCGTACTAACACACCCCCTTAATTCTGATCCTCATGTTTTTTTGATTTTTTTTAACGCACTTCTAATTTATTCCGAACGTTTTTTCACGAAAACCCAATAAAACCGTAACAATCAGAGCGTATAGAGATAGAAAACTCACCGGCAGCTATTACCAAAGGCTTGGTGGAAAGGAGGTGATGGCATCCCAAAACAAGTTGTCAATTCATGTGTTGTGGATAGTTAATTGAAACAATAAAAAAAATGGTAAAAAGGAGAATATCATATGAACACGTTTAAAAGATTTACTGTTGTATTTTCAGCGCTTGCGGTGATCAGCGCATTTTCTCTAAACACCGGATTTGCCGACAACAGGCATGGCCATGGACATGGCCAAAGAGCCAAAAACGTCATCATCCTGATTCCGGATGGGTGTTCCCAGAGTATTCAGACGCTGGCCCGCTGGTATAAAGGCGAAAAACTTGCTGTGGACGACATCCAGGTGGGGGTTGTCAAACATGAGATGGCCGATTCCGTGATTACGGATTCCGCTGCCGCGGCGACGGCGTTTGCCAGCGGAGTCAAAACCTCCAATGGCTTTCTGGGAGTTTTCCCTCGGGATGACACTCTTCTCACAGAGTATGCAGGTGGCTATGAATTGCCGACCGGCTTTGATCCTTATGAACCTTTGGCCACGGTCATGGAAGGCGCCAAACTGCATGGCAAGGCCACCGGTCTGGTTGTCACCTGCCGTTTCAGCCATGCCACGCCCGCTGCCTGGGCCAGCCACCACCCCTACCGGAATGATGAGGCCATGGCGATCTCCGAACAAATGGTCTACAACGAGCTCGACCTGGTTTTCGGTGGCGGCATGCGGAATCTGGATCCCACTTATCGTAAGGACGGTGAAGATCTGAAACAAGTTCTCATCGATCGCGGCTATGCTGTTGCTGAAACCAAGAGTGAAATGAACGCGTTAGGCGCCCTGCCGGTGTACGGTATGTTTGCGGATAGCCACATGGCACCAGAAATTGATCGTCCCAACGATACGCCGGATGAACCCTCCCTCGCCGAGATGACCCAAAAGGCCATTGAGCTTCTGTCTTTAGACCGGGACGGCTTTATCCTGATGGTGGAAGCCAGCCAGGTCGACTGGGCCGGTCACAACAACGACCCCATTTACATGGTCACCGACTTCATCGAATTCGACGAAGCGGTCCAAGTGGCCTTGGATTTTGCCAAGCAGGACCGCAACACCCTGGTGTTGGCCTATCCGGATCACAACACCGGCGGTATGGACCTCGGAAACCGGCTGCGCAACGGGGATTACACGGAAACGACGGTCGAGAAGCTGCTGGATCCGCTCTATGGCATGACCTGCACGGCAAATGCGGTTGTGGCGGACATGGATGGCGTTTACTCCGACGAGAATATGATCGAAAAAATTGGTTCCCTTTGGGGGATTACCATCGATGCGGACGAGTGCCAGGAGATTCGTGACATGGCTGAAGGGGATGCCGGTTCCATGTCCTACGCCCTTGCGCGGGTGATCAGCAAGAACCATACCTCCATCGGCTGGACCAGCCATGGCCACAACGCAGAAGACGTGCCCCTGTGGGCTTATGGACCCGGGGCTCCCAAAGGCCTTTTGGACAACACCGAGCTGGCCGAAGTGGTCGCCAATGTATTCAACCTGAATATGAAGCGCATTCAAAAACGTCTGTTTGTTAATCTGAACAATGTCTTTGGTAAAAATGGCTGGACCTTGGATTCAAGCGATCCGACCAATCCGGTCGTCAAAATCGAGGGGAAACATGCCTCGGCCGAACTGCCCTGCAACAAAGACCTTCTGACTATCAAGACGAAGAACAAAGAAAATACCTACAATCTGGAAGGCGTGGTCGCTGCGCCCGGTAAGTTTGGTGATACTTCTTATGAACTCCATGCTGAGGCGCCGTACGTACCGGTCCAGGCCATTATGATTATGAAGAAATACGGCATTTAGTGGTTCAGGTCTTTATCCACCGCCAGGAGCGGGTAAAGGCATCCAATGTGGAGGGCAGCATTTCGGCGCTGCCCTTTTCTTCGGGGCGGGCGTTGAAGTGGATCAGGGTTGGAAATGGATCGGAAAAAGAATGCTCGATTCGGAATTGCGAGGCCCATAGGGGTCGAAATCCATGTAAGCGATGAATCGCAGCAACCGATCTTCCAAGACCGGATCTTTCAGTGTGCTGCGGGCAATTGAATAAGGGCCGATTTCCCCGTTGAATTCCACGGAAAGCTTCAGTTCTATGCTTCCCTTGAGTCTGGGATTGTCTTTCAACCGTTCCCGATACATCTCCTGAGCCTTGCAGACCACCGGCCACAGATTGTTGATTACATTCTTCTCCGAACGTTCTCCCGAAACTTTAAGGCCCGGGATGCTTTCGGGCTTGTTTTCAAGGCACCCACCCGGTTGCTGGGATTGATTCTCTGAGGTACAGGCTGACAACAGAAAGAGTAGAAGGACGAGCACAGCAAAATTTTTTTTTGTCACATTTTCCTCCAAGTTTTATGGGTTTATCCAATATTTGGCCCTTTTCGCATGGGTTTAAAAAGCAAGCTACTTCGTCGTTAGTCCCTGCTGCCCAAGATCCATAAACAGTTTCTGCCCTTTGGGAACGTAAACGGCCTCCACACTGATATCCGACCAGATCTCCTTGACGGTATCCTGTACCAACTGATTTTTAAGCACATTCGGATTTTTTTTAAAAGAAGGCAGAAGCTCAGTAAATCGAGTAGCCGATGCGCGCACCCGTTGAATGGTAGCGGTTTTTTCACTCCGGGCCTCATCCATGATCTGTTTAATGAATCCACCGGTGTTTTCTGCAAGAAAAATCTCTTTTGCCGCTTCGAAAGCCTTATGTTCTTTAGATTTATCCGCATTCTGCAGGGCTTGTTCATGGGCTGTGACGGCGTCGAGCAGTTCCTGCCATCCACTGCCGGCCAGTTCATTGAGCGTGGATACCCGATGACGGGATGCCTTTTCCATGTCAAGCGCTTTTTGGCTCTCTGCCTGGGTGACCGACTGAAAATCAGGTACCAAAACCTTGGGCACGGCATATTGGCTTGCCGAGACGTTGGTTACCTTGAGGCCTGTGTTAAGCTGTGTCAAATGAGTTCCGATAATGCGTTTGATATCATTGTTGTCGATCCGACCGGCAACGAATTCAGCCACATGGGTTTGAGAGACCACACGCACAATTGCGGCTTGGGCAATGCGACGAATGATTTTTCCGGCACGTTCCATGGAACCGACATTGCGGATAAAGTCGGTTACCGGAGCCCCGTTTTTTAAATCCCTGGCACCAAAATCCAGTTTGTAGTGGATCACCCAAATCCCTTGGACGATGTTTTTGTCTGCCGTTACCAGTGCCCCATGGACTGCCGGACAAAGACCGTCCGTTTCGGGTCGGTCGTCGAATGTCGGCTCAACGGTTTCTTTTTCCGACCAGAACGCATTGAATAGAGAAATTTTTTGAATGGTCGTGGGAATCCGGATGATGTTGTCCATGGGATATGGAAGGGCCAGGTAAGGACCACCCGGCGGGCGTATGGACGCGGTGTTTTTTTCCACGATTTTTCCGAACCGGGATTGAACCGCAACATACCCCTCAGGCACCCAAAAAATGTTACTGAAAACAAACACAACCGCCAGGACCATCATGAGAATTTTCAGCACCCGGAATCCGACGTTGAGAGCGCGTGACAGCGAATCCAGGCTGCTCACGGTCCCGGTGCCGCGGGACGCTAAAATATGGTCAAGATAGGACGTTTGTTTTGGCTGCTCCGTATTCCGGTCGTTCATAGATGGCTTTCGTTTCTGATTATTTTTTGAGAAGTTCAAACGGTTCTGAATCGGTGTCCAGTATAAAAGTGGTATTTTTTTTCAGGCTTCTTTCCAAGGCCTCCAGTTTTCTCAAAAACAGGGCAAATTCGGGATTTTTATTATACTCGGCATAATACTTCGCCGCGGCCGAATCTCCCTGGGCACGAATATGTTGTGCAACACGTTCGGCGAACGAGATAATGCGCTGTTTGTCGCTATTGGTTTGCGCTTTTATACTTTGCGCCATGGCTTTTCCCTGGGAGCGTGCATTTTGTGCGAATCTTTGGCGGGTCTGTTTCATGCGCGAAAACACGGAACGGGTGATACGTTCCGGGAGCAAGATTCTGCTGATTCCCAAATTCACGACATCAATGCCGCAGGTATGTCCTGCCAGATCCGTGCGCATGCGCTTGAGCAGGGCCTGCTGAATCTCATCCAGCTTGAGTTTTTCGGGATCAGCGTTGGTTAGATCGTCGAACGTAAACCGGCTGATTTCGGCCTTGGTGGCGCGCAGACGCTCCTGTAGAAAGGCTTCGGCGTCTTCATTGGAACGGAACATCCGGTAAAACTGCAAAGGGTCCTGTATGCGCCACACCGCAAACGCCTTGGCGATCACCACGTTCCGGTCCTTTGTCTCCTGTTGCTCGAGCCGGTCTTCCAGGACAAAGAACCGGCGGTCCATCCGAAAAACACTCTGAATCGGCCACGGCCATTTCAGGTGCAGTCCGGCCTGGTTGCCGTCCGCGTTCACCACCGACTCATGCGTGGCCCGGCCAAATGTGGTGACCAGTGCCACCTCGTCAAAATTCACTCGAAAGGTAAACAGCATGCCGCAGAAAAACGCAAACAGCACCACACCCAGTATGAATTTCATGATCCGATGCATACAAACTTCCCTCCAAAAAATAAAATAGTATCCACATCACCGGCTGACGCTTTCTTGATCAATACGATTAGAATCCGGTTTCTTCGGGTATTGCACCCATTCCCACGCCTTGTCCCAATCCCATGCGGACAATGGTTCTGTCGGTATTTCCCAGGAGAAGCACCTTCCTGCTATCTGCAAGTCCCTTTTCAAGAATCGAGAAATACTGGTCGTAACGATAATTTTTCGGTGATGCGGCATGGGCGCACAACTGCTCGGCAAAGCGATCGGTTTTACCACGTTCTACGTTCTCACGGCTGAATCGATAGGATTCGGCCTGGGCCAGGATTTGGGAAACCTCTCCCCCGCACTCATGTAACAGACCCTCATGGGTGACAACATCCTTACTGCGTCCCGAATCCACACCATCGGCGAGTTCCGATAACCGGGCGAAGGTTTCTGTGGAGCCGGTGGCTTCCACCTGATATCTTATGGCCTCCTGCCGGGCATGCTGTATTTTTGTTTCACGTTCCTGCAGGGCAGCCACCGTTTCTTCGAACGCACCCGCCACATCAACCGGAGGATGCACGGCCGTAATGGCCACATGCACGATTCGGATACCCAGACCAGCCTTATCACACGAGTCTTGAATGGAACATCGAATTTTGTCCACCAGGGCCAACCGCGCCTCACAAAACAGGGCATCGATATCGTAGCGGTAGATAAACCGGGATGCGCAGGTCTCGGCCATCTTTTGCAGGAATAGCTCGGGCGTGGCGGAAGAACGAATATAAGACACCAAATCGTGTATGACATACTGAACCTGTACATCCGCCGCCGCCAGGGAGACTGATGGCACTTTTTGAATGTCTGTTTTGCTTTCCTTACTTTTTAAAGCAGTTTTAAGCCTATCCTGGGGGGATGAACAGATCAGAAGTTCGTCCATATTGATGCCGTGTATGTTTGTCCACAAAATGGGAACTCCTTCACGGTATACCGTTCCTCCGGTTCGGGCGGGTTTGTGCGAACCTACGTGAATGCTGCGCACCCGGGCAATGTTGTAGTGCCGTGCGGAAGCCAGGGGCCAGGGAAGCTTGATATGCAGACCCGAATGTAGCGCCTGTGGGTTGAGGCGTCCCAGATTGAGGATGATGGCCTGCTCATAGGGTTTCACAATGACCAGTGAAGACAGGCCAAAAAGCAGCACGACAGTCAGGAAAATGGTTGGCAGGATCAATGACCGCACCATTTTTCCGAAGGATGTTCGAGTGATATCAAATCCGAAAATGCTTTCCAGCATGGACGTGACCGTATGGCCGATTCGCATGGGCTGAGATAAGCCCTCAAGCAAATAGAAATCAAAGGCGGGTCGCGGCAGGGCGTCCGGCCGGCGGGGTGAAAATAACCGGAGCACCATGGAAAGCAGGATTTCCGAGGCAAGGATGGTATTTACCGCTATGAATCCCCAGTCCATGATTGACGTTAATGAAACAATCCTGAAATGATCGCAGCAGGCAGCGGCCAGCAGACTGAAAAACAACACTATCGTGAGAGTGGTGTAATTTCGTCCGCTCTTGAGCAAATGCCAGGTGTTGACTTGCATCAGAGAGGTTACGTAAACAAAAAATACGATAAGGATCAAGGTAGTGACCGAATAGATCGCGATCAGCAACAGGTTGTTTTTTGTTACGGCGAGCGTCTCTGATGGAATAACACCCAACCCCGCGAGGGTGCTTTGAATCAGCACTGCAACCACCCCCAGCTCCATAACGGGGACCACAAATTGTTGATAGGAACGATGAACAAAACGAATGCGATCCTTTGTTTTATGTTCGGTTGCGTTCGGTTCCGCAGCCAGCGTCTCATTCCTGTCAGTTATGATTTCATATTCAGATTCATATTTCAAAAGCACATAGGTTACCACAAGATGCAGCCATACCAACATACCGGCAAGGGATGTCCACAACACGTGCCGGGTCATATCGCAGGGATTGACACGGGTGAGCCACAGTAAAAGCCCGAAGACAACCATTTGCACACCGAGGCCTGTCAGGCTGTGGATAATGCCACGGGAAAGTATTTTTGAAGCATTGTTCATGAAAGCGCCTCTCCCACGCGCAACAGACGCGCGGAATTGAAAACCACGAACAGGGAGCTCGACGCATGTAAAATCGCCGCCAATACCGGTGAAATGGTTCCTCCCGCGCTGAGCCAGAATAACACCAGAATAAAAAGCGTGCTGAAAATAAGATTCTGCCGTATGGTGGCAACCACCCTGCGGGACAATTCCAGGACAAACGGTATCCGGTCCAGTTTGTTATTCATCAGAATGATCCCGGCGGAATGAATGGCCACATCACTTCCTGCAGCGCCCATAGCGATGGAAACATCTCCCGCCGCCAGCGCCGGGGCATCATTGACGCCGTCTCCCACCACGCCAACCACAGCTCCGCGTCTGCGAGCTTCCTCTACCCGTGCCATTTTTTGATCCGGCATCACCTCCGATTCAACATGGCAGGAAAGCTGTTTAGCGATTTGGTTCGCGGCAATATGCCCATCACCGGTAAGCATTATTACTTGTAGTTCCGATTGAGTTCGCAAATTTTGAATGACGAGTTTAGCATCCGGTCGAATGGTATCGGAAAGATGGAAAATACCGATCAGATGATTGTCCTGAGCGACATACAGACGCGTTGTTCCGTGAATATCTGTTTTCTGTTCAGCACATTCCGGGCACAGCCGTTCAATCCAGATTCTTCGTCCAACTGCAATCCAGTTGCCGTTTATTTTTCCCTGAATCCCGAATCCGGGTTTTTCCTGTACATCACAGGTGTCCCAAAGGGTTACATTTCGTTTTTTTGCTTCCAGTACAACCGCTTTGGCAACCGGGTGTGTTGAGTATTGCTCGAGACTGGCGGTTAAGGCCAAGAGTTCGTTTTCTTTGACTCTCTGGTTGAGCGTAATCGACATGATAGAAAGTTGACCCGTGGTCAGTGTACCGGTTTTGTCAAATATTAACGTGTCCAAACGGTTGGCAACCTCAAGGCATTGAAGATTTTTGATGATAACGCCGAGCCTGGCAGCAGCGCTTAAAGCGGCTATCAACGCTGTGGGTGTTGACAGAATAATGGTGCAGGGGCATGCAACAATCAACATGGCAATGGACCGATCAATGTCATGGGTAAAAAACAGCACGATCGCCGCACATATCAGGATAATAGGGGTATACCAGGAAATATATTTGTTTATGAGTCGGGTTACCGGCGTACGGTTTTCTTCCGCCTGTGTAATAAGCGCCTGGATTTTGGCCAGTGTGGAATCTTGAACTTGTACCGTTATACGGATAATAAGAACTCCGGTCTGGTTTATGGTGCCGCCGAATACCGTATCGCCGGGCTGTTTTTCTACAGGAAGGGATTCTCCGGTAATTGCGGCCTGGTTAACGGTACTAAATCCCTCCATGACTGTGCCGTCTCCCGGAATTTGATCCCCCGGTCTCACTTGTACAACATCCCCCACCGCGAGAGTGCTTGAATTGATTTCCTTGAAGCCGTTTTCTCTCTTAATCCATGCCTTTCGGGGGGCCAACCTAAACAGTGCTTCCAGATTCTTACGGGCACCCCACTGTGATCGATACTCGACAAGTTGTGAGCCGACAAGGAACAATGCAATCCATGCAGCCACCTGATATTGAGTGCTCGCCACTGAAACAATGAAGCTGAGTGCGGCCAGTTCATTCATTTCCATACGATCGAGCCATAGATCTTTTAACGCGCTATACACCAGAGGGGCGCCAAGCAGGATCGCGGCGGAGAGTGACACAAATGCGGAAATCTCTGAATCCTTAAATAGAAAAATTGATATATAGGATATTCCGAGAAGCAGAGCACCGATCAGGCATGCACCCAATTGCAGGCGAAAATTACCGGTATCCGCTTTCAGCATATCTTGTACAAATCCATGGGCCATTTTTTTTTGAAGCCTTACACTATTGAATCAGACATCAAGTCAAATTTATTTGTTCTTTAAAGGCTATTTAAAAAAGGTAATAAAATATAAAATTATGAGGGACGTATTAGGTAATTATGAGGTTTGTGTTTTTACTCGTGCTGTCGGTTTTCAACCGGTCAGAAATTGTCAAGAATCGACACCTGTCCGGTGGTCACAAAATTTTGGACGGGCTGTTGTCGAAAATGCTGGATAAGCGGGTGCGAACATGAGATGCCTGCTCTGGTCTCTTTTCCAATCCAAGGAGTGACTCCCAGAGGTCATAAGGGAGCTGCTCATGGTCATAGTGTATATCAACCGATCTCGACAGCCAGCTTGTTTTGGCCTTGCGGATGCCGGGAATGGATTCGGCAAGGTGATGCAATTTTACGTCCTGAAATATTCTCAAAACACCTAAAGAAAGCTTCAAGGTGATACGTCCGGGTTTGTGATTTAGCATTTTGAGATGGGGTAATAGGTCAAATATGATGTCGACAGCTTTATCGGCGTCAATGTTGTGTTGATGATTCATGTCGTTTTCCTTATTACCCCCTTTTCAAATATTTATAAAAAATCGTTACACAATTTTATGCTTGACAGCCAGCTCGGCAATCAAGGGCAGATGATCCGATGCGGTCTCGGTATCCGTTGTTTTTTTAACTTCCGCATTGAGTATTGTGAAATGGGAAGAGACAAAAATATGATCAATTTGGAAAACAGGGCTTTTCGTATGAAATGTCGCCTTTGATAAAGAGTTTCGGTTTAAGATGTTCTGAACATCCATCAAGTGTTTTGATAATTCTTTATAGGTTTCGGATGAAGGTCCGGCATTAAAGTCTCCGCACAGAATTACCGGTTCACCTTCCGGTACCGCCAGGAGCCGGTTTTTTTTGAACAGAGCATTCAACTGCTTTCTACGTTCCAGCTTAAAAAGGCTGAGATGCGTATTAATGATATGCAGCTTGCCTGCCGGTGAATCAAGGCACACTCGAATGGCGCCTCGTTTACGAGGTTTCAGTTTAGGATAGAGATTCGGAAGACGGTCGCAAGATGATTCTAAAAACGAAAAGCGGCTTAAAACGGCGAGCCCGAAATGGTGCCATTCCTTTTCTTCAACCGGAAAGAAAATATAATCCAACTTCAGAGCTTCGCTGATGCTTCTCGCTTGATTTTGGTTTTTGCTGACGGGTTTTTCGGCATCCACTTCCTGTAGAGCGATGATATCCGCATCAAGTTCTCGGACAATTTTGACGATCTTCCACGGATTGACTTCTCTATTTGCATCAACACACCCGTGTATATTGTATGTCACTACACGAAAATAAAATGTATCAAACAGATTTTCCATTTCGTTTCCTGGATATTGTCCATTACACAGGTTATTCAAAATTTATTAATCTTTCTTTTTGTCAAAAGGTCTACAAGTATTAAATCCTTTCTGATAGATCCGGGTAACCAAAATTGAACTGGTATTGACAAAAAATGAAATTATTTGTAGTTTGAGAACAGCAAATAATTCACTCGGACGAATCTGGGTTGAACAGCACCAGCGAGCGCATTCCCTGGAGCTTGTTGCACTGAGCTTCAACCTATATCACTTAATCTAAAAAAGGAGTCCAGGCAATGACAGTTTTAAATAGCGGATTAAAAATTGTAGGTTCTATTTTCGTTGGGGCCGGAATAATAGTTTTAGCGCCGACCATTGTGCCTGCCCTAACCACTGCCTGGAAACCGATCGCCAGAACGGCCATAAAAGGCGGCATAACAGCATTTGGCATCCTCAAAGCTTCTGTTGCAGGGAGTGTGGAAACCTTAAAAGATATCGCAGCTGAGGCCAAAGCCGAGTTGGCTGACTCATCGGAATAAACTTATCCATCAAAATATTCACAGGTGACGGTTCTGAACCGAAAAAAAACGATTACGGTCAGGTGGTTGATCTTGCACTGTAATAACTTATCCCGTTTCAAAATAAACATCTGCAGACCAATATAAAATCTAACAAAAATCTAAGCCAACCCTAATAAATTTCTAACAATCATTAAATAACATTTAAAAGTTTTAGGTAAATAATGGTTTTGGTCCTTGACATTTCCCATTCCTGAGATTTAGACTGAATTTCATTCATTTTTTTAATATCTTATCTAACATAGCCGCCGGGGTAGAGTTTTTCTGTCCATTCAGTATGTGATCCAGGGCGATATGTTAAACATTAACCAAAAGGAGGCGGTCATGCTTAAAATAGGGGCTCTTAGAATCAGCGGCGGTGTGTTAATTGGTGCCGGTGCGGTGCTTTTGGCACCCATCGTGATTCCGATGATCGCGGGTTTGCTCAGGCCTGTGCTCAAAGCCGGTATTAAGACCGGACTGATTGCCTATCACAAAGTGAAAGAAGTTACGGCTGAAGCTGTGGAATCCATGGAAGATCTGACCGCTGAAGCCAAATCGGAAATGTCGGGATCAGAAGAAAAAAAAGCGGCTAAACCCAAAAAAGAAACTGCCAAAGCCACAGCGTAAACGGGAGAGAGATGTTCCCCGAGGCTCTTATTGCCCATCAGATCCATAACCGAATACGGCTGAAGATACCTGCCTGTAAAGGGGATATGCCCTTTTTCGCCGACGTGTGCGCCAAGCTGGTGGGTTTGAAACAATTCGAACACGTTGAATCAAACGTTACGACAGGCAGTGTGCTTTTGGTCAAAGAAGGGCTTGATGTAAATCAATTGGCTCACGTTGCCGCTGAGGAAAAACTGTTCCATCTGATTCCGGAAGAAATCAAACCGGTTCCCCTGGCAGAAAAGGTGACCGTTCCCATGAAAGCATTGAGTCATGAGATCAGGGACTTTACAGGCGGTGAGTTGGATCTCCCGGGCACCATTTTTGTTGGCCTTTTAATTTTTGGGGTATACGAACTTGCAAGGGGCAATTTTATGGCTCCGCCTTGGTATACCGCTTTCTGGTATTCATTTGGAATTTTCACGAAATCTATACTCGACCGTTCTGTTTCAAAAAGCATCTCCGGTGGTAATTCCGTTTCTCAGTGATAGACGATAATCGATCAGTTTTTCTCTCATAAACCTACCATATTTCATGTGTCTGGAGTTTACCCCGATGTTGCATTGAAATTTACCAAAACCCATGGAATATACTGTCAAACAAGATATATACCTCATAATGGGTATGATTTCAGGAACTCACCAGAAGTGAATTTCACGATCGGATACAATTATTGTGCAATTTATTAATACACATACCTTTATATCAGATTCAGCCCGTTGAGTTTGCAACATCGGGGTTTACGACCGAATATTTGACCAAAGATGTAATGGGGTATTGGTTTAAAGTTTCGGGATGTGACAAATATTTGCGTTCAGAAAATAGCCGCTTTGTGATGGGAAAGGAATGTCTTTTCGGGCTATATTCTATAACATACTGAAACTTAACATAATTATTTCATATTGGCGCAAGGGTGATTTTTATTTGAAATTACATGTTCTACTGACATTACGAAAAAACATAAATTAAGATTATTTCCGGGCAGAGATTTCCCCTTTTTTTGTCTCAGGGTTGAAAGAGATTAATGATACGCATCGTCCACTCAAAAGTACCGGGAAGAATGCGATTCAAGGTCTCAGAACTTTACGGTTCCGATACCCTGAAAGAGCAGTTTGAAACTCAACTGTTACAAATACATTTCATCCAAAAAGTTTTTGCCAGCCCGCTGACCGGGAACGTACTGGTTTTTTATAACACGGATCTAAGACCATCTGAAATTAAGCGGGCAATCGAATCCCTTCTAATCTTGTTGACAAAAACCCCTTCTGAAGAAAAACACGCTGCTGCGGGTTCCGATACCATGCAGAAAACCGATTCAGCCGGCATCCAAAAGGCGACCGAGGATGAGTCTATCCCTACCAAACTCAAAGAGGGTTTCGGCAAAATACATCGTTTTTTGACCCATCCCAGAGTGCAAAAAGAGCGTTTCTGGCACCTAAAAAAATCGGATAGTGTCCTATTAAAGTTGGCCGGGAATGCTGAATCGGGTTTAACCTGTAAAGATGTGCAACTTCGTCAGGATCGTTACGGTCTGAACCAGCTTCCGGAAACAAAGTCTCGATGCGGATGGGAAATTTTCTTGGGACAGATCAACTCGTTGCCAACCTGTTTATTGGCGGCCGCTGCCGCAGTCTCGCTATTTACCGGCGGTCTTTTTGATGCGTTGGTCATCATGGGTGTGGTAGCGGTCAATGCGTTTATCGGGTATAGAACAGAGAGTGAAGCCGAAAAAACCATTGAATCACTCAAAAAAATGGTAATACCTGAGGCCAGTGTTCTGAGAGAGGGAAAGGTTCGGGTAGAACCGGTGGAAAATGTGGTTATCGGAGATGTGCTGATACTCAAGCCCGGTGCCTACGTGGCGGCGGACTGCCGGATTTTCGAGGCAACGGATTTAAGCATTGACGAATCCATGCTCACCGGAGAAAGCATGCCGGTTTTCAAACATACCCGATCTTTAAGAAGAAAAAATATTCCCCTGGGAGATCGACTCAATATGGCATACATGGGCACCCAGGTAACTGGTGGCCAGGGTCGATCAGTGGTGGTGACCACCGGTTGTTACACGGAAATCGGAAAACTTCAAAAGATGCTTCAGGACACCGATCGCCCGGAAACGCCCATTGAGCGTCAGCTGCGCATCATGGGGGACCAGCTGGTCATGCTGTGCGGTCTGGTCTGTGGTGCCGTATTTCTTTTTGGTTTTCTGAGAGGGTATGGAATGGTTCAAATGCTTCGAATGGCCATATCCCTTGCGGCTGCAGCCGTACCCGAAGGACTTCCTGCTGCAGCGACCATAAACTTTGCTTTGGGTATTCGAAATATGCAAAAGCACCGGGTTTTGATTCGGCGGTTGCAGGCGGTGGAGACACTGGGCGCAATTCAGACCCTGTGTCTGGACAAAACCGGTACGTTGACATGGAACCGGATGGCGGTTCAAAGAATATTTTCCGGAGGGAATGAATATGCCGTTTCCGCTAAAGGTCTTCTGCTGAACAATCAGCCGGTAAATCCAAAACACATCGGAGAAATTCAAGACCTGATAAACGTTTGTGTATTGTGCAGTGAAACCAAAGTTAAGGGCAATGACGTGGATCAGGATCTCGTGTTGCGCGGATCCTCCACTGAAAATGCATTGGTTCAGCTGGCTATTATTGCGGGACTCGATCCGAAGGTGCTGCGTAAAAAACATCCACTTTTGAATCTCAATTACCGAACGGAAAGTCGTCATTTCATGTTTACCTGCCATGCAATTGAAAATTCCAAAGTCCTCTTTGCTGTCAAGGGCAGTCCGCCTGAGGTTCTGGCCTTATGCACCCGGCAGATGAAAAACGGCATCATCACTACGCTCACGCACACCGACCGGCATCAAATTGAGCTTGAAAATGAGAGAATGGCTGGTAAGGCCCTTCGAGTATTGGGTTTTGCGTTTTCCGTCAAAAATAGCGATGGAGAGAATCATATTCCTAATGACCTGGTCTGGCTTGGACTTGTGGGCATGGCAGACCCGATTCGCAGTGGGGTCAAAGAACTCATCGGCAATTTTCATCAGGCGGGTATCCGAACGGTGATGATAACGGGTGACCAGAGTGCTACCGCCTATGCAGTGGCTCGTGAAGTTGAAATTTCCGGAGAAAATCATATAGAGATTTTAGATTCTTCTGAACTTTCAGCAGTTAAAGGGTCGAAGCTGAAAGCCCTGGCTCAAAAAGCCCATGCCTACTCTCGGGTCAGTCCGGCCGACAAGCTAGAGATTGTAAGGGCATTGCAATCCGCCGGGCGCACCGTGGGTATGACCGGAGACGGCATTAACGACGGGCCAGCACTGAAAGCTGCAGATTTGGGGATTGCCATGGGAAAAAGCGGAACCGATGTTGCCCGGGAAGTTTCTGATGTGGTTTTGGAAGATGACAATTTGGAAACTCTGGTGATGGCGGTTCGGGACGGGCGAGGGACCTATATCAACATACGTAAATCGGTGCATTTTTTTCTTTCCACCAATCTGTCGGAAATTATGGTGATGTTTACCGCCATGGCTGCAGGAATCGGTTTTCCGCTCAATGTCGTGCAGCTTTTGTGGGTCAATATCATATCCGATATTTTTCCCGGTCTGGCTCTGTGTATGGAAGCACCTGAGACGGATATCATGGACCGCCCCCCAAGGGACAAATCAGCACCGCTATTCTCAACTGCCGATTTCAAACGAATGGTGTACGAATCGTCAGTGATAAGCGCTGCTTGCCTTGGCGCTTATGCTTATGGTCTTTTCAGATACGGGGCGGGGAGGCGGGCCGGGACCCTTGCTTTTCAGAGCCTGACCATCGGCCAGCTTCTTCATGCACTGAGTTGCCGGTCGGAGACCCATGCGTTCTGGCAGGGAGATCAACTTTCTCCGAACCTATATCTTAAAACCGCCATCGGTGGCTCTTTACTGCTGCAGTTGCTTACTTTTTTTTCACCTCCTTTGCGGCGGATTCTCGGGATCAGCCCATTGTCTCCGGTCGATATGTTGGTGACCGGTGGATGCGCCGTGTTGCCACTGCTGATTAATGAAACGACTAAAATCATGGGGATTGCCGAAAAATGAAACGCGAAATTTTGTTTATTTCCGAATCGGTGACCGAAGGACATCCGGATAAATTATGCGATCAAATCAGCGATGCCATCATTGATCATTTTTTGAACCAGGATCCCTTTGCTCAAGTTCGTGTCGAGTGTGCGGTTTCCAGTGCTATTGTGTTTATCGCCACCGTGTTTGCTTCTGTTGCAACGGTTGATTTTTCCAATGTGGCTCGCAAAGTCATCCAGCGGGTGGGATACGACCAGCCGGATTTCAACGCCCGGGTTTGCAGCATTCTGAGTGCTCCACGTGCATTGCCGCCGGAGAAAAGCCGCCGATTTTATGTGGGATCCCTTACGGAGCAGCAGATCAAGAAGATACCGGTGAAAAACCAGGTCACCTTGTTTGGCTTTGCCTGTGATCAGACGCCGGTGTTTATGCCCCTGCCGATTTATCTGGCACACAAAGTCGCCCGTCGGCTTTCCGATGTCCGACATCAGATGTTACTGCCGTATCTGGCGCCTGACGGAAAAGTTCAGGTCGGTGTCATCTACCGGGAAGGGAAACCTTACCGTCTCCACAGTGTCGCAGTAACCGCCAACCAAAAGAACAAAAGAAAACCGACCCTTAAGACACTTCGGGAAGATATCCGTGAACGTGTGATTGCGGAAGTGTTTAAAGATGAACCCGTGGGGATCGATAGCAAAACACGGATCCTTGTGAACCCGAACGGAATCCAGCTCGGAGGCCCGACTTATCATTCTGGACTTACCGGTCGAAAGAATGCTATTGACACTTACGGTGAATATGCCCGGCATAGCGGAAAGGCCCTGAGCGGAAAAGATTTGCTGCGTATCGATCGTGTGGGTGCTTATGCCGCCCGGTATGCAGCTAAAAACATCGTAGCCGCCAATTTGGCAAACCGTTGTGAACTGATGCTCAGTTATTCCACCGGACAAACCGGTCCCACCAGCCTTATGGTTCAGACTTTCGGTACGGGCAAACTGCCGGATAACCGTATCGCCGATCTTGTGGAACATCACTTCGACTTCAGGCTGGCCGGCATTCTGAAACACTTCGACCTCCAGGCGCTTCCGGCCAGGCATCCCGGTGGTTTTTTTGAGAAACTTGCGGCTTACGGTCATTTCGGCCGGGAAGATCTGGATCTACCCTGGGAGAAAACCGACAAGGCTGAAGCACTGGCCGTCGAAGCATAACCGATTCGAATTCGAATCGTTATTCGCTTTTGTCGGAATATTCTGCAGCTTGTTGGAATGAATAGGTTTCAGGTGTCAGGAATGATGAACACAGGTGATAAGTCTCACTCCACCTAACAACTCAAACCAAATAGCCATTGCAATCTTAGCAAACAACAGTCTTGATTTATACCCCACTGGAAGGGTTTAGATACAACGGAGAATTTTTGGTTATGATCATTAGTTTCGTCAATCAGAAGGGTGGGGTGGGAAAAACGACCCTGGCTGTTAATGTTGCCAGTTTTTTCTATCACCTTGATGAACGGATTCTGGTGATTGACGCCGATCCTCAGGGTAGTCTTCAACAGTGGCGATCCATTTCCGAAGAGGACCATTTTACTGTTCAACATTGTCCATACCCCCTCTTGGTTCGGTCAGTCAGACCTCTGATCCAGAAATACAAGCATATTGTAGTCGATGCTCCCCCGGGACTGAGCAATATCACCCGTTCTGTGTTGGAGATTTCAAACCTGGCCATTGTTCCGATTGGACCGAGTCCGCTGGATATATGGTCAAGTCGAGAAACGGTCAATCTAATTTCAGATGCCCGTCGCCGGAATCGAAAACTATCCGTGCGGATGCTCATTTGTCGGAAAATCGTTCGAACCCGTGTGGGCAAAGATGCCCGGGATACTTTGCTGGAATTCGAAATTCCGGTGTTCGAAACAGAGATTTCTCAGAGAATTGTATTCGTTGAATCCATGATTGCCGGGATGTCGGTATTACAATATGCCCCACGGAGTGAGGCATCCGAAGAAATTCGATGGTTATGTGAGGAAATTAAACAAAGCTTAGGGAGATAGTATGAGGAAAAAGCGAGAGCTTAAAGACACCGTCAAAGATCCTCTGGTGATCAAAGCGTTTCCGGATCACCAGCCTAAAAGCAATAACCTCCCGGCGCAACGGCCTAAAGTAAACATTGGAAAAATCGTTTTTGTAGCTGCGGTGGCAGCGGGATTTATCTGCGGCTGGATGGCCGGCCGGTTTATTCGTGTTATTTAGCTTTAAAATGCGTTGCGTTGTAGGATAGGAGATCACACGAAATGGATGCATGGATATATCAATGGATGGGCACACTGACCCTACCCGTACTATGTCTGGTCATCGCCGGATGTATTTATACATTGGGAAAAGGTGCGGATCTGTTGGTTGAGGAGGCCGTTACTGTCTCCATCCGATGGGGTGTCCCTCGGTTTATGATCGGTGCCACCATTGTGAGCCTGGGGACGACTTTTCCTGAAGCAGTCGTATCCGTATGGGCGGCTGTCAAAGGTCGCCCGGGCATTGCGCTTGGCAACGCTGTGGGTTCCATTATCTGTGATACGGGACTGATCCTTGGCCTGGCAACGGTCATATCACCTCCTCCCTTGATGAGGCGAATTGTGGATCGTCAGGGACGGCTCCAGTTGGCGGCCGGCTTTTTGCTGGTTATTTCCTGCATTCCTTTTTGCTGCGTCGGTAACATTTTCAGCAATGGTGGAATGCTTCCCCGTCAAATGGGTTTTGTGTTCCTGCTACTGCTTCTGATTTATCTTTGGACTTCCATTTATTGGGTCAAAGACGACACGAATAAGCGGGAAGATTCTTCTGTTCATTCTTCGGGTTCTTCATCGGGAGGCTGGATTGCGATGCGATTTGTGGCCGCGTTGGGAATGATTCTGGTCTCATCTCATGTCCTGATACCTGCTGTTCAGGATGTTGCCGTTCGGATTGGTGTTCCCGAAAGCATCGTCAGCGCCACACTCGTGGCTTTTGGAACTTCCCTCCCGGAACTGTTTACCGCCGTAACAGCGGTTCGTAAAGGGCATGGAGATCTGGCGGTAGGTAATGTCATCGGCGCGGATATATTGAATGTTTTATTTGTGGCCGGAGCAGCAGCTTCGGTAACAAAGGGGGGACTGGCGGCTCCTGCCCATTTCTTTCAGGTGTTGTTTCCTGCAATGTTGTTTGTTTTGGTGGTTTTCAGGGTGGGGGTTAATTATTCGAAAACAAATCTCCAACGGCCTTTTGGAGTTGTGCTTCTGGTATCCTATGTTTTTTCGACGGTTATCAGCTATTCTTATCTCATACTATAAATTCCGAGTGGCTGGAATAATTACCGTATACCTTAAGAATCGATCTTCAGCGCCAAAGGGTTAGATAAAGGCAGCCAGAAAAGACAGCCCGTTGGCATCCAGGATTCGTCCGACGGTCCATCCAAATATCACCTTTCCAAAAGCATCACAAGCTTTGGAACTCACCCGTTCGATTTCCTCGGAGGTACCATAGGTCGAGGTTTCATCAAAATAACCATTGTATTCTAAAAGGTTTAAAATATGTTCTTTTGTCGTTGTTTCCGGATCGTAGTAAACAACGACGCTTCCGGTAGAAAGGTTGACATTAATTTCGTCCACCCCGTTTTGTGCTTTCAAAATCTCCCGAACCTTATCGGCTTTGTACGGCCGATGTTTTATTTCAGGAATTTTAACACGAATTCTTCCGGGGACGTGATGTAAATAATAACCCATGTGTTTATATCTCCTTTTTTTATAATACATACTGTTAGAGTATTTATAATAAAAAAGCTTGCCAATGGAATGATGTTAATATTCAATCTTACGAACCAATATTATATCCCATTTGTTAGAGTTGTATTAGCATCGCATTAAATTTTTGTGTAACCATATAAGATTTAATAAGAAAGAGACTCATACTCGTTATCCAGGAAAATTGAAATCATGATTGCAAACGGGAAAAACATGACTCAAAAGCAACGTATGAGAGAATGGCGAGCGAAAAAAGCACAAGAAGGAGGGAGAAGTCTTAGCATCTGGCTGGATCCGAATACGGTTGCACAGCTGGATGCCCTTCGTAAACATTTTGGGAAATCCGGACGAGGCCGAAATAAACCACTGATTGTTCGTGCCATACGACTCCTCTATAAATCAACCTTTAATCAATGATCATAGGATGTTATATGCAGTCAATTGCATGCAGGAAGCATAACAAAGAGAGGCTATTTATGTATGATAGAGAGTCAAAATTGAAATTCAAACGAAAAGTTCAAATTATATGTGACGGTTTCCCCCAATTTATTTTTTTAAAAACCCCATATCTTTTAAGAACACCCGTTACGGTTAACACATTTTTCATGTTTTCCTAATAATCGCGTAACCTTCTCTTTTCTATATTTGATCCATAGGCATTACTTACAATTTATCTGAAAACAATTTTATGGGAGTAAAACAAATGTATCAAAAACCCAATCCGATTCCGAAACGCGGAAACAGAAACCTGTGTTGTTCACATTACAGGGAGTGTTTGAATCAGGCAGTTAGCCTGCAGTGGGATAGTTTCGCTTGTATTGAGTGTTATCTTGAGTTGACACCGGGAATTAAACCAGAGCGATTTATGACATCCGGGGACACGACCCCATATTTTACGCTGTCTCCGGATATTCAGCTTGAAGCAAAGACGGAACTTTGTTGATCTAAACGATCTATTCGAGAATCTTACTATAATCTTTTACAATTGGCCGATAGTCCCCGTCGAATAGAGAACTTGATATTAAAAAATCTGCGGTCGATCGATTACACGCCACAGCAGTGTTGTAAAGCACAGACATTCTTAAAAGCGCCTTTACGTCAACATCGTGGGGGTGGGCGGTCATTGCATCCCAAAAGAATATTAAAATATCCAGTTCACCCTTTGCAATCATAGCACCAAGTTGCTGATCACCGCCCAGCGGCCCACTTTTTAGTCTAAAAATTTCGAGCGAGCAGTTTTCTGATATAACGCCACCGGTTGTTCCCGTGGCCCACAATTCGTGCGCTGCCAGTTTTTTTTCGTTATATTTCACCCATTGCAATAAATCTTCTTTTCTCTCATCATGGGCAACAAGCGCGATTCTCTTTTTTCTTTTCATTGAATCTCCTTTCACACAAAACCTTATACCGTCTACGGAGAGACTGCGGGATTAACTCGCCAGTTAAATTCTTTGAACAAGGACTGCAATCCGGGATTTAACCGGGGCAAGCGTATAAAAACAATAAAATTTCTTACAGTCGAATTCAGCTATTTCGGGTATATTCGGCCCGTGGCATGCCTGCAACATGCTTCAATTCCCCATAAACTGTTGGAACATATCGTAAAATCCGCCATTTGGGGTCAAAGCTTATCGTCAGTCTCGTACGTTCACCCGAGAGAGTTTCATAAAATCATGACAAAATGTTGTTTGTAAAATATTAGGATAACATTAATTTTTCCCTTCCGATAGGTTTCAAGGTGTCTGTACCGAACTCAAAAAAAAGATTTTTTCTCAAAATTAATGAATTCGTAAAATTTTTAAGAATTATCTTTTCCATAGCAAAACAAAGGCAATTTTCTTGAAACGCATCAAACATGGATTTGACTTATGGTATAACTGTGTTAACATGAGAAATTAAAGAAATATTAAGATGGAAAGAAAACCTTATAATTATGAAACAAAGGAGGATGCGGTCATGTATGATAAAAAGGAGTTGTGTGAAAAGATAAGGGGGTTGTACCCGGATATCGGTGAATGTGGCATCGATGTCAACGTGGATTATGATGAAGAGCAAAAATCATGGACGGTAAATCTAAAAAAGGATCATATCGAGTTAAAACACTTTTTGGAAGATCAAGACGCCGAATTGTGCATGGAAGGAAAGCAGTGTGTGAGTTTAGGCCTTGAAATTGCCCAGCTCAAAGATAATATCACAAAAATTTAGGGCGTCTATTAAAATAGTGAAGAGTTCACTCAATCCATCAAACTGTTTTTATAACAACTTATATATCGGGAAGCAGGGGTAATCCGCTTCCCGATTTTTTTATTATTTTTTAGAACTCCACACGGCATAAATGGGATCTGAATCCATTAGTTCCGCAAAGTACTTATCATTTACAGGTCTTGGCAACCCTCTGATGGAATAGGTTTCCAGGTCTGTAAACATGTTACTCTTCTGAAAATACTCCATGACCAGCCCCAACCGCTCGAATTCATGAAGATCCTTCCAGATATGGATTGCTTTTTCCGGGAACCATCGATTGGAAAATGTTACGATAAACATACCTCCAGGTCTCAAAATCCGACCGATTTCCTTGAACAGCGTTTCAGGATCGATAACATACTCTATGGAAACCGTACACACGACCGCATCATAAGATTCGGCTTCATAGGGCAATATGGGATTTTCATTCAGGTCATGAACAACCCAGTCACTCAACGCTTTATTTTTCTTAAGCTCTTCTGCATTTAGACCTAACCCTGAAAGCTGTTTTAAGCGTAACGTTTCGGGCAGATGAGATGTCCAACTGCTCATCAAATCCAGCACTCGCATTCCGTCATGGACAAATCGACCGTAAAGACCTTTTACCACTTCAATGGCCCGGTCATCGAGATGCTGAACAAATCTCGGTTTTTTGTAAAACACAAGGTCCGTCCCGTCATCCTCCCGTTGAAACGGCTTTTCCGATAAAAAGTCCGTGGGCTTCCCTTCCCAGCGGGACTGCATCCCGGGCCCGTCGGCCAAAATCTCCATCCAGTCATTACATCTGCCGCCCCGTTCTACAGATTTGAACCTGATTCCTTTTACAAATGCTTCGACTTGAAGCGGTTTGCTTGCCAAAGGATGGTTAAAATCGACTTTCAACACACCGTTCTCGATGCCCACACAGCGAAAGGGCTGAAGATTTTGAGGAAACACCCCGGCAACCCCATTTAGAAGTCCTTTGGGGTAGAACCGGCCCATACGGGGTTTGATTTCTTTATTCGGAACAAATCGTCGATTAAATTGCGCGTCTTTGATTTCAAATGTTTTTTTAATATCATATTTTGGGACAATGGATCCCGGGTTAAAGTCGGCCTGAACCGTTCGGCCCACGGATGTCATCCCCAAATTGTCGTATAATTCTTTTGGCAAACAATCCCTCCAAAAATTAACATCAAAAGCTTCATATTCCTCGGTATGGGTGACCTCCGTACCGCCCCATCTCATCTGAAAATGAATATCTGCTACGATATTTTTGTTATAATCCATTATAGCCACCTCTCTCGTAATTTGATTTTCAGATATAAGCTCTGACCTTGTCCGCATAGCCTGGATATCACATTTACGTTCCAGACCCGAGGCCGTCGTACAGCGAACCTTGCCGTAGATCCGCCGTTGGGGCCGGGCCCGATCATGTACTCCGTGTGTTAAACATGATTGCGCAATTTCAACGCAATAGGATGCGGGTTTAAATAGACCTGTTGCGCCAGGTACGGCTGTTTGTATTTTCGCACATAATGGTTGAGCAGGGTTACCGGTACGATCAATGGGACATGTTCCTGTCTGTACTGTTCGATGATTTCAAGCAGTTCCTGCTTTTCGTCCGGAGAGAGCTGCTTCTTGAAATACCCCATGATGTGTTGAATCACGTTAATATTTTTCTTCAGGGTGGTTTTTAGTCTTAAAGCCTCCATCAACAGGGTTTCGTATTGGGAAAACAAATCTTCCATGATCAGTGCTTTGCCTCCGGCAACCCGCTTCCCCATCACTTCCGAATGGTTGGGACTGTGTGACATAATCAGCAGCTTGTGCCGGGTATGAAAATCGACCAGGGTTCCCATACTTTTCTTTTTGGATAGTGTTTCCCGCCAGCGCATCAGGGTGAAAATCTGCTCAATAAAGGTCTCTCTGAGTTTGGAATCATTCAGCCGGCCTTCTTCTTCCACCGGAACCAGCGGAAAGTGCTCGGTAAACACACGGGCAAATAAGCCCTGCCCTTTTTTCTGGGGCATTCCTTTGAAATTTTTTACCGGAACTCGAAACAGGCCGCTGCTGGGAGAGTTTTTTTTGAAAACAAATCCGCACAGGTTTTCTTTTTCCAGTTCTTTAACTCTTTTCCGTGCCCATTGGGTCATCCTGTGAGTATGGTCGATATTTGTTTTGGAAGTGACCAGATTCGGGTTGTCCGGATCTCCCACAAGGCGTAAGGTTTCCCGGGGAACGCCCATCCCGCACTCCACTTCAGGACATACCGGAACATATTCAACATATTGCCCCAGCACATCGGTCAGATATCGGTCTCTTGCATGCCCGCCATTCCAGCGGACCGGTTCGCCCACTAAACACGCACTGATCCCAAGCTTTATTTTTTCATCCATGGCTTACCTCATGATCCTTAATGCATCATCAATTAGACACCTAAAATATTTTTCCTGTTTTGTTTACGATCAATTAGGATTTTACTTTCACCTTAAGAATGTTTATAATCGAAACCAGAATTCCAGTCAACGGGTTACAAAGGATGTTAAATGATGCTTGAAAAAATCAAAGAACTTGTCAGAAAAAAGAATATTTGTGTTTTGGCCACGGTTTCCGGCAACAGGCCGTATTGTTCACTCATGGCGTATATCTCCGATGAGTACTATAAAGAAATTTACATGGTGACACACAGAAATACAACCAAATTTAATAACCTTCAGAATAGCCCCTGGGTCAGTCTGTTGATCGACTCCCGGGAAACACAACCCAGATCCAACGCTCAGGCGCTGACCATTAGCGGTGTTTTTATCCCCGTTCCCGATGAGGAAAAAAAACAAACGATTCGAGAGAGAATGCTGACCTCTTTTCCTCATATGAAAGAGTTTATCCACCATCCGGAATCAGAACTTATCCGTATAAAAATAAACTCATTTTTATTTTTGGAAGGTTTGACCGAATCATATTTTGTGTCGGTGTAAATAGAAATTAAAGCGGTTTTATCTTAATCCAGTATCTTCATTAGTTCGGGAACCGTATTTTTTTGTCAAATCAATTATAATTCAAAAGACTGGGCTCTTCAAGTTATTTCTTCATGATATCAAATGATTAGACCATATTTTCGGCATCTAAATCCAATCCCGAAAGTTGAATAAATAAGAATAAATATAATTCCCTGTTTTCGTGATGAGCATTAATTTCTTTATACAAAACGCAACACTTGCGAATCAGTGACGAATTCCGACCAGAAACAAAAGTCTTAAGAGAAAATACCTCCGCTTTTTCTTACCAGAAGTTTGGCTTCGGCTTTTCTGATCCTTTC
>CAYPIW010000072.1:0-3989 GCA_964410925.1 uncultured Desulfobacteraceae bacterium
ATTGCCAATTCAGCTTCAAATGCTGGATCAGGCCTGAAGAAACTGACGCTTTTATCGTAAATACGCATCCCAAATGCAGTCCGGGGATAAGAATGGAACCTTGAACCCCTGAACCTTTGAACCCGTGAACGCCTAGGGATATTTTAAGACACCGCCCAGTCTTCGACCTTCAATTCAGGGATTCTGCCGAACTCTTTGACGTTGTGTGTAACTACGGTTAGCTTGTTCGCCATGGCTATGGATGCAATTTGAAGGTCTCTTTCGCTGATAGGAATGCCCTGCTTTTCTAAATAAACCCGAATGGTTCCATATTGGTTTGCAGCAGCTCTGTCGAAGGAAAGGATTTCAAGTCGGGAACAAATGCTCTCTATTTTATTCAAGCGTTGTTTTCTTTTGATTTGTGACTTGCGAATGCCGTATAAAATTTCGGCAAGGGTTATTGTTGAAAGCAAGAGTTCGAAGGGCTTATGCTTTTTGAGGGCATTGATTATTGTATGATCGCCACGCATCCAGTAGCTGACGATATTCGTGTCTAGCAGAAACATGGAGTTTAATCCAGGATAATATTTACTGCCGGCAATGGTGACGGGATCTCAAAATCGGGGTCAGGGGTAAATTTTGCCCAAAATCCGCGGGGCCATTCGGTTTTTTCCAGAGGTTCCAGGATTATTTTATTCCCCTGTTTACTTATTTTTACTTCGGTTCCTTCTAAACGGAATTCTTTTGGCAAACGAACCGCCTGGGAACGGCCGTTTTTAAATATTTTTGCTGTTGACTCCATTGCGATCACCGTTTTTGCATTTTTGAATTGATTGGTATATATTGATATATATCAAGCTATGGCCGGCGTCAACATATTTTTATGCTGTTGTAATGAATTCATTGTTTCTTAAATTCAACCACCGGTTGACCCTGGTACAGAAAGACGATGCGCGCGCATCATTGGGTGTTGGTCGCATTATCGATTTGCCGCCGGATCTGGAAAAAAACCTGGCGCCAAATACCGCTGGATTTTCGAAAAAGAGGCATTAGATAAAAGGGCATGATGGATTCAGGTCACGTGTCGCCTATCCACTAAATTTTGCGCTTAAAAACAGGGTGATGCTGCTGTTTGTAGTTGCTGTGTTGTTTTTATGTTGCCTGTTGACAAACATCTCAGCGTGTACATAATGTGTAAAAATAGGGGGTGTAATATGGCAACCAATTTGGCAATTGATGAAGAGTTATTACGTATGGCCCTGGAAATAAGCGGCCTGAGAACCAAGAAAGATATCGTTAATCTTGCCTTGAAGGAATTCGTTAACAGGCGCAAACAAATGGAAATAATCGATCTGTTTGGAAAGATTGACCCTGACCCGGATTATGACTATAAAAAAGGAAGGATACGTTGAAAGTTCTGGTTGATACCCCGATCTGGTCTTATTCATTGCGCAAGCACGCTAAAGAATTTAACGCTGAAATCAACGAACTTGCCTTGCTGATTCAACATCAAAGAGCTCTGATTATAGGTCCGATTCGTCAAGAGCTGCTTTCCAGTTATAGTGATATTCGTAAATTTGAAAAATTAAAAGAAAAGCTTTCTTACTTTGAAAATACACCCATTATTGATCATGACTATGTACTGGCAGCGGAATTTTGCAACAAATGCAGGCAAAAAGGTATCCAGGGATCTCATATTGATTTTTTGATCTGTGCCGTTGCCAATCGATTGGATGTTCCTGTTTTTATGACAGATCAGGATTTTTACCAATACCGGAATATCATTTCATTAAAGCTCTATAAGAGCCTGTCCGACATTCCCCCTCTCCATTGAAGGAGAGGGCCGGGGTGATGGTGTAAGTATTTATTTTAAAAAATTATGCTGAATAAATTGCGTTGATTTCAACTCCGAAAGGAGGATGCATTGAACAGCTTGGCGGGAATACGAAACCCCGATGCTTCGACAACACGAAGAACGGGATTTTTTGCTTTCAGGCAGCCCAAACGGCAACGTTGCAGTGCTTTCGATTTTCATAAGAATACCGTAACCTAAAACCGTTCCGTCATTCCCGTGGAAACGGTAATCGAGTAAAAAAGGGGTTTCTCCTTAGTTCCCTCTCCCTTTGGGAGAGGGTTAGGGTGAGTTTGAAGGAATGACCCGATTAGTTGGAAATTCGAACCTCGGCTAAGCAGATTAGGGATGTTGGGGATGTAGAGAAAAAGTAATAAAAATAGAAATGTTGCAGTTCTTGTTTAAAAATGGGGTGTCTCCTATGATTCAAGGAAAAAGGAGGCAGCCCATTTTTTTTGTATTGAGAAACGGGGGGCTGAAATTATGAAGTCTGTATCAGTGAATAAGGGGGGATGGTTATGAACACATATAAGAACCGCCTATGAAAAGGCGGTGGATAAGACAAAAGAACATGGCCGGGAAATTGCCGGGGATGAGTTTCTGAACCTGGAAGAATATTTGGGAATTAAACAAGATGCCGCAAAAAGGAATATGAAGCAGGCGGTGATGGAAATCAATGAACTGATCCGTGAGAAAAAGTGGGAAGATGCGGTCTCTCTGTTTCATCCTCTGGATGAAAAGTTTCCGGACCTGGTGGCCGGTCATCTGGATGTTCCCCTGCGGGAAAAGATCGGTTTTGTCCTCGGACAGTTGAAAAAATATGATGAATTTCTCAAAGAACTGGGGATAGGAATTCAAAAAGATCCGAACAATTTTATGTTGAACACCTCGATTGCCTATACGGCCTACAACTCCCAGTATGCAGTAAAAAACCGTGAAATTTTTCTTGGCGGAAAAATAAAAGAGGACCGTATCAATCTGGCCCATCGGCATTTTCGAAAAGCCCAGCAGTTGAGACCGGATGGTGTTACCAATTTTTACAGACAAGGCATGCTGTATAAGCAACTGGAAAACAAACCTGAAAAAGCGTTTCCGCTGTTTCAAAAGGCGGTAACCAACTGGGATCGGCTCGAAGAATCGGAAAAGGAAGCCAGGCACCAGGAGCGAAAAAATTTCATCAAGGGGCTGTATCATCTTTCCAGCACACTTCTGAACAGAGGAGCAGGCAAGGAGGCATTAGAGACCATCAAACGGTGTTTGGCGCAGGATGAGAAAACCAATTATCTGTCATTGGTGTACAAATATTTTGCCCTGGGAAAAGTCTGTTTCCACCTCAGACGGTTTACAGAGGCAAAAGAGGCCCTGCTGTTTGCCCTCCAGTGTGAATTCCACGGTACGGTTGATTTCGTGTGCGAACTTCTGGACAGAACCTATCTGGCGTTGGGAAATACCCGGCGGACCATGGAGGTCATCCAGAAAGTTCCCGAAAACAAGCGCAGGTCCTATTATCGCTGGACCGAAGCGGACGTCTGGTGTGCCGAGGGTAACCCGGAAAAGGCCAAACAGGTGCTGATTGCGTGCCAGGAAAAAGACAACCGGTCACGACACAAGGTTCTGATCCGGCTGGCCAAGATCGAGTATCTGCTCCATGACTTTCAGGCATGCGTGAAATATGCAGAAGACGCCGGACGATTCTTTACCGAAAAATGGGGGAATATTTATGACGAAAGTCTGTTCTGGCAGTCCGCAAGCGCTCTTCGTTTGGATAAAATTGGCAGAGCTCAAACGATTGCTCAAGAGCTGAGAGACATCAATCCCCGTTTTCCGAAATTGGATGTGCTGCTGGAAAAAGTGGGGCCATAATTTTGAAAATCATAAAAGTAGCGTATTTTGAGACTGTTAGCGTTTAGGAGAGGTGCATTACCAGTTTGTTAATTGCTATCCAGGACTTTTTGGTTTCAGGTGTCAGGTGTCAGCTAATTCGTTTCTTACTCCTGACACCTGACAGCGGTTTTGCCGATCCGGACCAGGACTTCCATGCAGCGTCTGGATTCTTTATGACTCTTCGGAACCGGCAGGTTCTTCTTGGGCGGTATCTTGAGCTGTTTTCAGGAAGAGAGGATTGTTTTGCCAGGCAGTGGGTGGACAAAAAGCAAAA
>CAYPIW010000073.1:0-12993 GCA_964410925.1 uncultured Desulfobacteraceae bacterium
TGTTCATCATTCCTGACACCTGACACCTGAAACCTTAGGATATGGAACAAAAATTGGATTAAAATTCCATCTGTATACATGGCGATTTTCACCACCCCAGGTGCCAGGTGTCAGGATTTGGCCATGGCATTCTCAGTGTCGCAGCGTATATTCTGGTCTTTCATCCAGCTTGCCGTGATCTTTCGGGTTATTTTTACAAGGATGACATCAATATACAGAACGTCCTGGAAGAAGAGGTGATTTGTAGTTTCATCTCCAAACCCTTCAACCATGATGAGATACTAAAGGCGATAGATAAAGTGAGTGCAAGAAGTGAAGTTTGAAGATCTCTTATATGGAATTTGTTCCATAGCATGGATTCCTACATCCCCTGACTTTAAGCAACATTCCTTCCCCGGTGATCATATCAACATCCTGAATTTTAGGTGAAAATAGAATTTATTTTCCATTGGCACAAGTTTTGCGGTATTCAGAAAGGCAGGCATGCCTGATTTCGGTGTATTTTTTTAAAACAATCAAAATCAAAAAGATCCCGGCTGACTTGAGAAAGAGTCTTTTGGGATTCAGACGGCTTGACCCTGGCAAAACAGCCCAGAGCGTCTTTGGTGATATACCGGTCGATAATCTCTTGATCGACGGTATCCCATTGCTCTTTTTGCCCGCGTTCGAGATGGGTTAAAAACTTGTGAATGCTTTCTGAAAAAATGTGGATACGCCCCAGACGCCGCATGTTGGATTTCATATGGACCGAATCAATCCGCTGCTTGTCAATATTCACCTTGAAAACCTGGGCCAGCTTCGTAGTAGCAGCATTGAACATATCTTTTTCAAGACCGTTCTGTGTGACGATGTTTCGATTGCTCCATAATGTTCTTAACGAAAGGTACTTGGCCGTATCAGACCCTTCAGTTATGTTGAGTGCATAATGCCACTGGATGTCAAAGGCATACTCCCGGACGGTTTCTTCATCGGTAAGATCGAGTCTCTGCTGCAGGATAAGGGCACCGATCATGGAGTAAAGTTCCTTTGTCGGGCGGCCAAAAATTTGATCAAAGTATTGGGCAACCTTATGGACGGGAATGGATGGCAGAATGTGCTCTCGAAATAAACCCGGCCATCCGGTGTCTAAAAGTTGTCGTCTTTTGGGTGTCAGAAACGCCCGGGGGTCGAAAATGTCAAGCTGATTCGGATTTTTCACTTTGAGTGTGTTTTTACCTTTAACCATTTGATTTGATATGATATGATTTTTCATATCAAAAAATAATGAAACCGGAAAAGTTGCGAAAGATTTTGAAAGGATCAGCAAGATCCGCCAATGTGGAGAATTGGATCGAAGATGCCATGGATTTGGCTCAATAGCGCCTGTAACGCGGAGAGACGAAATGTTTTTTTGTATAAAACCTAAATTATTTAAGTTGTTATAATAAATTTCCGATAATAATATCGATCACTGTATATGTAATGAATCTTTTAAGCTGAAAAAATAAATAAAAACTTACATGTACTATTATCCGTTATATACCCGCAACGGCGCTCACACAGTGCCGTTTCCGGACAATTCGGATCGGAACAAACGGATTCGTGGCTTTACGCTTATTGAAATAATGATTGTGGTGGCAATTATCGGAACGTTGTTGGCCATCGCAGTGCCAACTTATTTAAAATACATAAACAAAGCCAGAATCGTTCTGGCGATATCCGATATCCGGCTCATAGAAAAAAAAATCATAATCTATTTGATTGACACCGATGGATTCCCTGACAGCCTCGAATCATTACCAAACAGCAATATCACGGATCCCTGGGGAAATCCTTACCAGTATTTAAGGATCGACGGTGCCGATCCTAAGGGACTTGGGAAAGTACGGAAAAATCGTTTTATGGTCCCGGTCAATTCGGATTTTGATCTTTACAGCATGGGTAAAGATGGAAAAAGTCAAGCGCCTTTTACGTCCAGGGCCAGTCAGGATGATATCGTCCGAGCGAGTAATGGCGGATTTGTTGGTCTTGTTTCCGAATACTGATTTAGGACAATTCTATGAAATTTGATGCCAAACTTTTCCACAGCAAGATCGCCCGCCGATTCTTTGTCATGTTCGTGTGCTGTGCCATTATCCCCATTTTGTGCCTTTCCGCGGTATCCTATAGACATGTTTCTAAACAACTCGTTGAACTGAACTACCATCAGCTCAAGCGATCGGTTAAAGCACACGGTATGTCCATTTATGAACATTTGATATTTCTTGAGACCGAACTGCAACTTGTCGCATCTTCTTTCACAACGCCTTCGGACATGCCTGTCCAGACACGATTACCGGATTTTAACAAACGGCTTTCCGGTCGTTTCCAAGCTTTAGAGATATTCGATAAATTGGGAGCACATACGTCCGCTTCCAAAACCATACGCAATCTCAAGGAACTGACCACCGAAGAAATAAATCACATTAATTCGGGCAATACGGCCATCTCAATTTTGAATCACTCGGAACCTGCGCCAAGAATCTTTATGATCAGACGGGTGGATTTAAATAATCCCGATGCAGGATTTTTATTCGGAGAAATTAACGCTGATTACCTGTGGGGAATCTCCAAGGGAAATGCTTTGCCGTCCAACACCGAAGTTTGCATTCTGAACCAATCGAAAGATCTGCTTTTTTCTTCGTTTCCCGATCAAGATTCATATCCCGCCAGTACTAGAATCAGGCTCGAAAATAACACTTCGGGTCAGTTTGTGTCTGTTTACAATAACAAAAAATACCTGGTCAGCTATTGGACGATATTTATGAAACCCCGGTTTCTGGTTTCTGGTTGGACCGTTGTGGTCAGTCGGTTAGAAATCGATGCATTCGCCCCCATATCGCATTTTAAGACAACATTTCCTTTTATCGTCCTTATGTCGCTTTGGGTGGTGTTGTCCCTCAGCATTTACCACATCCGAAAGGGTCTCGTGCCCATTGAGTTGCTGAAAAATGGAACCCGACAAATTGCCATCAAAGACTTCGACGCCCGGGTGAACATTACCACCGGCGATGAATTTGAAGAACTTGGCGCACATTTTAATGAGATGGCCGGACGGTTAAAAAGACAATTCAATGCCCTTGACACCAAAGCAGAGATCGATCGCGCCATCCTATCATCATTGGAACCCCGGTTGATCATAGAAACAGTGATTGGTCGAATGAAAGATTGGTTCGCGTGTGATAGTGTGTCGATTGCTCTCATGGATTGCGAGAAATCTCATACGGCCAGAGCATATTTAAACAGCCAAAAGCTCCCATCTTACAAAATCATAGAAAAATTCATTACATTTAGATCACAGGATCTTAAACTGTTACATGACCATCCAAAACACCTCGTTGTGGATACGGACAGAAGCGCCATGGCCTATCTTTCAAACCTTGACACGAGTGGAATCAAATCTTTTCTAATTCTCCCGATTTTTCTGGATGATATATTCAAGGCAGTCATAGCCATTGGACGTGACCAGGCAGAAGCATATAGCGAAGAAGACATCACCCAGGCCCGGCAAACAGCCGACCAGGTGGCGGTTGCCCTTTCCAATGCCAACCTGATCCAGGAATTGGACAAGCTTAACCTGGGCACTTTAAAAGCCCTAGCCCGTGCCGTGGATGCCAAATCATCCTGGACTGCAGGTCATTCCGAACGGGTGACGGACATGGCCTTAAAAATAGGAGCAGCTTTAAAGCTTGCGCCAAAAGAACTGGATAACCTTCGTCGGGGGTCTCTTCTTCACGATATTGGAAAAATCGGTGTTCCTGTTAGCCTCCTGGATAAACCCGGAAAATTTGACGATGATGAATATGAAACCGTTAAAACACATCCGCGAACCGGTGCTCGAATTTTAGAACCCATTGCCTCATATAAAACTATCATTCCCATCGTTTTGCAGCATCATGAGCGATACGATGGAAAGGGATACCCGGACGGCCTTTCCGGTGATGCCATAGATTTCAGCGCCCGAATTGTTGCGGTAGCAGATGTTTTCGATGCCCTGAAATCGGATCGACCTTATCGAAAAGGCTGGCCTCTTGAACGCATTATTGATTTGATCACCCAGGAAGCGGGCCGGCAGTTCGATCCTAAGGTTGTAGACGCTTTTCTGTCGATTATAAAGCTGCAAAAAAAGAAAGTTGCTTAAAGGAGATGTAAAAAAAGATGTTCAAGATAATGAGGTGCTATATACAATTAAGTATCACAATTCGGATGGGGTCCAATACACTCTGTCCTTTTATTATGATGCGACAAACGGCGGGATGATTAAATTCAAAAACCAGAAGAATATCAAGTGGCGTAAAAACAAGGATACCGATTTTGAAGAAAATCCTTAAGCAGATAACATTATAAAAATATAGGTTAAAATGAAACGAACAGTAAATCAGCGAAAACTGAGAAACTATTTAATCACCAGTAAAAGCCAGCTCAAAATAGTGCTTGCCAATCTGATACTCTTGGTACTGGTCCTTGCTGTTATTGTTTTTACAATCTTAACTCCTTTCTATCATGACATTTTTCTAATGAATGATCTTTATTCTCAGAATTACTCAGCAAAATTTTTTCTTATTTTAATAGACCGGTTATACTTAACATTCATTGCCATAGTTCTCCTGGCTTTAATACATAATACATTCGCCAACCACAAACTTTGTGGCCCTTTGGTAAACTTTTCAAAAACGTTTAAAAAAATTGCTCAGGGAGATTTAACCCGAAAAGTTTTTTTGAGACGGTATGATTTCCTTAAAAATGAAGCGCACCAAATTAACGATATGATCGATTCCCTGTCTAACCGTATAACAACAATCAAAACCGCCAATGAACTATTACTTTCCGCATTAGAAAACGTCGGAAACACCGATGCAGAACAGGACACGTCCGAACATGCCCTGAACATGGTTAAAAAACAGGCCCGTTTTTGCAAGGAGCATCTGTCCAAATTTAAAATACAGGAGAATAGTGCTCAGGACAATAAATAAACCAAAAAAAGATTCGATTCATTCATCAAATCGTGTATCCTGAATCCTGAACCCTGAATATTGACCGAGATAGCTCACAGTGACAGACATCCTTCTCATCCAACCGCCGATCAGAGATTTTTACCTGACCGTCAAAAGGACCATCCCTTATGGTCTTGCATGTATTGCCTCGGCTCTCAGGAAAGAAGGATTTTCCGTAGAAATTTTTGACGGTCTTTCTACTTCAAAATCTCGAATCATGGATCTGCCCGGGGAAATGGACTATGTTCGGCAATTCTACCCCAAGCCGGATCAATCTCCGTTCGGATTGTTTCATCAGTATCGGCACTTCGGATACAGCTTCGAACATATCGGGCAGGCCACCAGGGATTCCGGGGCCTTTCTCGTGGGCATTTCGGCCCTGTTCACCCCTTATTTCCAGGAGGTTTTAAAGGTCGCCGAGTCCGTTAAACGATTCCATCCAACCTGCCGCATCGTCGTCGGGGGGCACCATCCCACCGCGTTTCCCCTCAGCGCAATGGAGCACTCAGCCCTTGATTTTGTTATCCGGGGGGAAGGCGAAATCTCAATGCCGCTGCTTGCCAGGGCGGTGAAAACCGGTACCGCTGTTGAGTCCATACCGGGTATTGTGTTTAGAAAAAAACACGGCACGCTGCATGTCAATGAACCGGTGGCCATAGATAATTTAAACCATCTTCCCCTGCCCGCGACCGATCTGATCAAGCATGGTTTTTATCAAAGGAAAAATAAAAGCAGCGCTGTCATTACCACCAGCCGGGGATGCCCTCTGAACTGCACTTACTGCAGCCTGGGCGCTTCCTCTTTTGTTCCTTACCGTCGCAGAAGCATACTCTCTGTGATTCACGAGCTGGAAACCGAGATCACCCAAAATAATGTCAGATTCATAGATATTGAAGATGAAAATATTTCCTATGATAAAAAATGGTTCCTGAATCTTTTGCACGAAATCAAAAACCGCTTTGCCGGATACGGGCCGGAATTCAGGGCCATGAACGGGCTGTTGCCCTCAACTATAGATGACGAGACGGTTCACGCCATGCAAGGTGCCGGTTTCAAAACCCTGAATCTTTCCTTGGGTTCTACTTCCCGGGTCCAGCTCCGGCGCTTCAATCGACCTGACGTCCGCCAGGCCTTTGACAGGGCCTTGCAATCCGCCGAAAAATATGCACTGAATGCCGTGGGCTATGTGATTGTCGGCGCACCGGATCAGTGCCCCGACGAATCTTTGGCCGATCTGCTCTATCTGGCCGCCAGAAGGGTGCTGGCCGGTATTTCTGTTTTTTATCCGGCGCCGGGCAGCAGGGATTTCGAGCAATGCAGGGCTAAAAACATACTCCCGGGGTCATTTTCCCTCATGCGTTCCAGTGCTCTGCCCTTGTCTCACACAACCACCAGAAAAGAAGTGGTTACCCTTCTCCGGCTGGGAAGAATTCTTAATTTCATGAAGTACCTGGCAGACCTTGAAACATCACCTTCCGGTGTTTCCATACAGCAAGCATCCGTCAAACAAGGGGACAACCGTATTCAATTTGGCAGGAAACTCCTCCGAATGTTTCTAACTGACGGCAAAATCAGAGGAATAACTCCGGACGGACAGATTTTCGAGCACAACATTTCAATTCCACTGACCCGCAGGTTTATTCAAAAACTCAAAACCATCCGTATCCGTGGAACCCGATAATCCGAATCATCAAACTCCTTTCCGGATTTCTTTAAAAACGGTTGCAAATATCCACAACATCCGCTATATTCCTGCATAGTATTATGTAACCCTTTTCCAAACGGAGGAGTTTATGGAGACCAAAGATTCTTATTCCAAGAAGATGAAGGCCAAATTCGATGAGTTAAACGATAAATGGCAAATCGAGCGCAAAAAGCTGGAAAACAGGGCGCAACACGCCAAATTCGAAGGAAAGAAAAAATTTGAAGAAAAAATGGATTTTTTAAAAAAAAATCGCGAAAAGATGATACAGAAGCTGAGTCAAATCGACCATGCCGGTGAAGACTCATTTAAGGACATTAAAAAAGGGGTGGATACTGCCTGGCAGGCGCTGAATGAAGCCATAAAAAAAGTTCGATCTCACTTTGATTA
The DNA here is from genome assembly GCA_964410925.1 of uncultured Desulfobacteraceae bacterium. Taxonomy (GTDB): domain Bacteria; phylum Desulfobacterota; class Desulfobacteria; order Desulfobacterales; family UBA11574; genus S5133MH16. The sequence goes on from CAYPIW010000073.1 coordinate 7,105, forward strand.
AACCCAAATGCTTTCACCGGACGTTCAACCGTTTGAAGGGTATATTCCTTTGGAACCTGTTAAAATAATGCCAAAACAAATTCGTGTACTCTTGTTCGATCTGGGAGGTGTCCTCATCGAACTGAACGATCTGTCCACATTGTTATCGTTGAATGGTCACGAAATACCTGCCGACAAACTTTGGTCGAATTGGCTCTTCTCTCCGGCTGCACGTGCGTTTGAAACGGGTATTTCCACCAAAGACCAATTTGCGGACAAATACATTGAAGAAACGAATTTACCCATAAAACCCGGTGAATTTCTCAACGCATTCACCCAACTGCCAAAAGGTCTGTACCCTGATGCCCGCAGACTTATAGAACGGTGTCGAGACCGTTATTTCATCGCATGTTTGAGCAACACAAATGCGCTACACTGGCAGATACTCACCCATGAAATGGGTATTGACGGGATGTTCGATGAGCATTTTCCTTCACATCTGACCGGAAAACTTAAGCCGGATCGGGAATCTTTTGAGCATGTTCTTCAAAGCCTTAATTGTGATCCGCCGGCCATTCTTTTCTTGGATGACAACGAAAAGAATGTTAAGGCTGCAAGATCCGTTGGAATCTTCGCATACCGAACCCAGGGCGCACAGGAAGCTGAAAAAATATTAGAGAAAATGGGAATTTTAACATGACTCTTTAAGAGGTTGAAATGACAACCGTTACTTGCAGCAGGTGGCAATCCCTGTCTTATTCATCCCTGCTGTTTATTTGCTGCGGGGTCGCCTTTTGCGGGTATTTGGGTTCAAACATGCGTCTTCCGGTGGTACCCCTCTACGCGCGATCTATCGGTGCGGATACGGTCCAAGTGGGAATAATCAATTCCGCATTCCTGGTTATGGCAGCAATACTGTCTTTGCCACTGGGCATCCTCTCCGACCGCTTCGGACGTAAACTTTTTGCCTGTCTGGGTCTTATTGTACTGTCCGTGACTTCATTTTCACTCTATTTTAGCAAAACTCCCATGCAAGTCATGTGGATCTACCTTTTTTTCGGCGCGGGATTGGCCGCGTTCGGTCCAACCATGATGTCATTTGTGGCAGATTTTTCACCGGTCACTCATCTCGGACGCTCATATGGCTGGTATACAACGGCTCTTTACACATCAATGAGCCTGGGTCCCGCAGTCGGGGGATTCGTCGCCCAACACAGGGGATTCCTCCAGGTTTTTCTTATTTCCGGCGCCATCATTTTTTTAACTTTCTGGGCCGTCCTGCTTTTCTTGCCTCCAACCCATCTGGTTATTGCCAACAGACCCGAAAAGCGAAATTCCTCGATCATTATCAGAGAGCTTTTGAGAAATCGCCCGCTCCTGAGTTGCTGGCTGGTGACTCTTGGGGGATGCTTCGCTCTGGGAATGTTCATCACCTTTCTTCCTCTCCACGCTCAAAACCAGAGACTGAGCATATGGCAAATCGGTCTTGTTTTTGCCGCCCAGGGACTTTCCAACGCGTTATCCCGGATTCCCTTCGGGTATCTGAGTGATAAGGTTGTAAATCGCAGCACACTCGTTGTTATAGGGCTTATCGGGTTCTCCGCATCCATGGCGGGTTTTGCAATATCTACGACTACGATTCATTTTGTGACATTTGCCGTTTCATTCGGAACCAGTATGGGGTTGGCCTTCACTTCCGTGGGCGCCCTGATTGCTGAAGTGGTTCCTCTTGAATCCCGTGGACTGGCAATGGGTGGTTATAATACCTGCATCTATTTCGGGATGATGCTGAGTTCTGCCTCCATGGGATCCATTATTCGCAACATCGGCTTTGAACGCGGATTTTTTATTACAGCGGCTGTAATTTTGATTCTGGTGGGTTTTTTCTATCTTCTCATGAGAGAGTTTTCCCGAACAAAGTAAAGAATCCTGGCACAGAGGACCAGGCTTTGGTTTGCCCCTTAAAGGGGCTGTTTTACCTGAATCCGTAAAAGTTAAAAGTGTCTAAAGTGATCTAAAATGTAAAGTGGATAGTGAGCTAAAGTGTGAAGTGTGAAGTGATCTAAAGTTTTAAAATGAAGCCGATGAAGGCGGCACCTTAACCCTGGCCCAGACCGATCACCAATACACAATGTTCAAAAGGATCGGATTACAATGATCTATAACTGATACCCATATAGATAAACGCGTCGCACCAGGGCGGGCTTTAGGCACTTTCAACTTTAGTCACTTTAGTCACTTGTATTTTGTTTAAACTTTAGTTCACTTCAAACTTTTTCAGCGATTTTTCAGGCAGAGCCGGAGAACTCTGACATGGTTCAAAGGACTATGTTTTTTAGGGCAAAATAAAATTTAATTGAGGAGCAAAGCGACACCACTATTCGACATTCGACGTTCAATGTTCGATGTTGGACGTTCATCTTTTACTCTGTTCAACGTTGGCCTCCGGCTCGTAGTAGCCTACGGTTCGGAGAGACGTTCGATGTTTTTACCCCGTGAAATGCCTTTTTCTCTTCTATTTCACTGGGGCGATGTTCAGACTCTCCGATGTTCAGTCTGTGGTTACAAAACGGCACAGCCCGCTGAGTGAGCTCTCGGCGGGCTGCGGGTGGTAATTAATGGTGTGTGCCGGTTATATGTCGAAATAAAGGAAAAATTCGTGCGGATGCGGGCGAAGTTTTACTGCATTCACCTCGTTTTCAATCTTGTATTCAATCCATTTCTCGATAACATCTTTGGTAAAGACATCCCCTTTCATCAGAAACTCGTGATCTTCCTGCAAAGCGGCAAGTGCTTCATCCAGAGATCCCGGTGCGGAAGGTATTTCCGCCAGTTCCTCGGGGGGCAGTCCGTAAATGTTTTTGTCCAATGGTTCACCCGGATCCATCTTGTTTTCAATACCGTCTATGACGGCCATAAGTATGGCGGAAAACGCCAGGTAACCGTTGCAGGACGGATCCGGAGTTCTGAACTCAATCCGCTTGGCCTTAGGAGACGCCGAGTACATGGGAATCCGGATGGCCGCACTTCGGTTCCTGCTGGAGTATGCCAGGTTTACCGGGGCTTCAAAGCCCGGTACCAGACGTTTGTAAGAATTGGTGGTCGGATTGGTAATGGCACACAGTGCCCGGCAATGTTTGAGAATTCCGCCGATAGCATACAGAGCTTCCTGTGAAACCCCGGCATACTTATCCCCCGCAAAGAGCGGGTTCCCGTCTTTCCAGATACTGCAATGCGTGTGCATTCCGCTACCGTTATCCTGAAAAAGAGGCTTGGGCATAAACGTCACGGTATGGTTATGTTTGTAAGCCACATTCTTGAGCACGTACTTGAACCACACCAGCTGGTCGCCCATTTGGGTAAGCGGTTTAAATCGCATGTCGATCTCTGCCTGTCCGGCAGTTGCAACCTCATGGTGCTGGCATTCAACATCGATTCCCAGCCCTTGTAATGTCAAAAGCATCTCTGTCCGAATATCCTGAAATTTGTCCATGGGCGGAACCGGGAAATACCCCTCTTTGTGTCTCGGCTTGTACCCCAGGTTGGGGCATTCCTCTCTTCCGCTGTTCCAAATCCCTTCCCCTGAATCGATCTCGTAGAACGCACGATTGCTGGATGATTCGAATCGAATATCGTCAAAGATAAAAAATTCGGCTTCAGGCCCGAAGTAGGCGATATCCCCAATTCCGGTGCTTTTGAGATAGGCTTCCGCCTTTGCTGCAATATTGCGAGGATCTCTGGTGTAGGATTCACGGGTAATCGGGTCGACGATGTTGCCGATGAGTACCAGGGTCGGTACTTCAAAGAAAGGGTCCATTTTGGCGGTAGCGGCGTCCGGTACCACGAGCATATCACTGGCATGTATGGGCTGCCACCCCCGAATACTCGATCCGTCAAAGCCGAAGCCGTCTTCGAAGCTCGATTCTTCCAGTTCACTCAAAGGAACCGTGAAGTGCTGCCACACCCCCGGAAAATCCATAAATCTCAGATCAACGACCTTTGCCTCATTTTCTTTTGCAAACTCCAATACTTGTTTTGGTGTCATCATATGATTCCTCCTTACTGTTTATGTTATATGGCATCCTTGCCTTTTTCCCCGGTCCGAACCCGAATTGCCTGCTCAACCGGAAATACAAATATTTTTCCATCTCCGATTTTTCCGGTGTTGGCGGCATCCTGAATTTTGCTGACAACTTCATCAACCCGAGAGGCTTCTACAACGATTTCCATCTTTACCTTGGGAATAAAGTCTACAACATATTCGGCACCGCGATAGATCTCTTTGTGCCCTTTTTGCCGTCCATACCCTTTTACTTCCGATAGAGTCATTCCCTGGATACCGATTTCATTGAGTGCTTCCTTGACATCATCCAGTTTAAAGGGCTTGATGATAGCTTCGATTTTCTTCATGGTTTCACTCCTTTCAATGATTAGTCGATCTCAAATGCTCTTTCGCCATGGATGGTATTGTCTAATCCTAAAATCTCATTTTCTTCATCCACCCTAAGCCCGCCGGTTATGAACCGGGTGATATGAATAATAACGAACGTTGCAATCGCCGTATAAGCGGCCGTACCGACAATGGATATGGCCTGAATCCAAAGTTGTTTCGGGTTTCCGAAAACCAATCCTTTGGCCCCTTGGGTAATTGCCGGGTTGGCAAAGACCCCGGTTGCCAAAGCGCCCCACACACCACACATGCCGTGTACCCCGAAGGCATCCAGAGAATCGTCATACCCCAGTTTTTTCTTTAGCACGGTAACACTGTAAAAACCCAGTACACCGGCAACCAGTCCGATAACCAGCGAAGCCGGCATGTCCACAAATCCTGCCGCAGGCGTAATGGCCACCAGCCCGGCCACAACCCCTGAAGCAATTCCCAATACGGTCGGTTTTTTATTAACGAGCCACTCGGTAAACATCCACGCCAGGGCACCCATGGATGCCGATGTGTTGGTTACCAGAAAAGCGGAAGCGGCAACGCCGTCTGCAGCCAGTTCGCTGCCGGCGTTGAACCCGAACCAGCCGAACCACAAGAGCGCTGCGCCCAGGGCGGTCAGGGAAATACTGGACGGAAACATGGCATCTTTGCCGTACCCGATGCGTTTCCCGATAACCAGTGCCAGTACCAATCCGGCAACACCTGCATTGATGTGAACCACAGTGCCGCCGGCAAAATCAAGGGCACCCATTTTCGACATCCAGCCTCCGCCCCATACCCAGTGACAAATCGGAGAATAGACAACCGTGAGCCATAATACCGTGAAAACAATCCATGAAGAAAATTTCATGCGGTCCACTACGGCGCCGAGGACCAGGGCCGCGGTGATCCCGGCAAAGGTCATCTGAAAAACAACAAACACATAGGTGGGTATGGTTCCGGACAGGCTGTTGACTCCGATTCCCCTTAAAAACAGGTTCTCAGGACCGCCGACCATACCGGCCTGATCCGGTCCGAATGCAAGGGTATAGCCCCACATCATCCAGATCACACTGCCCAAACAATAGGCCACAAACGTCATGGCATAGGTATTCAACAGGTTCTTATACCTGGACATTCCGCCGTAAAACAGGGCCAGACCGGCCGGGGTCATCACCATGACCAGCGCCGTGGCAACGATCATCCAGGCCGTGTCCCCGGTATTTAAAACATCCCCGGCAAACGCTGAAGAATATGGAAAAAACAGGCACATAACCGCAATCATAAAACCGAGTAATTTCATTTCTAATTATTCCTCCTTTATTTGTGTTTGGATCCGCTGCATACAGGTTTCAGGTGTCAGGTGTCAGCGCCTCTGTTCATCATTCCTAACACCTGACACCTGAAACCTTAGGATATGGAACAAAAATGGGATTAAAACTCCATCTGTATACACGGCGATTTTCACCAACCCAGTATCTGCCCGTCCG
>CAYPIW010000074.1:0-8627 GCA_964410925.1 uncultured Desulfobacteraceae bacterium
TCGCTCCGCTGATTTTATATAATTGACAGAATTCCTTAACTTTAGCTCACTTTAAACTTTAGTTCACTTCAAACTCTTGCAGCGATTCTTCAGGCAGAGCCGGAGAACTCTGACTTGGCCCAAAGGACCAGGTTTCCCAAGGTAAAATGAATGAGATGCGGATAGGACTTATTGCGGGGGGCGGCCAGTTCCCCATCATTTTTTCAAAAGCGGCAAAATCCAAAGGATTTGTCATCCATGCAGTTGCCTATAATAATGAGACGGATCCCGGCCTAGAAGAGCATGTTGATACGATTGAATGGATTCATCTTGGGCAGATCAAGCGCATTATAAAATATTTTAAAAAGAATGCAGTCAGCCAGGCGGTTATGATGGGGGCGATAACAAAGACGAAAATGTTTTCGGATGTAAGACCCGACATCAAAGCCATTTCCCTTATTGCCGGCATGCACCATACCCATGATGACGGGCTGTTAAGGGGGTTTGTCGCACTTATCGAAAAAGAGGGTATTGAAATAAAACCCTCGACATTTTTACTGCCGGATCTTTTAGCTCAAAAAGGTTGCTGGACAAAACGCAAACCGAACCGGTCTGAGAACAAGGATATCGAACTGGGCTGGAGAGTGGCCAAGGAAATCGGACGCCTTGATATCGGCCAGTGTGTGGTGGTGGGAGGCGGGTCTGTTTTGGCCGTAGAGGCTATTGATGGAACCGATGCGACCATACTGCGGGGCGGAAGGCTTGGCAAAAGCACTGCGGTTGTGGTTAAGGTCTGCAAGCCCGACCAGGACATACGATTTGACATTCCTGCAATCGGGGTCAGAACAATTAAGACCATGTATGAAGCCGGAGCGGGGGTGCTCGTTGTTGAAGCCGGAAAGGCCATTGTTTTTGACCGGGAAGAGATGATCCACATGGCGGATGAGTATGGTATTGCCGTTGTTGCCATGGAAAAATAAAGGTTATGAAGAAGTTACGTGTGGGTGTTGTGGGTGCGGGGTATCTCGGAAAATTTCATGCTGAGAAGTATTCGAGAATGGATGATGTTGACCTTGTCGGCGTAGTCGATATTGACAAATCCCAGGCCGAGGAGGTTGCCGGAAGGTTCAATACACAGGCATATTTACACCATGAAAATCTTTTTGGAAAAGTCGATGCAGTCAGTATTGTTGTCCCTACGCCGGCCCATTTTTCTGTTGCCAGGGATTTTTTAGAAAACAATATCGATGTGCTGATAGAAAAGCCCATGACAGAGACCACTGAACAGGCCGACGAGCTTATCCGTTTTGCAAAATTTAGAAGTCTTATTATCCAGGTTGGGCATCTTGAACGATTTAATCCGGCCGTGGTGGCCCTGCGGGATATTATTAAACAGCCGATGTTTATCGAGTCGCATCGGTTGAGTGTTTACAAAGACCGGTGTACGGACGTAAGTGTTGTACTGGATCTTATGATTCATGATATTGATATTATACTGAATTTTGTCAGGTCTGAAATCGTCAATATTCATTCGGCGGGCATTCCCGTAATTTCCGGACATGTTGATATTGCCAATGCACGTCTTGAATTTAAAAGCGGGTGTATCGCCAATGTTACCGCCAGTCGAATATCGACCAAAAATGAAAGGAAGATCAGACTGTTTCAAAAAGATGCCTATATATCCGTGGATTTTGCAAATCAGGGGATTACCGTTATTCAACGAAATGATAAAGTTCACGGCGGGCTTATCCCCGGCATGGAGATCAAGCAGCTTAATTTTGCAAAGGGTGATGCGCTGGAAGATGAGTTAAAATCATTTGTAAAAGCGGTAATAAGACGTGAAGCTCCGGAGGTCACTGGTCAGATGGGGCGCGATGCCTTAAAAATCGCTTTAAGCATTATGAAGCAGATCCGTGATACCAACCGGCGTTTTTTGAGTTAGCCGTCGTATGGCACCGCCTTCAAAACAAAAATGTGTTATGATCATTGCCGGTGAAGTATCCGGCGACCTTCACGGATCACGACTGGTAACCGCCATGCGTGAAAGAAACAAGGCGCTGTTTTTCTGCGGCATTGGCGGACAGGCACTTAAAGCTGCAGGCGTCAGAGTTTTCGTTGATGCTTCAGAGCTTTCGGTTGTGGGGATAACCGAAGCCTTTTTCAAATTGCCCAATTTGTTCAAAGGGATGGCGGTTGCCAAAAAGACGCTTAAAAGACTTCTCCCCGATCTTTTGATACTCATCGATTTCCCTGATTTTAACCTTAATCTGGCCGCCTTTGCTAAAAAGCTTGGAGTACCGGTGTTATATTATATCAGCCCACAGATTTGGGCATGGAGACCCGGCCGTGTAGAAAAGATAGGCAAGCTTGTGGATCATATGGCGGTTATCCTGCCTTTTGAAGAAGACTTCTATAGAAAACATGAAATTCCGGTAACATTTGTGGGGCATCCTTTACTTGATACGAACCTTGATTATGCCACAAAAATTTTACAAAAGCCTGAAAATGCTATCTCTGTGATCGGCCTTTTACCGGGCTCCCGCGATCGGGAAATTGCAAGGCATCTTCCCATAATGGTGGATGCTGCCAAAATTTTACTCAACAGGATGAATAACATAAGATTTATCGTTTCGGTTGCACCTGACGTGAAAAGAAAAACCGTGGAAGAAATTGTTAATAAACACAAAGGCAGTGCCAAGCTTGAAATTGTATCCGAACATGTAAGAAAAATCTTTGAAAGAAGCAGAGTTGTCATTGCCGTATCCGGCACGGTTACTCTTGAATCCGCAATTTCAGGAACACCCATGGTAATTATTTACAAAGTGTCTCCCGTTAGCTACTGGCTTGGAAGGGCAATGATACAGGTTAAACACATCGGCCTCGTCAACCTGATTACCGGTAAAAAAATTGTTCCCGAATTGATTCAGGACCAGGCATCTCCTGACAGGATAGCAGATACGGTGTTCAATATGTTAAGTGATGCTGCCAACCTTGAAAGGTTAAGACTCGAACTGCTTCAAGTCAAAAATGCTCTCGGCGGCCCGGGTGCTTCCGAACGCGTCGCCGATATAGCTGTTGGAATGTTGTATGATACATGATAAATCAGAACCAATCATAACAGACAGACACAGACGTTTGTTGTTGCTTATAAAGGATCAATGGCTCAAACTGTTTTTATCAATGATTTGCATGCTGGTGATGGCGGGTGCAAGGTCGGCGATTCCTTTTTTAATCAAACCGGTTGTTGACGATATTTTTATAAATAAAGATGCCGGGATGCTTAAGCTGATTCCCCTGGCAGTTATAACCATTTATTTAGTGCTTGGTTTTGCCGAGTATTACCAGGAATATCTTATGAGCTTTGTGGGGCAGAATATTATCAGACGTCTTAGAAACCGTCTTTATGATCGCATTCAGGACCTTCCCATTTCATTTTTTCAGAGAGAAAAGACAGGAGTTCTGATGTCGCGGGTTACAAATGATGTAAACATTATTAAAAATATGGTTTCGTCTGCCATTACCGGAGCATTGAAAGATTTTTTTACCGTTGTCGGATTAATATTTGTCATCTTCTACCGGGATTGGAAGATGGCCTTGATCGCGCTTGCCGTTTTACCCGTTGCTTTTTTTCCGATTGTTGCGCTGGGAAGAAAAGTGCGTAAAGTTACTACCCGTACGCAAGAGGCCATGGGCGACCTCACATCTACTTTGCATGAAACTTTTGCCGGAAATAAAATTGTTAAAGCATTTGGAATGGAAGGGTATGAAAAAGAACGATTCTTTAGAAAAACGCTTAAGCTTTTTAAGTTTGAGTTAAAGACGGTTCGCTTTAAAGCCCTGTCTTCACCCCTTATGGAGTTTTTAGGCGGCCTGGGTATCGCTATTGTCATTTGGTTTGGGGGGTACCAAGTGATATCCGGTACCTCTACCGCCGGAACTTTTTTTTCTTTCATGGGTGCCGTCATCATGCTTTACGCGCCGCTGAAGAAATTAAGCAAGCTGAATAACATTATACAGCAGGGTCTTGCCGGTGCGGACCGGGTATTTGATATCCTTGAAGCGGAGTCTGATATTCATGAGATACCCAACCCTGTTATGCTAAAGAACGCTCCTCACCGCGTTGTTTTTAAAAATGTGTATTTCAAATATGATGACGTAATGGTTTTAAAAAACATTAACCTGAATGTCAGGTCCGGGGAAATCCTTGCGTTTGTTGGAATGAGCGGCGGCGGAAAAACCTCTTTAGTTAACCTGATTCCCAGATTTTATGATGTCAGCGGAGGGGTCATCCTGATTGACGACATCGATATCAGAGATGCCTCAATATCTTCACTTAGGAACCAGATTGCCATAGTTACTCAAGAACCCATACTTTTTAATGATACGGTTCGGAACAACATCGCTTACGGAAACCAAAATGCAACCGACAAAGACATCGAAAATGCTGCTCGGGCGGCTTATTCATACGAGTTTATACAGAACTTTCCAGACGGCTTTGATACAAATATTGGAGAACTTGGCGGGCGGTTATCCGGAGGTGAAAAACAAAGAATTTGTATCGCGCGAGCGCTATTAAAGGATGCGCCGATTTTAATACTGGATGAGGCCACGTCTTCATTGGATGCAGAATCGGAAACGCTGGTTCAGAAGGCCTTGGAGAATCTGATGAAGGGACGAACAACCTTTATTATTGCGCACAGGCTTTCAACCGTTGGGTATGCCGACCGGATAGCCGTTATCGTTGACGGCCGGATCGTAGAAGAGGGTAAACATGAAGAACTGATTTCTCGGAAAGGAGAGTATTTCAAACTTTACCAGATGCAACTCAGCAGCAGCAATTCAAAACAAGCTCCGGAAGAATTCGCCGCCAAAAAACATGTCGGCAAACCTTTTTCGATATAATTTGTCGCAAACAAACTTTCCTGAAATTTCTATGAAAATCAGTTCCATTATACATAGATATGTATTCAAAGAGATGATGCCTCCCTTTGTCATCAATCTGATATTTTTTACTTTTGTTTTTCTGATGGTAGAGATGCTTAAAGTGATGAATATGGTGGTAAATTACCGTGTGGGTGTGTTTACGGTCCTTATCATGCTCATGTATTCTACCCCATATTTCCTTACCTATGTAATACCCATGTCTGTCATGATAGCGGTTCTTCTCACTTTCCTCCGATTGTCCGGAGACAATGAGATTGTTGCACTGAAATCCGGCGGAATGAGTATCTACCAGTTGCTGCCACCGGTAATGTTGTTTTGTATGCTGGGATGTTTGCTGACACTTTTTATGACAGTATATGGAATGGCGTGGGGAAGATTATCTTTCAAAGAACTGACATACAAGATCGTTTCATCCAATCTCGAAATTGGACTTAAGGACAGAACATTCAATGACAGTTTCGAAGACGTGGTCCTTTACATGAACAAGATAGATCCCAACACCAAAGAACTTCAGGATATTTTCATTGAAGACAAAAGAACTCAAAATATTGTCAGCACTGTGGTGGCGCCAAGGGGAAAACTATTCAGAGATCTGGACGAGTACGTTTATCGTTTAATACTTTACAACGGTGTCATCTATCAGGTTGATGCCAAGAACAGATCCACGAATCACATTAATTTTGAGACCTATGAGGTTCGGATGGATATTAAAGAGGCGGCTTCCGGCTTTAAACAGGAGACGAAACACATAAAGGAAATGAATCTTGTTGAATTGTGGAATCATCTGAACAATAGCACCCGGAGAAATAGTAAATATTACAATGCACTCATGGAGCTGCACAAAAAATTTTCAATTCCAACCGCATGTTTTGCCCTTGGGCTTCTGGCGGTTCCATTAGGCATACAATCCGGGTCTACAAAAAAATCATTCGGCTTGGTGCTGGGCATGATTTTCTTTTTGATTTATTACCTGTTGTTAACCGCAGGGTTGGTTTTTGGTGAAACCGGTGCCTGCCCTCCGGTCATGGGGATGTGGTTTCCGAATATTGTGATGGGCGCTTTAGGACTGTATCTTCTCGTTAAAACAGCCAATGAGCGGCAATTGAGGATTATTCCTGTTGTGACAAATCTTTTAAAAGGGATTAAATTCCGATTGCACGGGCAGGGAAGGACTTAGGGGTGAAATTAAATAGCCATGGCAAATATGTTATGGTTCTCTCCGGGCCGAAGGCCGGCTTGTCCGGGTTAAAGTTATGTCTATAATCGAAAAATATCTGACCAGAGAAATTTTTAAATACTTTGGTATTGTTTTATTAACGGTGGTCGGAATATATTTGGCGGTGGATTTTTTTCAAAGGATAGATAATTTTTTAGAAGCGGGCCTTCCATTTTCAAGAATTATAAGATTCTATCAGCTTAAAGTACCGTCGGTAATCGTCCAAATCGCGCCGGTTGGTATTCTTCTGGCCGTTAGTATTGTTTTTGGTCTGATGAACAAGAACAATGAGATTATTGCTTTAAAAAGCAGCGGTGTGAGTATCACCTACCTTTTAGGCCCGGTTGTATTGATAGGACTATTATTGAGCATTATCATGTTCTTATTATCAGAGTTGATTGTTCCGATTACCATAAGTGATGCCAACCGGATTTGGAATGCGGAGGTTAAAAAAAAACCTGCTGCTATATCTAAGGGGAAGAATATTTGGATTAAGGGTAACCGTGTGATATGCCATATTACGTATTATAATCCTGCAAACAATACGATTTCAGGGGTTGCGCTTAATTTTTTTGATAATGATTTCAGGTTAATCCGACGGGTTGATGCTAAAATGGGCGTCTTCAAAAACGGAGAATGGACTTTTTATGATATTATGGAACAAAAGCTTGATAAAGAAAGTAACCATTACCGTATTGCATTTCTTGAAAAGCAGGAGGAGCCGTTCGATTTTCTGCCCGAAGATATTAAGAGGGTGGTGAAGAAATCAGAGGAAATGGGTTTCCTGGAGCTGTATGCATATATTGAAAATATTGAAAACGAAGGGTACGATGCCTCTGTCTATAAAGTAGATCTGTATGCCAAACTGGCATTTCCTTTTGTCAGTTTTATCATGTGCCTGGCGGGGGCGGGCATTTCAAGTAAAAGTAAGCTAAAGGGAAGCCTTTCCGTTAGTATATTTTACGGTATTTGCGTGGCATTTTTTTATTGGATATTTTACAGTTTCTGCCTGTCGCTCGGATATGGAGAAATGCTTCCTCCTTTCATGGCTGCCTGGGCTGCGAATCTTGTTTTTTTATGTTTTGGCATACTTGTATTTTTAACTTAGTACATGTATTGGTAAATACGGTTACGTATTCATGATGAAGTTTGAAGTGAGCTAAAGTTTAAAGTGAGCTAAAGTTAAGGAATTCTGTCAATTATATAAAATCACTGGAGCGAAGCGACTCCATAACTTTAGCTCACTTAAGGCACTTCAAACTTTGGACTTCACCTTATACGAGACAGTTTCCATTAAAAATACGTTATCGTAGTTATGAATTAGAGCACTTAGTGAATACCTGAATCTTGCATGAAAATTAATGAGATTTTAAAAGGCTTAATCGGAGCGGGTTCAGACAAAACCACATAATCATATCAGTTTGGAATCATAAGCGTTTTTAAAAAACATAGGCGAATATGTTAGAATCTTTAAAACTTTCAAGTTTGACCGAAGCCCATTGTGAAATTCTAAGGCATTCATCCAACACCAGGCCTGTGATCTGGGTGGTAGAGGAAAAGGGGGTAAGGGCCATTGTAAAAGACTTCAGCAACAGCAGGTTTCTTTACCGGAATATCATCGGAAGATTTTTGATATGGCGTGAACGCAGGGCTTATGAAATCCTGAAGGGGTTAAAGGGTATTCCCGCTTGCTATGGGGTTATTGACGGACTTGCATTGACACTTGAGCAGATACCCAGCCGACCTTTGAAAAAGCACAATAAAAATATAAAGTTATCAGACACTTTTTTTGATGAGTTAAAAAATATCGTTGACAGTTTCCATAAAAGGGGCCTTGCACACTGTGATTTAAAAAATGGCGCCAATGTTTTGGTGGGTCGTGACGGTCGACCTTATATCGTAGACTGGAGCGGTTCCATATCCGAAAAGGAATTCGGATTTTTTCCGCTGAATCGCATCTATTTAAGATTTGTTCTGGATGATCATTTTGCCATTATCAAACTGAAGATGCGGTATGCACCTGAAACTGTGACCCTGGAAGAAAAAACACAGTATGCACATCGGAGCCGTATGGAAAGAAGTATCAGGGATATTAGAGACAGACTGCGTAAAATATTAAAGAAAATTATATGAGAGGTGTCAGGTTTCAGGTTTCAGGTGTCAGGGCTAAGGGGGAAACCAGGTAACCCATAGCAATCATATGGACGTATGTTGAATAATTCCAGGGCTCTTGACCCGACACAAATCTGAATGCAACATTCGACGTTCGATGTTCGATGTTCAAATTGTTGCATCTATTACTCAACATGCTTCCTGACACCTGAACCCTAAACCCTAAACCCTAAACCCTGAAACCTGAAACCTGATATCAAATAGCCATGGCAACCTTAGTACATGTATTCGTAAATACGGTTACGTATTCATGATGAAGTTTGAAGTGAGCTAAAGTTTAAAGTGAGCTAAAGTTAAGGAATTCTGTCAATTATAT
>CAYPIW010000075.1:0-2600 GCA_964410925.1 uncultured Desulfobacteraceae bacterium
AACAATCCCATTACGCGATACAACGTCGCTTTTGCAATTTTGAATGCATATAATGCACTGTAATAATTCGTCATGGTTCTGGAAAGAAGCGTCTGAGCATCCAGCACATCCGTGGAAGTGGCCACCTGTTGTTTATAACGCTCCTGGTTGATCCTATAGTTTTCCTTTGCCTGTTCAATGGCTTTTTCAACGGTGATGATGGCCTGTTCCGCTTCCTGGGTTCTCAAATAGGCTTTTTTTACTTCTTGTTGTATCTGATCAAGAAGTTTGTCTTTTCGAAATTGTGCCTGAGCCAAACGGGACCTTTTTTCATGGGTTCCATAGTAAGTTCTGCCCCATTCGAAGAAATTCCATCTTGCCACGGCTAAGATATTCCAGCCACTTGGATCGAATATCCCTTCGCCGCCATCCACATCCCATTCGGTTCCTTCTCTGAAATAATTGCCTTCCAGGTTAATCGCAGGAAAATAATCTTTTTTTGCGAGTTGTAATTCCTTTTCCGCTATTTCGACATCTAAATTGGCTATCTTGATTTCCAAACGATTTTTATCCGCCTGGGAGAAGCAGTATTCAAGATCTTTTTCAAAAGAAGAATATTCAAGGACATCTTCCACGGCAACTGGGGTATTAACGGGTCTTCTAAGCAGGGTATTAAAATCCGACTCGGCATTTTCCATGGTGTTTTTTGCCACAATGAGTTCCTGTTTGGCGTTGGCCAATTCAACCTCTGCCTGCAAAAGATCATTTAACGGGGACATGCCCACCTGATAAAAATTTTCGGCCACATATCTTTGGGCATCGATCTGGACAACGGTATCTTCCGCAATCTTGCGCAGTTTCTGTGCCTTCAGCAGCGTAAAATAGACGGTTTTCGCTTCCAGGATAATATCCTGGCGCATAAGTTTTTCTTTAATTCCCGCCGCATTAAGACCGAGCTTTGCGATATCGTACTGTCTGAGTATGGAGAACCCGGCAAACAGGGGTTGGGAGACAGAGGTGACAAAAGAGTATTGATCATCCGCACCGTATGCAAAATTTCCGATACTCATCCCCTCGTCTTTTTTATCGTACTGATATGTTGCACTGAATGTGGGCAAAAAATTGGTGAAACGGGCTTTTTTTGCAGCCAGGGCCGCCGCGGTCTCTTCTTCGGATGATTTTAACTCGAGATTAACCTTGATTGCGTTGTCGATGGTCTGTTTGAGGGTAAGAACCTCAGGAGGTTCCTGTGATCCGGAAAAAGCCGGACAAATCCAAAGATAATTCATGATCATACAAAAAAATAGTCCGGAAAAAAAAATTCGTCTCATAGCGTTAGACCCCCCGAAGATGATTAAGAATCCTTTTACGGATCAACCGGTAATATGCATTAAGCGAATCAGAGAATGAACTCGGTCAGGCAGGCTTTTTTACGCTTAAAGACTACTTATTATCGAATAAGAATTTTAAAATCAACAGTTTCTTGGATATCAGCTGGTTGAACAGGTTGTGAGAGAAAATGAAACCAAAAAATCAATGGAATAAATTCGTTAGCAATGGTTTTTCAGGGTTCCATTACGCATAATCCATTTTCTGTGACGTTTTGTAAGCGGATGCCGCCGGAGAAGTACGTAGGTTGCCCCGGTACCGCCGTCACAAGATCTTGCACTTGAAAAGGCAATAATCCACTTTCGCCAGGGTCCGCAGGTAAGCCATTGGACAACCCGGGTTTTTAACACTGGTTTGTCGGGCGAAGACAGGCCGCGGCCGTGTACGATCAGAACCGCCTGTTTGCCGGTTGTTATGGAATCTTTTAAAAATAATTCAAAAATATTCCGGGCATCTTCTACTCCGAGTCCGTGGAGATCGATATGCGCCTGTATTGAAAAATCTCCCCGGTGCAGTCGTCTCGTAATTTCAGGATTTACATTATATCCCCTGCCTTCGATATATTCGGAAGTATCGGCAACAACAAAACCGGTCCCGAATTTCACAAGATTATTCAGCTTAAGCAAGGTTTCATCTTCAACATCATGATTCGGGGCGGCAGGCGGTCCAAGGTTGAATCCCTGTTCTATCCGGTTTTCCCTGGAGATCGGTGTAACATCCGCCATTTCCTTCAAAAAAAGTTCATTTTCGGAGGGGTGGGTATCGAGCATATTTCCATCAGGTTTGAAAACGTCATGATGGTTGTTGCAGGTTTTCAAAACTTGTTTTTTTGCATGGCCAACAGAGAGGGAATCGGATTTTAATGATTTCTTTTCGAGCAGTTCTTTGAGTCCTTCAAACGGTCTGAAAGCTCCTGATGACCTGGAAGTTTTCATGGAAGACAACTATTCAGCCATTTCGAAAAAACGCATGCAAAAATTATTGGCCCCGTCAGATTTGCCGATGACCAAACGTCCCGTAACCCCTTTTACGGTATTACCTTCTAAACGCTTGGGTTCTGCTTCAGAATAGTGTATAATTTTCATTATTTTCTCCTTCTTCAATCGAAAATATTAAATTATGTTTAGTATCAATCTGGGGTGGTGAAAATCGCCATGTATACAGATGGAATTTTAATCCAATTTTTGTTCCATATCCTAAGGTTTCAGGTGTCAGGTGTCAGGAATGATGAA
>CAYPIW010000076.1:0-22136 GCA_964410925.1 uncultured Desulfobacteraceae bacterium
ACACCTGACACCTGAAACCTTAGGATATGGAACAAAAATGGGATTAAAACTCCATCTGTATACACGGCGATTTTCACCAACCCAGTATCTGCCCGTCCGCCTTTATCCGATGGGTGAAAGCGAGGACTTGTTCGGCTTAGCGGTTCTCAAGACAGTGCTTAGACAGATTTTTATCAAATTCCACCGGATAGCAGCCGTCAAAACATGCCTTGCAAAATTTTTTTTTGGGGTGTTTGATTCCGGTTGAGCTAAGAAGACCGTCAAGGCTGAGATAATACAGCGAGTCCAGGTCAAGAAAATCCTTAAGTTTTTCAACCGACATGTTTGCTGCAATCAGTTCCCCCCTTGTGGAAAAATCGATACCATAATGACAGGGGAAAATGTGGGGAGGTCCGCTCACACGCATGTGTATCCGGTTTACACCCAGTTCGCGGAGGGCCCTTACTCTGGTTTTAACCGTTGTTCCTCTGATTATCGAATCTTCGATGATGATGATATCTTTTCCTTTTAGAAGTTGTCTGACAGGATTCAGCTTTATTCTGACTTCAAAATCCCGCATATTCTGGGTGGGCTGAATGAAGGTTCTGCCCACATAATGATTGCGAATCATGGCCATTTCAAAAGGAATCCCTGAGACTTCCGAATATCCCAACGCTGCATAGGTCCCCGAGTCGGGAAAGGGCATGACCAGGTCCGCATCCACAGGTGCTTCCCGGGCAAGTTGCCGACCATGGGCCTTTCGGGTTACATAAACATTCTGTCCATAGATGGTGCTGTCCGGCCTTGCAAAGTAAATAAATTCAAAGATGCAAAACGCTCGGGTTCCGGGTACCGGTGTTTTGATACTCCGGATTCCGTGTTCACCGATAATAACGATTTCCCCCGGGTCCAGCTCGCGAATAAATTCGGCCTGGACAAGATCCAGCGCACAGGTTTCCGAGGCCAGAATATAATGACCATTAAGTTTTCCAAGACATAACGGCCGGAAACCGTATGGGTCTTTTATCCCGACGACTTCTCCTTTACTGGTGAGCATAATGAAAGAAAATGCGCCTTTAAGCCGTGTCACAGTTTCCACCAGGGCCCCTTCGAAGCCTAAATTTAAGCTTTTGACGAAGTAATGGAGAAAAATTTCACTGTCCATGGTGGTTTGAAAAATTGAGCCGGTTTCCTCGAGTTCTTTTTTCAGATGGTGTGCATTGACAAGATTTCCATTATGAGCGAGGGCATATGCTTTTTGACGATGATGGATAACAAAGGGCTGAGCGTTGGAAAGTATCGAGCTTCCCGTAGTGGAATAGCGCACATGTCCGATGGCGCTTTGTCCTTCCAAGTGTTCCAGATGGGTTATGTCAAAAACATCCGCCACCAACCCCATACCGTTATGGCCGACGATGTTGTTGTTACGGGCCACGGCGATTCCGGCACTCTCCTGCCCCCTGTGCTGAAGCGCATAGAGGCCGAAATAAGTCAGTTTTGCGGCCTCAGGATGACCATAAATGCCAAACAGCCCGCAGGACTCACGGGGCTTTTCAAAAGAATTCATTTATACCTTATTGAAGTATTGCCAGCAAAATTTTGTCGATAGTAAAATGTCCAATATTCAAATTTCAATGATCAATGTGCAAGTGAAAAATACTTGAAGATTGGATATTGAGAATTCGATAGTGGATATTAACTGCTGCTAACGTGACATTTCATTCAATTACCCCTATTTGATTTAGGAGTGTCAATCTATTTATGATACTCCTGAATCGTTTTAACCGAAAGCATTTTCTTCTTTAGTGAAGCAATCCCCTTGCACATGGCCATGGCTCCTGCGATGGTCGTGGCATAAGGGATTTTGAATTTTATGGCTGCGCGTCTTATTGCGTATCCGTCCCTCCGGGTTTCGCCTCCTGAACCGGTGTTGATAACCATCTGAATTTTTTTGTTCTTTATGGCATCAACCACATGGGGGCGGCCAATAGAAACTTTATTGATCATTGTATTGGATATGCCATGATTCGTTAAAAATAAGGAGGTCCCCCGGGTTGCCATGATCGCAAACCCCATATTGCAAAATTGAGATGCGAAGGCAAGTGCTGCGTTCTTGTCACGGTCTTTTACGCTTATAAAAACCGTTCCTTTATCCGGAAGATGCTGTCCGGCACCGAATTGCGCTTTGGCATACGCAGATCCGAAATCCGAATCGATTCCCATGACTTCTCCGGTTGATTTCATTTCCGGTCCGAGAAGGGCATCCACATCGGGGAAACGATCAAAAGGCATAACGGACTCTTTAACCGAAACATGGGACAGGATTATTTCACTGCCGAGGCCAAAGTCCTGCAACCTGTGACCGAGCATCACCTTTGTGGCGAGTTTTGCCAGAGGGACGCCAGTTGCCTTACTGACAAACGGGATGGTTCTAGAGGCTCTGGGATTTACCTCAAGAACAAAAAGCCGGTCGTTTTTGATGGCATACTGTACATTCATCAAACCCACAACATCAAGTTCCAAAGCCATGGCTTTTGTGGAATCCACGATCTCATCAAGCATAGATCGGGAAATGCTGTGAGGCGGCAGGACACAGGCGGAATCCCCGGAATGAATCCCCGCCTCTTCAATATGCTCCATGATTCCACCGACCACGGTGCTCTTGCCGTCTGAAATGACGTCCACATCCACTTCAACCGCGTCCTCTAAAAATTTGTCTATCAGAACCGGATGGCCCAAAGATTCAGCGATTGCAATCCGGGTGAAGTTTTCAAGAGATCGGGGGTTGTATACGATTTTCATGGCCCTGCCTCCCAGTACATATGAAGGACGGACAATGACCGGATATCCGATTTTTTTGGCCACGGCCACGGCTTCTTCTACGGAGGAGGCGGTGCCGTTTACGGGTTGAATCAGGCCCAACTTGTTCAGCATGGCCTGAAAAAGTTTACGATCTTCAGCTCTGTCGATACTTGCCGGTTGGGTACCGAGGATTGGAACGCCGGCCTCATACAGCGGTACGGAAAGATTCAAAGGGGTCTGGCCGCCAAATTGGATAATGACGCCCATGGGTTTTTCTGTTTCTACAATATGGAGTACATCTTCTTTGGTAAGCGGTTCGAAGTAGAGTTTGTCTGAAGTGTCGTAATCCGTGCTCACGGTTTCGGGATTGCTGTTGATCATGATGCTTTCAACCCCTTCTTCACGAAGGGCGTATGAGGCATGGACACAGCAGTAGTCGAATTCGATCCCCTGGCCGATCCGGTTGGGTCCGCCTCCTAAAATCATCACCTTTTTTTTGTCAGAAATCCTGGCTTCATTTTCTGTTTCGTAAGTAGAGTAGTAATACGGCGTGGCGGCTTTGAACTCGGCTGCGCACGTATCAACAAGCTTGTAAACCGGACGGATGCCAAGGCTCTTGCGCGCCCGGCTGATCTCGTCTTCCGTGGAATCTGTTAGATATGCGATCTGTGTATCTGAGAACCCCCAGGATTTTGCTTTTCTTAAAAGCGATTCAGGCAAATGGGTTGCCCGTGATCTTATGCTTTGCTCAAGATCCACGATTTGTTTGATCTGATGCAAAAACCAGGGATCAATACCGGTCAATTGGTAAATGAATGGGATGGACATTCCTTTTAAAAGGGCATGACGCAGGTAAAAGATGCGCTGTGAATTCGGGGTCGCCAGCTTCTGTTCGATTTGGGATGTTGATATTTTTTTTGCGGGATCATCCGGTTGATCCGAAGTGTCCTTGCCGTCGGCACCCAGTCCGGAGCGACCGATTTCAAGGGACCTCAAACCTTTTTGCAGCGCCTCTTTAAATGTTCGGCCAATGGCCATGGTTTCTCCTACGGATTTCATAGCCGTAGTAAGATAGTCCGGTGTTTCGGGAAATTTTTCAAAGGTCCAGCGCGGTATTTTTACGACACAATAATCCAGGGCCGGCTCAAAGGATGCAAAGGTTTCCCCGGTAATGTCGTTGGCAATTTCATCAAGTGTGTATCCCACCGCAAGCTTGGCTGCAATCTTGGCAATGGGGAAGCCCGTGGCTTTGGAAGCAAGGGCAGAGCTGCGGGATACCCTGGGATTCATCTCAATTACGATCAATTCTCCGTTTTTGGGGTTCACGGCAAACTGGACGTTTGAACCGCCGGTATCAACGCCGATCTCTCGCATGATCGCAATTGATGCATCCCGCATGGATTGGTATTCCTTATCTGAAAGGGTCTGGGCCGGCGCAACCGTAATACTGTCGCCGGTGTGGATACCCATGGGATCCATATTTTCGATGGAGCATACAATGACGACATTGTCATTTTTGTCCCGCATGACCTCCAGTTCATATTCTTTCCAGCCCAGAACCGATTCTTCAAGCATTACCTGTCCGATAAGGCTTGCATGGAGTCCTGCTTTTGCCACTTTTTCCAGATCTTCGGGGTTGTAAACTGCACCACCGCCGGTCCCGCCCAGAGTGAAACTGGGACGAACAATGAGCGGAAATCCCATGTCACGACCGACGGTTCTGACCTCTTCCATGTGGGTTGCAAAACCGCTTTTGGGTATGCGAAGTCCTATATTCTCCATGGCATTGCGGAAAAGTTCCCTGCTTTCAGCTTTTTGGATCGATTGAACTGACGCGCCGATCATTTCTACACCGAATTTATCGAGCACGCCCATGTCTGCAACTTCTATGGCGGTATTAAGCCCTGTCTGACCTCCTAGCGTGGGAAGCAGAGCACAGGGACGTTCTTTTTCGATGATTTTTGCAACCGTCAGAGGAACAACCGGTTCAATATAGGTTCGATCGGCCGTTTCAGGGTCGGTCATGATGGTCGCGGGATTACTGTTGACAAGAACGACTTCGTAACCCTCTTCTTTCAATGCCTTACAGGCCTGGGTTCCCGAGTAGTCAAACTCGCATGCCTGGCTGATGATAATCGGCCCGGCGCCGATGATGAGAATTTTGTGTATGTCGGTGCGTTTAGGCATTGTTTTTTTGCATCATATGCTTAAATTCGTCAAAGAGATATTTTGCGTCATGAGGTCCGGGTGAGGCTTCGGGATGATACTGTGCGGTAAGGATCGGTAATTCTTTGTGCCTGAACCCTTCCAGTGTATTGTCATTCAAATTGATGTGGGTTATCTCGATATTTTTTTCCTGCAGGCTATGTATGTCCACCGCAAAACCATGATTTTGAGATGTGATTTCTATTTTCCCGGTTAACAGATTTTTTACCGGCTGATTGGCGCCCCGGTGGCCGAATTTTAATTTAAAGGTTTTTCCGCCAAGGGCAAGCCCTAACAGTTGATGCCCAAGGCAGATGCCGAACATGGGAACAACCCCCAGCAGCGACCGAATGGTTTCTATGGCATAAGTTACCGGCTCCGGATCACCGGGTCCGTTTGAAAGAAGGATTCCGTCAGGTTCCATGGCTTTAACCGTAGAAGCTTGTGTCCAGGCGGGGATCACTACAACTTCAACTCCCTGGGATTCCAGGCATCTTAACATATTATATTTTATTCCGAAATCAAAGGCCACCACAGAAAATTTGTTACCTTTGGATTTCCAAATATTTTTATTTAAACCGGTTATTGCCGGTTCGCAAAGAATGGGTTTTCCGTCAGCCCAATAATAAGGGGTTTGAGTTGTCACTGCTTTTGTAAGATCCTGACCCTTCATACTGGGGATCTCCCGTGCACGTTTAACACAGGATGACGGGTCAAGGTCCTCAGTGGAAATGAAGGCCCGCATGGCTCCTGCCTCGCGAATATGTCTGGTCAGAGCGCGGGTGTCGAACTGTTCTATACCGAGCACCCCTTGCTCTTTGAGATAATCGGCCAGGGACAAAGTAGATCTGTAATTGCTTGGAAAACTTTGATATTCCTTTACCAGAAAGGCTGCCACCTGGATTCGGCCAGACTCGACATCTTCGGGATTGACGCCGTAGTTTCCTATCAAAGGATAGGTCATGGTCACCATCTGGCCCCTGTAAGACGGATCCGTAAGCACTTCCTGGTATCCGGTCATGCTGGTATTGAACACCACTTCCCCTCCGCTTTCACCGGATCCGGTAAAGCTTTTGCAGGCAAAGGTCCGTCCGTCTTCCAAGGCTAAAAGTGCTTTCATATAAATATGTTAAGACCGATATATCAAACATGAAACCGTTGAGCAAACCAAATCACAAATTCCAAGCACCAAATTACAAATAAATCTCAAATTCCAATATTCAATGACCGAAACCTTCCATGACGAGACATTGTTTGGATTTTTGAATTTCGGTCATTGTGAATTGCCTGCCCAGTTAAATAAATCATGGATTTAATGCGAAGCATTATTTAACAACGTAAATTTTTTGGAATTTGTGATTTGGAATTTCAATAAGTCAATGAATTTCCAACAAAGCAAATCCGCTCTATCCCATGTTTTTTCTTCACAATAAAGTTCTTAAGTCTCCCGCCACTCTTCGCCCCATTCTTCCGCGCCGACAGATTCTTTTGCCAGAACATCCAGGGTAACCGCCTGCACCTTGCGAAAGACTTGTGTATAATTCTTTTTTTCGCCGTTTACAGTCAACAGGTCGTTTTCTATGGAGATGCCGAAGAGCTTTTGGTTTTCCTCTAAATAAGGGAGAATCAGCTCCCAGTCGGCGGGACTTAAATCGACGAATTCTCCGCCGTTCAACTGGTCCGCAGCCACCTTGTGATGGGGGTCCCTTAAATAAATTGCTCCCCCGGAAGCTAATGAGAAGAGATTGGAGCCCGGATAAGGGGTAGCCTGATCGACAATCCTGGCCTCGTCGTCGAACTCGATGCCATTAACCACAACAAACCCGCCGCCGTTGAGTGGATCGCCGGCCATAAATGACTCCGCCAGAAAATCGAGACAGGTGCCGTTGATCACAACCCGGGGATGCCCCACTGCATTAATCAAAGGACGACCCGCAGCATTGCCCAGCACAAATACGGTCCCCCCTTTGGCGCCGTACATAAATGTCTGACCTACATCGCCGTATATGACCAGTTTGCCGCGTTTCATAATCTGGCCCAGTTGATCCTGAGCATTTCCGTGGACATATATCTCCAATCCGTCGATGCCGGACGCAAGATAGTCACCGGAACTGTCGTAAACATCTATCCTAACGCTATCAGAGTCGCTGGATAGTCCGCATCCACAGAATCGCTGTCCCCTGTACCCATAGCAGATAAACGTTTTCCATCCCAGGTTATAGGCGGCACAGATCAGACGCGCGTCACAGCTATCGCCTTCAGCCGGGAATTCCCGGGCATTAATGACCAGGACTTTTTCATTGCCTTCAGGGGAACGCAGACTATCTCGTATCTTCCAGTCAATGTAACGATACTTCCCGGTAGTATTATCACTCAAATTGGGCGAATCCTGAAAAATCG
This sequence comes from uncultured Desulfobacteraceae bacterium, assembly GCA_964410925.1. Classification (GTDB taxonomy): domain Bacteria; phylum Desulfobacterota; class Desulfobacteria; order Desulfobacterales; family UBA11574; genus S5133MH16. The sequence continues at coordinate 7,387 of CAYPIW010000076.1, forward strand.
ACGTCAGGCTCTGTCTAATAATTTGCAGTATTGAACCTCGTTTCTTATCTCCGGTTGGAAAACGACGATCCATAAGGTGCGTCAGGATCTCGATGGCTTTTGACTTGACGGTGTCATTAACGGCGGCCTGTTTTTTAACCTCTTCACATAAGTGTCTGATCGAGGGATAATCCCAGGCGGCCATGTATCGGCAACAATATTCCTTAAAATCGGAGATATCAGCACCGGACAGACCTTGCGTTACCACCTGATCGATTTCGGAGGCATTCGCCGGTGTTACAAGTTCGGGAGTTATTTTATACGGTTTTTGACGTTGAGGTGTCATAACCACCTCTCCGAATTTATTTGTACACACGAGTTCTTTGGAGCCGTCTCCCTTGCAGGCGTCTTTGACGGTGAAAATAAAAGCGCCTCCGTCGGTTGCACTGCCTCCTCGGGCATTCCAGTATTTATCCGCTATGGGACAAAACCGGTTATCCTCTCTAGCAAGGTTCTCCAGCGTGGCATCAATGGCCTGTTTTTCCGAGCATACCAGCGCGATTTGAACTTCTCCTTCCTGCAAAGCAAATACCTGCGGACGCAACATGGAGGTGTCGGTAATACCGAGAAGCTGAAAATAATGTTCATAAGGGTTGTTGCGTGCAATGATAAAAAACCAGGGGCCGTCCGGCGAAGAATGAATATGAGCAGCTTGTAAATATCTATAAATATGCTGTTTTTCCGGTGGCAGCAAATCGAAATCATATTCTGAGGTGGGTGCTATGGCCTCAATGATATATTCTAATGGATACTCAAAAGTTCGGTTGAGCAGGTCGATCAGCAGAACCGAAACCTCGGTATCTGTTAAAAATTGCGGAAAGATATTATTTTGCTTCAGGTATTCGCTGACCGCATAATAGTTGGCAAAGTCACCATTGTGAACCAGGGCTTCATCCAGTCCGATAAAGGGATGTGCGCCGCCGGGATGCCAGACTCTTCCTTTGGTGGGATAGCGCTGGTGTGCAATCCATCCGTGGGCTTTGAAATCCTCCATACAGTAATACTGGGTGGCCTGTTCGGCATAACCGACGATTTTCAGGATCATGATATTACGGCCGTGGGAAAGAACAAAGGCCTGTTTTTCACCCAGGGAAGCGTAAAACTTCTGATTTAAACGAAAAGAGTTTTGATAAATAAATTCATCTTCAGCCTTGCCGGGTTTCAAATCCTGAAGCGTATTCTCCTCAATAAAACGATCCAGCACATGTTTTTTGACCCTGACAAAATAACGCCACACATCTGGAGGCTTGACTTCTAATCCTTGTATGTCTCGATAGTTATCAAGGCAGGGAATACGTTCGGCTTTATGAACGTCCAGAAATGGAACAATGGCGGACTCTTCCACGTCCGGTCGGGATTCTGGATTCAGCAGGGCAACCTGAAGCAGATAATGGGTGTCCAGAACTTCCTGGGTTACTCCCAGGTCCCGAGCGGACAGGCCGACCGCGGCGATACCGCCGCCTTTACCGTTGCCGCGATTATGCATCTGGACCGAAGGTTCATAAATATGGCGGCCACGCACCGGAACCGATGAAATAAAACCGGTTACACCGCATCCGCCTTCTTCGGAGGACTTTTTAAGGGGTGTATTTCCACGGGGCAGGCGGTCTCGAGATTTCAGTATATTTTTTATTGTTGAGTCAAAACCGTAAAACATGTGTTAACCTTTTAATGGATAATGTTCAATGTCGAATTTTCAATATTCAATTTTCAAGTATTTTGCATTCGGGCATTGAAAATTGGATAAGGGCCTAAATGATAAGCTCCGCCTCAGGAGCGGGTTGATAGTTTGATCTTTCTTCTTCATCCAAATAATCGAGGTGTACCAGCAGGTCGGATCGGCCCACCAGTTCCTTGACGCTCTTTAAACCATATTGCCTCAAAATTTCACACCACTGTTTGCGCCAGGCCATATACATATTGACGATTCGTTGAGTGGCCCAATCCTGGGCAACCATGCGCCCCAGTTCGGGGTCGGTAGTGGCAATGCCGCGGGCACACCCGCGACCGCTTTCGCAGTGACCACAGCGAACGCATTCAAGGGCAACCAGTTCTGCAGTCCCGATGACTGCGCCGTCGGCTCCCAGTGCGATGGCTTTGGCCACATCCATTGCATTGCGAATGCCGCCGCTGGCGATTAAGCAAACTTTTTCTCTGACGCCTTCGTCCTCCAGGAATTTATGTACCTTGGGAATGGCATATTCGATGGGCATGGCGATATTTTTTTTGGCAATATCCGGAGCGGCGCCGGTCCCGCCGTAACTGCCGTCAAGATGGACAACATGTGCTCCTGCATAATAACTGCCTACTGCCACCATGTCCACATCCGTGGGCGTGGAGACTTTAACGGAAACCAGTACCTTCGGATTAATCTCTTTGACCCAGTCCACATGTTTTTTATGATCCTCCACCGAGTAGACGCTATGGAACGGAAACGGGGAAAACAGGGCATTCCCCACCACAGTTTCTCTAATGGCTGCGACTTCCGGGGTCACCTTATCTCCCAGAAGATGACCTCCCAGACCGGGCTTTGCACCCTGAGCGTACTTGAATTCCACCATGGGTGAATACAGGATGGTTTCTTCTCTGACTCCGAACAGGCCGGTTGCGATCTGGGTAATGACATGTTCGGCATAGGGGAGCAGTTCTTGAGGATAACCTCCTTCTCCGGTGCAGGTAAGGGTGTTGAGCAGTGTGGCGGCATGCGCTCTCCCCACCATGACCGATAATGCGGTAGATCCGTATGACATTCCACCGCCATAACACGGAATGGAGATTATCTTTTCAGGCCGCCCATCCAGCCGTTTGTTCAGATTAACGGAGGTATCCAAATCCTCATCGGTTAAGTCCAGATAATCACCGGGATTTGGTGTTTTAAAGCGGATTTTATCAAAACCGCCGCCGGAGTTGCCCAGATTGTATTCAAGGTCAACCACCGGCAAATTTCCGGTTTCCGCCATTTCCCAGTGGCCGATAAGCATCTCTGCAGTCCATCGGTAATCCCCCAGAGTATCCAGAATGGGATTGCGCCGAAGCGTCAACGCCTGTTCCGGACACCGGTCTATGCAGAAAAAATCATTTTCTTTGCATTTAAAACCGATGCATTTGTAATCCAGGGGTCGTAATGGCTTGGAATAATTGTCATATCGAGGATGCACGCCATAAGGACAAAGCTCTGCACACAACCCGCATGAGATGCATCGGGCATTTCGACGGATAGTGTATTTGCCCATGGGATTGCGAAACCGATCCGGTGTTTGGACAATTTTCGGGAATTGGAAATTATTTTTTTTATTGTTCATAGGTTATTTAATTCCTGATATTTTTCTTTTACCGAATATGGGGCCAAAGCTTTCCATTTCCAGATCCTCAAACCACATGGAGCGTCCGACTTCGCCCCTTAGCCTTCTGGCTTCCCGGATTCCCATAGCGCCCATCACTTCGATGAGCTGGTTGTGCCAGGCGCCCATGAGATTGACGATTCTCTGGCTGCCCCATTCCGGATTGATGGGATGGTCCAGTTTCACCGGGCAGGGCAGGCCGTTTCTACAGTTGTAGCATAGCCGGCATTCCAGGGCGATGAACAGGGGGATATCAACGACAACACCGTCGGCGCCACAAATAATCGATTTGGCCATATGCTCGGCCATGGCGATCCCTCCGGAAAATACCAGATTGATTTTTTGTCTGACGAAATTATCCACCAGCTTCAGGTGAATCTCCCGAATCATTTCCTTTAAAAATATAGGATGATCCGTATTCAGCTCTTTGCCGTGGTCATCGGCATAAAAATGAAGGGTATCCACATCGGCATGGGAAAGTTCCAGAGCGCGGGAAGCGGCGGTTGCGTCCAGCGGAATACCGATAATAATAAAACCATCCGGTTTTAACTCGCGAATTTCAGCAATGGTTTTTTCGATATCAGGGGCGTCCGCCAGTTCCACCACGCTGCTTTTAAGGATAAGCTTTTTGTAATCCATGTAATTTTCACAAGATAAACAAGGAATAAGATGATCGGCGTACGGACTCAGAATTTTATGGTCCTGGGGCCGGATCAGCATGAAGGTTCCTATAATCTGTGCCGCCTTGGCCGCCGATAAAAGAATTTGTTCATTTAAAATAAGGGTTGCAGGTAACTGAAACAGTAATGGAATCGGAATCTCCAAAATGGAAGGCACATCCGAAACCAGAGACATATCGGCATTAAATTTCAGTGGCGTGGCTCTTCGGGAGATTTCGAAACAGGTATTAATGTACTCGCGGCCGTGGATACCGTCTCTTGTGGGACGAACAATTTCCGACATATCGGTCCACATGGAATCGAAGCCGGCGGCAACAAAAGGACCGCGATAGCCGGCTCCGGATACTGGAATTTTACCGGTGTGGGCTTGATACCAGAGTCTGTGGATAATATCAGGTCTCCAGTAACCGTCTCCAAGGGTACGGTATTCCGGATTGATAACCCGGGAAAAAATGCCTTTGGTACATTCTTGAACGCAACGAAAACAGCTCTGGCAGGTATACAGGTATTCGGGTTCGCTCATTGTGCTCGCATGCGTATAATTGTCTCCGAAAATCCCATAGATACAATTTTTTTTGACGCACTCTTTGCAGCTGCCGGCACAGTTTTCGCGGAACTCAACGGTAGCGTATTTGCCGATGGGGTTGTAACTTGGCGCTGCTGTTTTTATGGGGATATGATACTTCTTGGGCATAAGATCTCCGTTTTCAATTGTCGAGCTTAAATTATTAGTTCCTAAGTTCTGAAATTTATGCTTTTTGTGGCAAAAAAATGCTTAGCCATTAAGTGTGAAGTGCCTAACAATGATCTAAAGTGCCTAAAGCCCGCCCTGGTGCGACTCGTACATGTATATTGATATCGGCTATAGATCATTGCAAACATGCCTTTTTGAATATAGCGTATTGGTGATCGGTCTGGGCCAGGGTTAAGGTATTCTATCCATTTTTAATTATAATTGATCGCGCTGAAAACGCGTTCCTCAACTTTAGTTCACTTTAGGCACTTCAAACTTCAAACTTTTAGACTTCACCTTATTCGGGATAGTGTCCATATAAAATTACGTCATCGTATTTATGAATTATAGCACTTAGGTTCAACTATCTCCCGCAGCATTTTTTATATTTTTTTCCGCTCCCGCACGGACAAGGTGCGTTTCGTCCCACTTTTTTTTCGGTCCGTTTGACCGGTTTTTTCTTTTCCGGTTCATCACCACTGGAAAATATCATCTTCTGTTCTTTGGGCTGCTGCAATTCAGCAATTTTTTTGGGCTCGGATATCTGAATTCTGAACAAAATCCCCAGCGTCTCTTCTTTGATCCTGGAAATCATATCCTGAAACAGTTCGAACCCTTCTTTTTTGTATACGATCAGGGGGTTCTGCTGTGCATACCCTCTCAACCCGATCCCTTCTTTCAGGTGATCCATGCTTAACAGATGATCTTTCCACAGGTTGTCCACAGTCTGAAGCATGACGATCCGTTCAAGACTCCTGAATTCTTCCGCTCCGACAGACGCTTCTTTTTCATTATAGAGACTTAATGCTGCATCAGAAATCAACCCGGCCAGACCGTCTCGGGTAAGCCCGTCCAGGGTATCCTCATCAAGTTTGCCCGGGCGAAAGTGAAATTGTTTGAATACCGCGTCATTCAGACCTTTCCAGTCCCACTCTTCAGGATGCGTTTTTTCATCTATGCAGCTGAAGCTTATCTCCTCTGCTCTATCGAGAATCATATCTTCAATAGCCGGTTTTAAGCTTTTTCCGTTCAAAGCCTCCCTTCTCTGCCGGTATATGACCTCCCTTTGTTGATTCATGACATCATCATATTCCAGCAGCTGCTTTCTGATATCAAAATTGTGTCCCTCAACCTTTGCCTGGGCATTTTCAATGGCCCTGCTGATAAGGTTATGTTCGATGGGCTCACCCTCTTCCATCCCGAGCTTTTCCATAATTCCGGTTATCCGTTCTCCTCCGAATATCCGAAGCAGGTCATCTTCCAGTGCAAGATAAAAACGGGAAGACCCCGGATCACCCTGTCTGCCGGAACGCCCTCTAAGCTGATTGTCGATTCGCCGGCTTTCATGCCTTTCAGTTCCTAAGATATGAAGCCCTCCCAGCTCGGTAACGCCTTCGCCCAGTACAATATCGGTTCCTCGGCCGGCCATGTTTGTGGAAATCGTAACCGCCCCTTTCTGACCCGCCATTGCGATGATCTCGGCCTCTTTTTCATGGTTTTTTGCATTCAGGACCGTATGTTTAATGCCTCTTTTTTTTAATTTTTCTGAAAAACTTTCTGAAATATCAATTGAAATGGTTCCCACCAGAACCGGCTGCCCCTTTTGGTGAAGTTCGATGATTTCATTCATGGCCGCATCGAATTTCTCCCGGCGGGTTTTATAAATCACATCCGGGAAATCGGTTCGGATCATGGGTTGATTCGTCGGAATAACCGACACATCCAGATTATATATCTTTTTGAATTCGGCCGCCTCCGTATCCGCGGTACCGGTCATGCCTGCAAGTTTATTATACATCCTGAAATAGTTCTGAAAGGTAACCGTAGCCAGGGTCTGGTTTTCGTTTTCGATCTTGACGTTTTCTTTGGCCTCAAGGGCCTGGTGCAACCCTTCAGAGTAGCGTCGTCCGGGCATGAGACGTCCCGTGAATTCATCTACGATGATAACCTCCCCATGTTTGACAATATAATCCACATCACGCTTAAACAGGGTGTAGGCTTTAAGGGCCTGGTTTATATGATGAAGAAGTTCAATATATTTCGGATCATACAGATTGTCGACCTTGAGTATTTTTTCTGCTTTAGCAATCCCTTCCTCAGTCATAACTGCAGACCGGGCCTTTTCATCCACAGTGTAGTCCTTTTCAGATACAAGACGTGGAATTATTCCATTGACCAGATGATACAGTTCCGTGGATTTTTCAGCCGGACCGGATATAATCAGCGGGGTTCGAGCCTCGTCAATCAATATGCTGTCCACCTCATCAACAATGGCAAAATTAAGTTCTCCCTGGACGATGGAGTCTTTGTCAAACTTCATATTGTCCCGCAAATAGTCAAAACCGAACTCATTGTTTGTACCGTATGTGATATCTGAATGGTATGCGGCCTTGCGCTCTTCATCATTCAGACCGTGCAATATACACCCCACGGAAAGGCCTAGAAAATTATATATATGCCCCATCCATTCCGTATCACGCCGTGCCAGGTAATCATTCACCGTAACAATATGAACCCCTTCGCCGGTAAGTGCGTTCAGATAAGCCGGGAGCGTGGCCGCCAGCGTTTTTCCTTCACCGGTCTTCATTTCAGCGATTTTGCCCTGATGAAGAATCACTCCGCCGATGAGCTGGACATCAAAATGCCGCATGCCCAGGGTACGGATCGATGCTTCTCTTACGGTTGCAAAAGCCTCCGGAAGAATATCATCAAGGGGTTCCCCATTGTTCAGGCGCTCTTTAAACAACCGGGTCTGTGTTTTCAGCACTTCATCATCCATGGCCTGAATCCCTGGTTCTAATGAATTGATTTCTTCAACGACAGGTTGAATCTTTTTTAATTCCCGTTCGTTTTTACTGCCAAATATTTTTGTTAAAAAATTTGTGACCATATAATCCAATAGTCCTCCTGAATAGTTAGTTTCCATCCAGAAATGGCCCTTTTCCGCAATTTCTGCGTCAATCTTCGGAATCATTTGCGCGGCGCACTACGTGTACGCCTCCGCGTAATTCATTGATTTCCTTGACCTTGCGAAAAATTGCACATTTCTGAATTGGAAACATAATTTGTATCCGATATAAATTTATGGACGGACACTAGTTAGTGCCTGGGATGATTAAAATTGCCCATAATATGGCTTTAAAAAATATCCCATATTTATTCCTTCCCGTATGCCTGGTTTCAGGTGTCAGCCCCGCCGCTGGGTGCGAGCACCCAGTTTAATCGAAAAAGAAACTTCGGAAGGCCTAGTTTCATACAAGGTTTCATGTACCGGCGCCTCTGTTCATCATTCCTGACACCTGACACCTGAAACCTTAAGATATGGAACAAAAATGAGATTAATCCGCCAAAGTTCGGTGGCGGATTAAAATTCCATCTGTATACACGGCGATTTTCACCACCCCAATTAGTGTCTAAATTTTGAACGGATCGGAGCATAGCATTAATTCATGGATTTTGCAAAACCGGTTGTGACGATCTCACGGCAGGAAATATAAAATGAAATGAAAATGAAGAAAAGTGGAAAAATCAGTAAGTCGCCCGGTTTTCTGCTCACCGTATCGATACGGAATGATATCGAGGAAGGGTAAACGATGCGAACCGTTTAATTTAAAATGTATTTTTCCGGATTTACCGGGATTCCGTTTAATAAAACCTCATAATGGACATGGGGACCTGTCCCGCGCCCTGAATTGCCCATATGCCCAATGGTATCGCCTCTCTTTACGTTTTGATTCCGTTTTACCAATATCTTCTCTAAATGCCCGTAATGGGTAACCATTCCATGACCGTGATTAATGACAACCAGTTTGCCCAAAAATCCCTTGCTTCCCGCAAATGTTACCGTGCCGTCCCCGGGAGCAATAATCGGAGTCCCCTTGCGATTGGCAATATCCAATCCTTTATGAAATTCTCGAAGGCCTGTGAAAGGCGACTCCCGGTATCCGAATCTCGAAGATATCCAGCCCGTTGCCGGTCGGATCGAAGGGGTAGAGGATAAAAGATTTCGCTGCCTGACAAGCTCGTCATAAAGAGATTCAAGCCCGTTCTTTTGATGGATTGATGCCAGGGTTAGCTGCCGGGTCTGGGAATGCATTTCGCGCATCAGTCCATTTGGATTTTCTATTGAGGAAGCCTGGGAATCGAGATCTTCGGGAGTTGACCCCCCCACTCCAAAAAGGCTGTCATCCTCGGCAGGTTTTTCAATGTTGGCAATAATTCTAATTTTCTTTTCAAAATTGTTCAACTCAACCAGCGTTGACTTTAAAATATTGATATCATTTGAAAATTTGTCTATCTGCCGTCGCTGGACAAGGATCTCATCCTTTTGTTTTGCAATCTTGCTTTCAAGTTTCTGTTTGTTGAATGTCGTTTTAATCGTGTAATAATCGTAACCCACAAAAGCGGATAATATGACAAAGACAGTAACACACGCGCTGATACCGCCTAAAAATCGCCTGGAGACGGTTATCCGTTTTACGGTAGCACCGGTATAACTTAAAATAAAAAACGTGATTCTACGGTGCCTGATAATTTTTTTAACCGCATAAAAACTCTGTTGCAGTCGATCGATAACCATTTTTGACATCGACGATTTCACTGTCATTTTTTAGTTTTCGAATTTATAGATTTTAATGCGTTTAAAAGCTGTAAGCTACGTCTCGGACCTTTCTAAAAAAACAAATTGTATTTCAACGGGTTGTATTTCGAAAAATTATATTTTCCTTTATCATAAATGCAACAATTGTGTCAATACGTTCGATCAGTGCCGACATGGACCTTTAGTATTTTTCGCCACGATGTAAAAAACTTTAGCGAATAATCCAAAGCCAGGACAGGAGCGGAAATCCGAAATAAATTTTTGTTAATGAGATCCGAAAAAGATGAAAAGTTCCATATGTTCTATATGCAAGTGACGCCGAAAACCTTTAAAGCGTTCATTCCCGGGTTTTCGGCGTCAACCAAATGTTTGGATCCTTAGTACATGTATTCGTAAATACGGTTACGTATTCATGATGAAGTTTGAAGTGAGCTAAAGTTTGAAGTGAGCTAAAATTAAGGAATTCTGTCAATTATATAAAATCACCGGCTTCCGGCTCGTAGAGCCTATAGCTCGGAGAGAGCGAAGCGACTCCATAACTTTAGCTCACTTAAGGCACTTCAAACTTCAAACTTTGGACTTCACCTTATACGAGACAGTGTCCAGTAAAAATACGTTATCGTAGTTATGAATTAGAGCACTTAGGTTTAAATTTTGTGCTTTTTAAAGAATACTATTTGGTTCCGGTTTGCACGGTTTAGGCAATCCCCAGTTTAAATTTCAGAGATTTCAGAGTGTTTTTCATAAGCATGGTGATGGTCATGGGTCCAACACCTCCGGGCACAGGTGTAATATAGCCTGCAATTTCCTTTGCGGCATCGAAATCAACATCTCCGCTTAAAATGGCAATCTTCTTGCCGGTTTTTTCACTTATTTTCTCACCGATCCTGTTGACACCCACGTCAATTACGCAGGACCCGGGTTTGATCCACTCGGGTTTTACCAATCCCGGAACGCCTGCAGCCACGATCAGGATGTCCGCTCGCTTGCAATGTCCGGCCAGATCTTTTGTGCGGGTATGAACAATAGTGACGGTTGAATTGGCGCCCGGGCCCTTCTGGACCATCATATTGGCTATGGGTTTTCCTACGATGTTGGAACGTCCCACGACCACCACTTCGGCTCCGCTGGTCTCAACTCCGGCCCGAACAATCATTTCCTGTATACCTGCCGGGGTACAGGGTGGAAATTTGACCTCATCACCGCCGATCATCAGGCGTCCCACATTGACCGGATGAAATCCGTCCACGTCTTTGTCAGGATCAATGGCATTTAAAACCTTTTTTTCATCGATGTGTTTGGGAAGAGGGAGCTGAACAAGGATACCGTTAATGGCATCGTCTTTGTTGTATTTGTCGATCAGACCCAAAAGCGCCTCTTCGGAAAGATCTATGGGCTGGCTGTCCTGTATCTCATTGAATCCTACCCGGTGGGCGGTTTTAATCTTGAGGGTCACGTAAGAAATTGAAGCAGGATTTTCACCAACCAAAATGGTTACAAGGCCCGGAACAACGCCGTGTTTTTCTTTAATTTCCGAAACCTCAGCAGTAATTTCTTCAAGAATCTGTTCACGGATTTCAGTTCCTTTAATCAGTTTTGCCGCCATGTTTAATCTCCTTTCATAAATAGTTTTAGATTTTGTTATAATTTACTATTTACTATCCCATTAGACTTAGTACATGTATTCGTAAATACGGTTACGTATTTATAACTTGGTTTATTTATTCTATTCATGCAAAAGTTTAAAGTGAACTAAAGTGAACTAAAGTGCCTAAAGTTAAGGTATTCTATCAATTTTAATTATAAATTGATCGCGCTGAAAGCGCGTTCCTCGACTTTAGCTCACTTAAGGCACTTCAAACTTCAAACTTTGGACTTCACCTTATACGATATAGTGTCCATAAAAAACATGTATTCTCGAAAAATTGTAGAATTTCCGAGACAGTTAGGTAGATCAAAACGCTTTTAGACTAATAAGATCTCAATGTCAAGAAGACATGTCATCTGATTTGGTGAATGTGTCCATAACTGCGTTGCAACGCAATGAAAACAATACCATAATATTTTTATTGTCTTCCTTTTGATTTTGTTATATCGGAACCTCTGTAATCATGATAATTACCCGGTGTTTTAAATTTTAAATATAACATTTAGCAAAAAGGAGGTCTTGACTATGAAAAAGAAATTTGTATCTTTCCTGGTCGCAACCCTGTGCGTTGCTCTATTTTCCACAGGCGTTTCGGCGGTGGAAACCGCACCCATCAAGCTGACATTCAGCATCTTCTTCCCCCCGACCCACGGGCAGACAAAAGCTGCGATGGACTGGGCTGAGGAAATTGAGACGCTTACCGATAATAAAGTACAGATCACGGTTTTTCCCGGCGGAACCCTGACACCAGCTCCCCAATGTTACAGCGGCGTGGTCAATGGAATTTCAGATTTGGGATTCAGCCTGTTCGCCTATACCCGGGGACGGTTTCCGGTTATGGCGGCAGTTGACCTGCCCATGGGGTATCCCAATGGAAAAGTGGCCAGCAAGGTTGCTCAGAACTTCGCAAAGGCCTTCAATCCCGAAGAATTAAATGACGTAAAAATTCTATATCTTCATGCACACGGCCCGGGCCTTCTTCACACAAAAAAACCCGTAAGGAAACTTGAAGATCTCAAAGGCATGAAAATCAGAGCGACCGGCCTAAGCGCCAAGGTCGTTGAAGCTCTCGGCGGTGTTCCGGTGGCAATGCCCCAGGGAGATACTTACGAATCTCTGAAAAAAGGAATTGTGGAGGGAACTTTCGGCCCCATTGAGGTTTTGAAAGGGTGGAAACAGGCCGAGGTTATCAAATTCACAACCGAATGTTACAGCGTCGGCTACACAACCACCTTTTTCGTTGCGATGAATCTCGACAAGTGGAACTCCCTTCCGGCCGATGTCCAGAAGGTGTTTGAAACGGTTAGTGAAAAATATGTAGCTATTCACGGAAAAGTGTGGGACGCTACCGATGAAGAAGGCAGAAAATATACACAAAGCCTGGGCAACGAAATCATACCCCTGTCCGATGAAGAAAGTGCCAGATGGCGCAATGCTGTAGAACCGGTGATTAACGATTATATCACCAACACTCCCAACGGCGACGCCTGCGTTAAAAAAATCAAAGAGTTGATGTGCCAATAATGTAAAGAATCCTGGCCCATAGCATCAGGCTTTGGCTATCCCCAAAGGGGATTGCTTTGTTGGCAGTTCATTGAATTAGGAAAAAATAAAGGGGTTGCCTTTCACCATACGGGAGGGTTTGGGGCGACCCCGAATTTTATGGCGCACAGTCAATATTTAAAATGTATACCCTTGAAAAAATATCTCACGCTCTTGCAAAGAGACTATACGGGATTGCAGGACTTGCCATTGTGGTCATGATGCTTCTTACCTGCGCGGATGTGGTCTTGCGATATTTTCGGAAGCCTATCCCCGGCACCTATGAACTGGTCTGCTTTTTGGGAGCTTCGGCGGTTGCTTTCTCCATGGCTCATACCTCAGTGGAAAGAGGTCACGTGGCAGTAGCTTTTGTGGTCAGCCTGTTTCCACGGCGAATTCAGGGGTTGATTGAAATCATCACCACAATCTTTGGACTGTTCTTTTTTTCGTTAATCACATGGCAATCCGTAATCTATGCAAATGAGCTTCATCGTTGCGGTGAGGTTTCGTTGACCCTGGAACTCCCTTTTTATCCATTTGTATACGGAATTAGTTTTTCGGCGGCAATCGTTTGCCTGGTATTGCTGTCAGATCTGTTTAAGAGCTTTCTGAAACTATTTGCAAGATGAGCCTGACAACCACAGGAATCATAGGTATTATCATACTGGTTTTCCTTCTCTATTCTAAAATGCCTGTGGGCGTTGCCATGGGTTTTTTAGGATTGATGGGATTCAGCTGTGTGGTAACCTTTGAAGCGGGATTGAATCTTTTGGCGCGTGATGTCTGGGGTGTTTTTTCTTCCTATAATTTGACCGTCATCCCTCTTTTTGTGTTCATGGGGCAGATTGCCTTTCACGCCGGTATCAGCCGAAGGCTCTATGACTCCGCCTATGTATTGTTTGGCCACCGCCGGGGGGGGCTTGCCATGACAACCGTTGGAGCGTGCGCCGGGTTTTCCGCCATATGCGGCTCGACCAACGCTACGGCAGCGACCATGGCAACAGTTACCCTGCCCGAAATGAAACGGTACGGGTATGATATGGGTCTGGCCACGGGCACGGTGGCCGCCGCAGGAAGCCTGGGCATTCTCATCCCTCCCAGCGTGATTTTCATTGTATATGGAATTTTAACTGAACAGTCCATCGGTAAACTTTTTGCTGCGGGAATTCTTCCCGGTATTCTTCTCTGCTTTCTTTTTTTAATGACCATTTACCTCAGGGTCAGGAAAAATCCCTCTCTTGCACCTCCCGGTCCCAGGACCAGTTTCAAAGAAAAATTCAGATCCTTTGCCGGTGTAATTGAAACGTTAATACTGTTCGCCCTGGTCATGGGAGGTATTTTTTTCGGCTTTTTTACACCCACCGAGGCGGCGGCCATCGGCGCGTTTTTAACTATCCTCATCGCAGTGTTGAGAAGGCAACTCACCCGGGATGCCTTTGTCAAATCCCTTGCAGATACCACAAAAATAAGTTGCATGATCATGGTGATTGTAACCGGCGCCGTAATATTCGGCCATTTTATGGCCATTACCCGGGTGCCTTATGAACTGGCCGAATGGGTGAGTTCTCTCCCTCTTCCTCCCCATGCCGTTATGGGGGTAATCATTCTGGTCTATCTTTTCGGAGGCTGTTTTATGGATGCCCTGGCCATGATTATGCTGACCATTCCTATATTTTTCCCGGTGGTTCAAACCCTTGGGTTTGATCCGATCTGGTTTGGAGTGGTAATTGTACTGATTACCGAGATGGGGGTCATCACGCCGCCCGTGGGAGTCAATGTTTATGTGGTCTATGGCGTTGCCAAAGATGTTCCACTGGAAAATATCTTCAGGGGGGTTTTCCCCATGCTCTTGGCCCTGCTTCTCTGCAATCTGATTCTTCTTATGTTTCCTCAGATCGCTCTGTTTCTGCCAAACCTCATGAATTAAAGGCAACGTTAAATTCCTGACTCAGGACCAAGCTTTAATTATCCCCAGAAGGGTGTGATATGGGTGATTAAGTTTGGCAACAGTTTTCAGGTGTCAGGTGGGGTGATTAAAATTGCCCATAGTATGGCTTTAAAAAATATCCCATATTTATTCCTTCCCGTATACCTGGTTTCATGTGTCAGGATTCGGTATTTATTGACACCTGACACCTGAAACCTGAAACCCATAAACAGATTTGAT
>CAYPIW010000077.1:0-16865 GCA_964410925.1 uncultured Desulfobacteraceae bacterium
AAAACATAACTCATATAGAGATCTACGCTTCGCTTCGATACTCAAGGTTCAGAGTTCCGGGTTAAAGGTTCAGGGTTAATCCTGAATATCTTTTTCATCATTTTCCAGACTCTGGCAGCAAGAATGCCTGATTAAATTATCAGACTCAGATATTTTGGCGTATGCGAATAATTTCAGGCCGAAGTGCTTTAGCCCCAAACGACAACGCTGCCTGGACCGCTTCTTTGGTTAGGCGAGGATGTGCTTCAAGGATCTGTTCGACCGTCTCACCTTCAGCCAGTTTTTCAATAATCGATTCAACTGTAATACGAGTGCCTGTTATTACAGGTTTACCCATCATGATAGATGAATCTGAAACAATTAAATCCGCCATTTTCTATCACGTTTTTTTTGCTTAGCTTTTTGTCGAGGACCATTTCTATCCTTTAATTCTGCCTGCTGCTTTTCCCTTTCCGCTTTAATCTTATTTAAAAGTTCCGAAGCTGAAGGATCTTGAGGCACGAATTCAGCGCGAAAAGCTTTGGCCAGAATGGATTGAGTAAGTTTTTCTGTATAGGCTTTGTAATTTTTTTGGTAATGGTCTGGCATCTTTCTTTAGTGCTTTCGGTCTCTCGTCATTGCTTTAATCCAGATTATTAAAGAGCAGAGGAATTGATCCCAAATTCAACTTTAAAGTCCGTCGCTTTAACAACAGGTTTTATAGATTGGTTAAGCTTGACTAAATCAACAATGCCATATCGCGACATCGTCCTGAGCGTTCGAGAGAGATTGCTGCTCTTTCTGCCCGTGGCAATTTCCAGTTCCTTTAAAGATGTGGGCTTTTTTTCATTGATAACCTTTAACAATTTTTGATTCTCGCTGCTGAGTAATTGGGCCATTGAGTTTATGGACTCAAACCATACTTTCGGCTCATCCTTCTTAGGTTTATATTCTCCTCGTGCAATGGCTATTGTTCTTTTTTTATAGTCCTCTCGAGAAATGGGTAGTGTCACTTAATCTTTGTTAGTTTTTTCTTGCAAACCAGCCATTTTTTCTGTAAGATACAGAAAACTCTGAGAGTCAGGAGGGATGGGGATGGATCTTAGTTCATATTTTTGTCCGAATTCAAAGTGTGCGGACCATAGAATCCGCGGAAAAGGGAACATAACAACCAGTACCCGTTATGGTAAAAACAAAACCTTGCTGCTTCGCTGTAAAACATGCAACCATAGGTTTTCGGAAAATCATGGCACTGCCTTTATGCATTCAAATTATAGCAAACAGGATATTCAACGCATTATTCTCGCTATCGCCGAATGTAACAGTATTCGGGGGACAGCAAGGATTTTGTCCTATGACAAAGATGCGGTAAACCGCATTGTAATCAAAGCGGGTGAGCATTGTAAAAAGATCCTCGGTAGCCTGATCTGTGACCTATGTTTGAACGAATGCCAGTTGGATGAACTATGGGCCTTTGTAAGAAAAAGAAATCTCTTTCCGAAGAAGACTTCGAAAAGGAATATGGCCGACACTGGATCTGGACCTCTATCGATCCAGAGTCGAAAATGATTATCAATTTCTTCATCGGCCAACGGACCTTGGAGGACTGCAGGACCTTCATCCATGATCTTTTATCCCGTATTCAGACAAAACCTCTTTTCACTTCTGATGAACTCCCCATTATGAAACAGTTTTAGTGGAAAAATTTAGCCGTTTGGAGGAACAACCCAAAACAGGGAAACGGGGCCGTCCCAAAAAGCCAAAACCCGTAATAGATCCGGAATTGAAATACGCAACAGTCCATAAGGTACGACAAAAAAGCTAACGATGATTAGGTGACACTACCTGATTTCGCACCGGCCCACTTTAATATGGGCCTCTTCTATCTCCATTCGGGCCGAAAAGATGCGGCTCTTGAAGAATATAAAATACTCATGAAATTGAACAGGAAAACTGCGGACAAGCTCTTTGACCTGATCTACAAACAATCTTGATTATTTTTAAGGGGGCAGAATTCAAGTGTCAACGCTCGCGAAATCGGCGTTGATCTTTTCTGCAATGGGGCCATACGGGGACTCGCTTCCATTGGGTTTCATGCACTGCCAGTAAAACGTATGATTCCAGACCCGGGCCGCGTTATTGAAAATTCCGCGCAATTTGTATTTTGCCACACATAACGCATTACCGCCTTTCCTGGCGACTCATATTTTGAAGCGATTATATCCACCTTCCACAGCTGCTGGGCAGGTTCTGGCTGACCCCATGATGTCAGGTATCGGAGATGGACTACCATCCGCCGCCGCCGCCGCCACCGCCACCGCCGCCGGATGAACCGCCACCGCCACCGCCCGAACTGGATCCAGGAGCAGAAGAAGACGAAGAGATGGCCGAAGAAAAGGATGATCCAAGGCTGTTTGCCATGCCGGATGCCCCCAAACGGTGCCAGTGCCCGCCGGTATACCAGGACGGCGAATAATCGCCCCCTTTTCCCCCCTGGGCCAGGACATGGGCAAACTGTTCACTCCACTGATTTTCCACGTCTAATGCCAGGGCAAATGGCAGAAATTTTTCAAACACCTGAGGAGATTTTTCCGGAGCATTTCGCATGTCAAGGCCTTGTTTTTCAGCAACTGAAAGATAGAGTTTAAACCCTTCGATCTGATCCATGATACTGCGGCCATAGAGGGTAGGTGCCTTCATCAGGTGATAAAAGATGAAATTGATTAAGATAATCAGCAACAGCGCCACAACGGCCATGGGCGAAGCCAGGCTGGAAAAGGCCCACATACCGAAGAATTCGAATCCCACAAAAGGCAGCGTAAACAGCGTGATGCCGACGGGGCTCAATTTTTTTATAAGGCTGCCGGAACCGTTACTTGAAAAGGCGGTTTTCCATGCCCTGATGGTCATAAGGACCAGCGCAAAGCAGGCCCCCGTCCAAATGGACAGCCAGACCAGCATAAAAACGGCGGCCCCGATTTCAGGGGCTGACACCACCATGCACAATAGAGTGAGCAAAGAGATGATCCCCCCCGGGATCAGCCATTTGGAATTGCGCTGGAAATAGAGTTTTTCAAAATCGATTTTCAGGCTTTTTTTAAAAGAATCCATGGCCTTGCCGATTTTTTTGTGATTGGCGGTTTCCAATTTTATGCGATCCGTGCCTTGAAACAGGTTTTTAGCGATCTTTTTTTCGCCTCTAGAGAGCAGGGATTCACCAGTTCCGGTTTTAGACAGGGTAAATTCGTCCTGGTTCTCCTCAATATTTAGAAAACCTTTAACGGCCATGTTGACCACGGCTGAAGCAAAAGATTTATGATCAAAGCCCATCCGGGTCACAAAACGGACAGCCCCGGGCGTGAAGCCCTTTGGCGGCGAGAACAGGGGGATGATCGGTCCTTTGGCCGGATCCCGGCCTATTTTGAACCATACCCATAAATAATACGCCATTAAAATGATCATCCCCAGAACCGCGGCCAGGGTTGCGGGATTGTCGCCGTAAAAATAGCCGACCTTGTCTGTGAGCGTGGGTCTTGCCACAAAACCTTTGGGCCATGAAATCGCGATGGTCAGCCCTTCCCGGGGCCTGAGCGCTTTTGTAGTGACAAAATGGAGGTTGCCCAGATCATCGCGGTTGACCGTAACATCCTGCCCCCGGGCACCCTTGGGGCCTGTGTACGCCGATACCTCAAGGACTTCTGCGTAGGGTGGCGGTTCTACCACGACCTGGACCTGCTCAATGAAAAAAGACCATCCATTACCGGTAACATTCCAGTAGAGCTCGTCGAATTCGTCGAAATATCCAAGCTGCCGGTCTGTACGATACGTGAGGGTATACGTATGGTTACCGGTTCCCACCATCCGGTTTTTCCGCCCCATGTAGACGCGGATACCGTTGGCAATCTTTTTTACATGAAAGGCTTCGGGTTGGCCGTTTCTTGCTACCGACATCACCTCGAACCCGACGCGCACGGGATTTCCGAAACGATCTTTATATTTGGTGGGAAAGTCGCGATAAATGCCGCGCTTGATCTGTTGGCCGGCGGCATATACGGTGATGATTTCAGTGACCGTCATACTGCCGTCGGTTTGGATCCGGATGTGGCTTTTGAAACTTAGAATACGTTCTGTTTGTTGTGCAGCAGCGGCAGACGACAGCAAAAATATCAGCACTCCCCAAACACTCAGGATCCGGGCCATTGACTTTTTTCGTTTCATTGATCTTCTCCCCGGCGTGATACTCCAAAAAACGGGATCTTACACTCAAGAGACATCCAAGCTAAAATTTGAACTCCGGCACCTCCCGTTCGGTGGCATCTTCAATTTCAAAAAAATCCGCTTTTTCAAATCTGAACCGCTCGGCGATAAGGCTGCTGGGAAAGGATTCGATGGAGATATTCAGGTTTCTCACCGTGCCGTTATAGTATCTGCGGGCCATCTGTATTTCGTTTTCGATCTGGGAAAGATCGTCCTGAAGGTCCAGAAAATTCTGGCTGGCTTTCAAGTCGGGATACGCTTCGGCCAGGGCCAAAAGATTGCCCAGGGACCGGGTCAGAGCTGACTCTATCCGGCTCTTTTCAGGCATGGATCGGGTCTCTTTGCTCCTGGACCTGAGGTTTGCGATTTCGGACAGAAGTCCGGCCTCATGCGCCATGTACCCTTTGACCGTTTCAATGAGATTCGGAATCAGATTGGATCGTCGTTTGAGCTGCACTTCAATACCACTCCATCCCTCTGCCACCATGTTTTTATTTCGAACCAGCTTGTTGTAAAGCCCAACGGCATACAGGATGCCGCCCGACACAACCGCAAAAACGATGATCCAGATAACCATCTTTTCTCCCCCTTTTGAGTTCTCCGTCCATAAATGAGCAAACCACCAGGATACCTCGGGTCAAGGGCATACCATAAAAATGCAATGGCAACGCCTGTTAAATGAATTTTCACCCTGCGGGTTCGTCAGCCTTGTGATATAAAAAATAATTGTCCCAAATTTTATCGAGTTGCTGCATAGCGTAAGTCATATTTTTTCCGCGAATGATGTGTCCGTCCCGATTCACAAGATTCCATCGTTCCAGTTTCTGCAAAGCATCCTCGATTTCAAAATTATAAGAATAAATCTCATTTATTATCAATAAAAATAAATTGGCGACTTTCCGGGGAGGTTCAATATTGACACACAAATCTTGCTTTCCTATAATTTAAATTCCTAAAGTGCGGTTTAATCAGCAACAACGGACAATCTTTTAGTGAGAGGGTGATCCATGAAAAATAACTACGAAAAGCTCGGCGTGTTTTATCTGGGCAGGGAATATGATCTAACGTCCCGAACTCTTAAAGAAGATCTGATCCTCTATGACTCCAAAGACCTGAATACGCATGCGGTCATTATCGGCATGACCGGCAGCGGAAAAACCGGACTGGGAATCGGCATTCTGGAAGAAGCGTTGATCGACAATATTCCCGTTATTGCCATCGACCCCAAAGGGGATCTGCCAAACCTGCTGTTGAACTTTCCGGATCTTAATCCCGAAGATTTCCGGCCCTGGGTGAACCCCCGGGATGCCCTGAATAAGGGGCTTACCCTGGACCAATTCGCTGCAACGCAGGCCGAAACCTGGCGAAAAGGTCTCGCCGACTGGGGTCAGGAACCCGATCGCATCGCCCGCCTCAAGGCCACGGCCGATTTTGCCGTTTACACTCCGGGAAGCCATGCAGGACTTCCGGTGAGCGTTCTAAGATCCTTTTCGCCCCCTTCCCCCGAGACGCTCGGAGACCCGGACCTGCTTCGTGAACGGATACAGACACTGGCCACGGGCCTTCTCGCACTTTTGGGCATTGACGCCGATCCCATTATCAGCCGGGAACACATATTGCTGTCCAACATTTTCGAAACAGCCTGGTCAGCGGCCAAAAACCTGGATCTGGCTGCATTGATCCACGCCATCCAGGCACCGCCTTTTGAACGTATCGGGGTAATGGATCTGGAATCGTTCTATCCGGCCAGGGAACGTTTTGCTTTGGCCATAAGGATGAATAACCTTCTCGCGTCGCCGGGGTTTGAATCATGGATGGAAGGCGATCCGCTCAATATCGGTCAGATGCTTTACACCGAACAAGGCAAACCCCGGGCGTCTATTTTCACCATCAGCCATCTTTCCGATTCCCAGCGAATGTTTTTCGTTTCCATGCTGCTCAACGAAATATTAGGATGGATGCGGACACAACCCGGTACATCCAGCTTGCGTGCCATTTTGTATATGGATGAGATTTTCGGCTATTTTCCTCCGGTGGGCAATCCACCGTCCAAGACACCTCTTTTGACGCTGTTGAAGCAGGCCCGGGCATTTGGCCTGGGCGTCGTACTGTCTACCCAGAATCCGGTGGATCTGGATTATAAAGGGCTTTCCAATACCGGTACATGGTTCATTGGCCGTCTCCAGACCGAACGTGACAAGGCCCGGGTTCTCGAAGGCCTTGAAGGCGCTGCTGCAGGCAGCGGGTTTGATCGCGGCCGAATGGAAGAGATTCTGGCCGGCCTGGGGAAACGCGTATTTCTTTTGCACAACGTTCACGAGAATGAACCTGTGATTTTTCAAACCCGATGGGCACTGTCCTATTTGCGGGGACCCATGACCAGGGAACACATCAAGATCCTTATGGCCCATAGAAAAAGCCTGACCGCGACCGGCGCCAAAATATCTCCTTTCTATAGGGCTGCGGAGCCTTCAACTCCTTCGCTATCTGTCCGGACTGCGGAAGGACCGCCCGTGGTGCCCCCGGGAATCGACACATTTTATCTGGCAGCATCCGGTGCCGGCCATGGCGTGGTATATTACCCGGGTGTGGTCGGCCGCATGGATGTTCACTATTCCAATGCCAGACATAAGGTAGATACCACCGAGACACTGGCACTTGCGGCCCGGCTGGAAGACGGCCCTGTTCCTCTGGACTGGGACAGGGCCGTTCAGTTTGATCCCTTTTCCGTTGAGGCATCGCCGATACCGGATGGGGAATATGCCGATCTGCCCGCCGCCGCACAAAACCTATCCAACTTTCGAAAGTGGAACAAGGATCTCTTACGCTGGGTTCGTCAAAACCGGCCGCTGGTGCTGTTGCGGTCCAGGAGGTTTGGAATGACCTGCCAATTGGATGAATCCGAGGGCGAGTTTCGCCTGCGCCTGGCACAGGTCATGCGTGAACATCGGGATCTGGAAGTCGAGAAGCTGCGCAAAAAATACGATGCGCAATTCACCACCCTGAAAGATCGTCTGTTGCGCGCCGAACAGGCCATTGCCAGAGAGGACGAGCAGGCCAAAGCCAGCAAAATGCAGACCGCCATATCCTTTGGTACCGCCATCCTCGGCGCGTTCCTGGGGCGCAAAACGGTGAGCGCCACATCTGCCTCACGGGTTGGAACCGCCATGAGATCCGCCAGCCGTGTTCAAAAAGAAAAGATGGATGTGGCCAGGGCCCAAGAAAGGGCCGAGGCGGTCCGCCTGCAATTATCCGAACTGGACGAGCGCCTGCAAGAGGATATTGATGCCATTGCGTCCTCCATGAATGCTGTCGCCGAAGAACTCGAGAAAATCATCGTCAAGCCCAAGAGCACGGATATTACTTTAGAAATCTTCGGGCTGTCCTGGATGCCTTTTAGAAAGAATGCGGGCGGCGGAGTGAGTCCTGACTGGAGCTAACCCCGAAAAATTCAAGGTTCGCCAGGCGAAATTCAACAGGTCGAGCACAAATTTTTTCATTCTCTTCATCTCGATCGTGAAAAGGATAAAAATTTCATCGGGCAGCAGAGGTCCGGGCGCATGTCCGGGGACCCCGGAAGGCATGGGGTGCGGCTTGGTCTTGACTAATGGCCCGAATCCGTCTATAAAGGCTTTTTTCTGAAGGAGGAAAAAACGATGCCGATCTATGAATATCAATGTAAAAGCTGTTGTCACTGTTTTGAAACTCTGGTTTTGTCTCCGGCGGATTTCTCTCCCGAATGTCCGCAATGCGCGTGCAAGGACGTGATCAAACTGATGTCCGCCGCCGCCGTGCGCCCCCAGGGCATCCCCACCGGGTCCGGAGGGTTCAAGCAACCGGCCTGCAAGCCCTCGGGTTGATCAATATAGTGGTTTTCCTCGGTTCGAGGAAAAAATCCTGACTATATTGACTGACTTCCCGAAATTATGTTCCTTATGGCAGACATAAGGCCCCAGACAATTCCTTTGTTTTTTGATTGCTGGCCCACTGTTTCCCGATCTTGTAGCCGAGTGATACTAAAACGGGGAGAGGGTGCTTCCCGGGATTCAGTTCTTTGTTTGGTCCCCATTTTTCCAAAAGTTTTTCAATTTGTTTTTGCTTCATAATATATCGTACCCAAAAAAGGCCTCTATCCCTGACGGGCAATGAACCGCTTTGAGAAGATTTTATAATCGATTAACCCATCCATACAATATGTTTTAAATCGGTATGGACAATCAGAGCCTTTTTTAATACAAATGGGGATTTTAATATACATCGAGGAACAATGCAAATGGCTAAACTGCCGACCTATGAAGAGTTGGAACAGCGCGTTAAGGCGCTTGAAAAACAGGTGGCTGAATGCAAAAAAGTTAAGGAAACGGCAACGGACTCTGTGGAAGAAAAAAAGACCATTCTCAACAGCCTGGTAGAACATGTTATCCGTCAGGACACCGATATGAGGGTGTTATGGGCCAACCGGGCTGCCTGTGAATCCGTGAACCTGACCCGTGAGCAATTATTCGGCCGCTTTTGTTATGAAATATGGCCAAAGCGCGGCGACCCCTGCCCGGACTGCCCCCTGAAAAAAGCCATACAAACGGGTCAACCCAAAGAGGCGGAAAAATTCACTCCTGACGGCAGGGCCTGGTTTATCCGGGGGTATCCCGTAAAGAATGCAGCCGGAAAAATTATCGGCGCCATTGAAGTGACGCTTGACATTACGGATCGAAAACACGCGGAACAGGAACTGCGCAACGCTCATCACAGGCTGGAACGGCGGGTTAAAGAGCGAACTGCCGAACTGGTAGCGACCAACCAGGAACTCTGCCGGCAAATAGAAGAACGTAAACGGGTGGAGGTGGAACTGTCGAAAAGGGAGCAGATCATGAATGCCATACTTGCAGCATCTCCGGTGGGCATTGGGCTGGTCCGAAATCGGATTGTAGATTGGTCAAACAGGACCATGGACCGAATCTGGGGGTACCAGGAGGGGTTCCTGGTTGGAGAAAGCACCAGAGTGCTCTATTCGGATGACGAGGAGTATAACCGTGTGGGTCAAGAGTTTTACTCCGAAATGAAGGAAAAGGGAGTGGGAAATTTGGAAACCCGGTGGGTGACCCGGGACGGCAGAAAAATTCACTGCTATCTTCAGGGAAGTCCTCTGGATCCGTGTGATTTGTCCAAAGGGGTTATTGTCGCGGCCATGGATATGACCGAGATCAAACGGACCGAAGGTCTTGTTTTCAATCTGTCTCAAATGCTGATGCAGGCCCAGGAATGTGAGCGACAGATGATTTCCCGGGAGCTGCATGACAGCATTGCCCAGAACCTTTCCACGCTGAAAATCGGCTGTGATCTGATTTTCGGCGATCGACCGGAAATACCTCATGAATTAGAGGTGAAAATGGAAAACTATTGCAATCTTCTCGACCAGACCATTACCGCCGTTCGGAATCTGGCCTATGATTTACGGCCGCCGGTTTTGGATGAAATCGGTCTTGTGAAAGCGCTTGCCATATTTTGCGCCGAGTTCTCCGAACGTACTGGAATAAAAGTTGATTTTCAATCCGCCGGTATAAATAATTTAAATTTTGATTCCAATACTGAAATCCATCTTTACCGTTTGGTTCAGGAAGGCCTGAACAATATCCTCAAACATGCCCATGCCACACGGGCGACCATTAAAATGGTGGGAGCGTTCCCGAATGTCATCCTTCGTATCGAGGATGACGGCAAAGGTTTTGATGTGGCGGCTCGGGAACTCAAATTAAATAATGAGAAGCGAATGGGCCTTCGAAGCATGAAGGAACGGGTCAACCTGCTCCAGGGTCGAATGACCATTCAATCACGCCCCATGAAAGGTACCAAAATACTGATAACCTATCCGTTTAACAATAAAAACAGTGCGGATTTTCAGGTTTCAGGATTAAGGGGGGGACGACCTGACCCATAGCAATTATATGGACGTGGAGAATCTTGAGGTCTATATAAACTGGCAAACAACAGTCTTGATTTGCCCCCACAAGTCAGGGAACCGTTAAGTCTGTTCCGAAAGGGGGTTACCAGCTCCACAGCATTGGATTATCATCCAATGGATCGGTGACCGTTTTTCCGATGTTATTGACCGCCGCCAGATCTTCTTCAGACAGATGAACGTTTGCGGCGACGGCATTTTGAGAGGCTTGTTCGACGTTCCGGGCACCGGCGATGGCGCATATCCCGGGCCGGGAAATGATCCAGGCCAGGGCCAGCTGCCCCAGAGTGATATGATTGGCTTTGGCAATGGGACGGAGTTTTTCCAATGCCTTCTGAACCCGCTTATAATTTTCCGGCTGAAACAGTTTGTTTCTAAAGCGGTGGTCTCCTTTTGCAAATCTGTGGTCCGGACCGAATTTTCCGGTGAGCAACCCCTGGGCCATGGAAGAATAGGCCAGTACCGTGATATTGTTTTCAAGACAATACGGCATGGCATAGGTTTCAACCTTGCGCCAAAACAGCGAATACGGAGGCTGGAGGCTGTGGATTCTTCCGTATGTTGCAGCGTCTTCCAGCTGTGATCGGGAGAAATTGGAAACTCCCACGGCACGAATTTTACCCTGTGCCTCCAAGTCGGTCATGGCTCGCATGGTCTCTTCAAGAGGCACGGGTTTGGCGCCGAAGGAACCCGGAGGCCAATGGATCTGATAGAGGTCTATATAATCGGTGTTGAGATTTTTTAAAGATCCATGACATGCATCTATGACCTGCTGGTATTTCAGATGATTCGAAAATACCTTGGTTGCGATTACCACCTTGTCACGCACATCGTGAAGGGCATTTCCCACGATTTTTTCCGAATGGCCGTTACCATACACCTCTGCGGTATCGAATGTCGTGATACCCGCATCATAGGCCGCTTTTATGGCCCCTGTCGACTCCGCATCCTCGATGCCCACCCACATATCCTTGCCGGCCTGCCATGTTCCCATAATGATCGCGGATATTTTAATTCCTGAAGTGCCAAGCATACGATATTCCATAATTACCTCCACAAGTTGACTCTATCCCATCGGGTTTGTTTGCAATGCAGAGCGGCCAATTCACCGGGCCGGTCCACGGATGTTCGAAAGGCCGCCTGTTGCAGCCCTCAACTCACACAGCGTCCGAGCAAAATCGTCATGGCGGTCCGGTCTAAAACCTGATTTTCTTTTGTACGGAAACAGGGAATGCTCATAACGCCCTAAAACCTGTGTCCGCGGACCGGGATTTTTATTTGGCCATGAGGTGCCCCACCGCTTCCTCCAGACCGTCCAGGGAAAGCTCGAACATGGGAAAAATCCGACGGATGGTCTTAATGGTGGGGGTGTAGTCCCACAGTTGCGAAGATGCCGGATTCAGCCACACACTGTGGGGAAAGGTCTGAGCCAGAAATTTAAGCTGCTCGATGCTGGGTTTTCCGCTCCGCTCTTCTACATGTATGGAACCGTCGGCGGCCATGAGTTCATAGGGGGCCATGCTTGCGTCACCCAACAGTATCAGACGGGTCTGGGGGTCAAAGGCGGCAAGGTGTTCCACGGGAATGGGTTTGTTGGCTCTTGCCGGATCTTCCCAGAGCACGTCATATACCGTGTTGTGGAAATAGCAGATTTTAAGATCCTTGAACTGATCGCGGGCATAATCAAAAAGAGTCTGGACAACCGGTATGTAGGGATCCATGGACCATCCGCCGTTGTCAATGGCAAGGATCACCTTGAGGCGGTCTTTTAAACTTCTTGAAAAAACAATTTCTATTTCTCCGCAGTTTTTCATGGTCTGATAAACGGTTTTATCGATGTCCACCAGATCTTCGGAACCCACGGGTATCATGTTGCGAAGACGTTTTAAGGCTTCTCCAACCATATCCTGGGTCAAAAGCCCCCTATGGGTATAATCTTTGTATCGTCTCTCCAGGGCGATCTTTACCGCGGACCGGTTCCGGGAAACCCCTCCCACGCGCATGGCTCCGGGATGGTGTCCGGAATGGCCCACCGGTGATGATCCCCCCGTACCGATCCAGGTTGTGCCCCCGTAATGACGTCCTTTCTGATCGCTAAGCCGCGCTTTGAAATATTCAATCAGCTCATCAGGAGTCAGTTGGAGCACCTCCGCCTCATCCATATCCAGAGCCCGGGCAAGACTCCGGGGATCTTCGAGCCATTCGTCCAGCATGGCCCTGGAAATCTCATCAATTTCAAACCCCTGATACTCGGGCAGTTCCGCCCCTTCAAAGCGATGGGCGAAAATCTGATCATAAATATCAAAATACCGTTCGCTTTTCACGAGAATGGTCCGAGCCGATGTGTAGAACTCATCCAAAGAATTAATCAACCCCATATTAAGGGCCTTTTGCAGGGTCAAAAACGACGTGGGGCTGACCGGAATTCCGGCGGTTTTCAGGCTATAGAAAAAATCGATAAACATTGTAAATAACAAACCGTTTTTATTGCTAATAAAAAGACCTGTCAAAAATTTCATGATATGTCCGGGCTAAATCACAGGCCGCCGCTTGTTGCTTCCACGGCGAGCCGGTAATCCTGACTTTTTTTAAACAAAACCCCCAGATAAGGAATATCGCCCGCAATCAGAGTCTTGGTCTTGAAATCCGAATCGGATTTCAAGGCCCGGATCCAGTTGATCAGTTCCCGGGTTGCCGGCTTCTTTTCAACGGCATCAATTTTTCTCACGCTGTAGAACGTTGTCACCACATTTTCCATGAGGTTGGAATCGATATCCGGAAAATGCACCCCTATGATCTTGCGCATCATCTTGGGATCCGGAAAAGCGATATGATGAAAATTGCATCTTCCCAAAAAGGGATCGGACAGGTCTTTTTTGGCGTTTGACGTAATAATGATTACCGGACGATGCCTGGCTTTGACGGTTTTATCAATTTCGATAATATCAAACTCCATTTGATC
Organism: uncultured Desulfobacteraceae bacterium; assembly: GCA_964410925.1. Taxonomy (GTDB): domain Bacteria; phylum Desulfobacterota; class Desulfobacteria; order Desulfobacterales; family UBA11574; genus S5133MH16. The sequence goes on from CAYPIW010000077.1 coordinate 13,155, forward strand.
GAGCACATCCAGCATATCATCCTGAAAATCGGTATCGGCCTTGTCGATTTCATCGATCAACAGCACGGTCCTTTGTTCGGAGGTAAAGGACTGGCCGATCTTGCCCATCTTTATATAATCTTCAATATTGCTGACATCCCGGTTAGAATCACCGAAGCGGCTGTCGTTAAGGCGAGTCAGTGTGTCATACTGGTACAGGGCATGCACAAGCTTCATGCTCGATTTCACATTAAGGACGATCAGCGGCATGGCCAGACTCTTGGCAATGGCATGGGCCAGCATGGTTTTTCCGGTACCCGGCTCTCCTTTGAGAAGAAGCGGCATTTCAAGAGCCATGGACACGTTAACAATGCTGGCCAGTTCATCATCCAGAACGTACCGGGCGGCCCCCGAAAATTTTTTGTTCGAACTGTTATTTTTCATCGGATACCCTCTTTCCAAACTATCGATCACAGGGTCTACAGTTCACCGTTCCGGGCTGAAAAGTGACCCTGTAATTTCTGAATCCCGGCCCCCCCCCCTGAACATTGATGAATTCGTAAAAAGTCGTCACTCCGGTAAAAACCGGAGTCCACGTCCTATGCAACTGCCTGAAAAGACTGGACTCCGGCTTTCGCCGGAATGACGGCCTACGGCTCGGAGAGAAAGCGGTATTTTATATAATATGCTTATTAGAGAGCTTTTTCAAGGTCATTATATTTGATGAATTCGTAAAAGCAAGAATTCATTACGGGTCAGGTTTTAGGATTTAAGTTTTAGACAATTAAATTTGAATGTTTTAACAAATTGGATTATTGTTAAAATACGATTGAATATGCGTAGTAATTCAAGTTAGTTCGCTTCGCTCACAATTGGAACATTGTAACATTGGAATGATGGAGTAATGGAATAATGGGTTTGAAGAAGTTTTTTACAATTGTGAATTGGTGGCGAAATTAAAAAGTTTTGCGACTATTGTTCTGCCCGTTGAAACAGTTTGTGCATATCCAGGCTGTTGATCATGTCTGTAAAAATTTCTTCCAGAACTTTTTCAACATCCTGCTGAGAAAGCCATTTGTACCGTTTTGCATTGCCGCTGATCGTCTCTCTGGCGAGAATTCGGTTCTCTTTTATGAGCCGGGCTTCATAACCGATTTCGGCGATCCATTTTCGATCGGCCAGATCCAGAAAAAATTGATTAAGATCAATTTCAAGGACCGGTTCCGTCTCTTTCTTTTCCGTTAAAATTTCTATTCCCATATTTTCAAGCCGTCTGGAAAATGCCGTCTCGAAAAGTGAGGGAAGATCAAATGCGCCGGCCACATAATTGTCCTTTCCTTTTTCGGATAAAGAAAATAAAAAAAGGCCGGTAAAGTTTTTAAATTTGGTTCCGGCTTTTTCACCAAACACATTTTTATGGGATCGCATATCCTTTATTTCAAGGAACACTCTCTTACCCTTAAGGTCATACGAAGATAACGGGAGCCGGTAGTTGACATTAATGTAGGATTTTGTGCCACATCCGGCACCCAAAATACCAATAAGCATGACCAGAGAAAACAGCAAAACAGTATGAATTGATTTTTTCATTACTAAATCCTCCGTGATTTTTATTAAACCGTTAGCAGAATAATCATCATTTGCCAATATCTAAGTTCAGCGATTCAAATTGTGACCCCCCTGTTAGAAAGAAAGAAAAAACCTTGACTTTTTTTTATTCTACCCCTTATATCGCCATATGCTGACAAAAATCGAAAATGAAATCATTGCGTTAATTCAGGGTGATATCCCCATCACTCAGCGCCCATATCTCGAAATGGCACAAAAACTCGGGATTTCCGAAAAGACCCTCCTCAAACGGCTGAAAGATCTTTGTGACAAAGGGGTAATGCGGCGATTCGGTGCAACAATATATCATCAAAAATCAGGGTTTCAGGCAAATGCCATGGTGGCGTGGAAAGTTGATGAAGACCGCATTGATGAGGCCGGCGAAAAGATGGCTTCTTTCGACGAGGTTTCACACTGTTACCGGCGGAATCCAACGATTGACTGGCCGTATAATCTTTATACGATGATTCATGCAAAAGATGAGGAATCCTGCCGGGAACTTGCCCGCAATATTTCTATTATTACAAAAATCAACACTTACAGCCTTCTGTTCAGCCGTAAGGAACTGAAAAAGACATCCATGAAATATTTTCCTGTCGATGATGACGACTAATCCTTTCCGTGAAACCCGATACCCCACATATTCTTCTGGTAAATCCCTGGATCCATGATTTTGCCGCGTATGATTTCTGGGCCAAGCCCCTGGGTCTTCTCACCCTTGCATCCATACTGCGGCGCCATGGATTTAATATTACCTATTTGGACTGCATGGATCGTTTCCATGCAAAAGCACCTCAAACCGATCCTTATGCCAGATACGGCCGGGGGTCTTTTTTAAAAACTAAACTTCCGAAACCCGGCGGACTGGAAGACATTCCCCGGAATTTTTCCAGATACGGAATCAAAAAAAAATGGTTCAGGGAAGATCTTCTTTGCATGCAAAAGCCCGACCTGGTGTTAATGACCTCCATGATGACTTACTGGTACACGGGCGTTACGGAAACCATCGGGGTCATAAAAGACATCTTTCCGGATGTGACCATTGTTCTCGGGGGGATTTATGCCAGTCTCTGTCACGAGCATGCCCTGAATAGTTCCGGCGCGCACCGGATACAAACAGGACCCGGTGAAAAACATATACTCAAACTGGCCGGTGAGTATACCGGGTGTTCCGTGTCCCCTGCATTTGATGCCGACAGCCTCGACACTTACCCCTATCCGGCATTTGATCTTCAAAGAAAAATTACCTATATTCCCCTGCAAACTTCCAAAGGATGTCCGTTTGCCTGTAAATACTGCGCATCACATTTTTTAAATCCAAAAAGAATGGTGCGAAATCCCGAATCTATTGTAGAAGAGATAACCGTCTGGCATGAAAAATATAACGTCAAAGATTTTGTATTCTACGATGATGCATTACTCGTGGATGCAGAAAAACATGCCTGTCCCATGCTCGAAAGGATAATCCATGCGAATCTTAAGGTCCGTTTTCACACGCCCAATGCCGTCCATATTCGTGAGATTTCAAAACATACGGCCCAGCTTATGTTTCAGGCAGGCTTTATAACCCTGCGTCTGGGACTTGAAACAACATCTTTGGATATTCGAAATGAATTGGACAAAAAGGTAACGGTATCAGAATTTGTAAGAGCGATAACCTGCCTGAAGGAAGCTGGCTTTGATCCGCGCAGGATAGGGGTATACCTGCTGGCAGGTCTCCCTGGACAACCTGTTGAATCCATTGAAAATTCCATCCATTCCGTCAAACGAACCGGAGCAGCCCCGATTTTGGCTTATTATTCTCCGATTCCCCAAACAGCGTTGTGGCGCCAGGCCGTTGCCGCCTCGCGCTACAATCTTGAATCAGACCCGCTATTTACCAACAACGCCATACTGCCTTGCCAGAGCGAACCCTTTTCATGGCAAACCATTACTCACCTTAAAAAACTGGCAGCAAGTTAAAAATCCTTACAAATGTTCATTTTCCCAAGTAGTTGCCAATTTAGCTCCAAATGTTGGATCAGTCCTGACGAAACTGACGCTTTTATCGTAAATACGCATCCCAAATGCAGTCCGGGGATAAGAATGGAACCTTGAACCCCTGAACCTTTGAACCCGTGAACG
>CAYPIW010000078.1:0-14595 GCA_964410925.1 uncultured Desulfobacteraceae bacterium
TAAGCTCATAGCTTTGCACTCGGGGTTGCCGCTCCCTTTGGTCCCTCTCGCCTCCGGCTCGCCTTACGCTTCGCTCCAGCCCTTCAGACCTTTCCTCACGGAAACGCCCTTGCCTTCGGCTAATACTTTTGTTAATGTATTAAAAACATTAACATTAACAGGATTCACGTATAGGGGACTTTCACCCCATAAGTTCACGCCCATGCCGGGCGTACACCACCGGGTGCAGCCGACTCGTTACACTCGCGGCTGACTCAGACGTTCGGCTTCAAAGAAAAAAAGGGGAATAAAAAATGTCGAAGAAGCTTGAAGAAATCATCACCGTGGCAAAGGAACTTAGTTTAGAAGAGCGAGCGCAGTTGGCGGGGACGCTCCTGCTTAGCCTGGATGAACCATCGGAATCTGAGGTGGAGCGCCTCTGGCTGCAGGAGGCTGAGTGTCGGCTTCAGGAGTTCCGGGAGGGAAAGGTCAAAGGCATCCCGGCGGAAGAAGTGTTTAACCGAGCTATTGCTGACATCTCATGAAGTCTGAGTTTCTTCCTGAAGCTGAAGAGAAGTTCCGCGAGGCGGTCCGGTACTATGAAAAGGAAGCACCCGGGATCGGCCTCCGGTTCGTTGCCGAGGTTCGTAAGGGCGTTATATTCATCACCGAAAATCCTTATGCCGCGGCGGAGGTTGACAGTAGCATAAGACGAAAGATCTTGAACCATTTCCCGTACAGTCTGTTGTACGCTGTTGAGTCGGAGTTGATAGTGATCGTGGCGGTCGCCCACCAGAAGAGACGGCCAAGGTACTGGCGAGGTCGCGTCAAAGAGCTAAGAAAGAGGTTTGGCCAATAGGGATAGGGATGCCCATTGCTGAGCGCCCCTCCCACATCACCCCGTTTATGGGGCAATTCGGCAGACTAAACCGAAGGAGATCCTGGACAAAATAAACCAAGTAAAACAAACAGTTAACAGGATTCACGTATAGGGGACTTTCACCCCATAAGTTCACGCCCATGCGGGGCGTACATCATGTACTGGACTCCGACTGGGATTTCGCTGGCGCTCAACCCCAGCCAGGTCAGCACCACGGTTAAGCAGTATTCACTAAAACACATGACAAAAATAAAAAACGAATTGCAAATGCCCAGTCTATCGGAACTTGATGTCAGCCTTCGGAGCAAAAGATTATTAGGCAGAACTATGGGTGTTCATGGACCTCCTATCATACGCGGACTACAAATTGCAGATGGGTATGTGCGCCTTGTAGAAAAAACAATCATTGAATATGATAGTTCACGCAAAGAAATGCTCTCTTTCATGGCTGACGGCGTTTTAGACAGTTATTTCCGGGAGCAGGATCATTTCGAAACATGCTTTCATGCACTATATAGAGCAATCATTTATCTGGATCGTCTCCGCCGGTTAGGTTTTTGTTGTGCGGACGGCAGGCCGTTTGTCCCAAGACCACTTGATCATACAGTTTTAAATGACCCCATCCGTTCACAGGTTCGAGACTTTAGAGATTCCTGCAAACATTTTGACAAAGATATCATTAATGGGAAAATACCGGAGGATGCTGAAGTCGCAGTTCATTTGGGGTGGAATTGCGCCAAACTTGCTGACAAAGAAATCTGTTATCACGAAATCTCAAGATGGATAAAACAACTCCATCAATTCGCACTGCTTCTCAGTCGAGTCGAGATCATTGTCAGCAGTCCTGCAACTGATAATTATAAGGGAAAAGATGCTTAACACGACAATCAACCCGACCGGGAATAAGTTGGTTTGATTTTGGTTGAAGGTGTTTGACCGGCGGGTTATTTAAATCGTCTTGCTTCAAAAATGAGTGATGACAAAATAAAAATATATCCCCCCTGGTATATAATAGGCAGAAAAATCGTATGTTGGCGTTGTGAAACCAGCATGCCGGTAATAGCGCTTTTGGCTCCTAAAATTGATGATACAGAGGATCAAGTCGGTGTGTTGACTGAAATTGCGAATAGGGTTCTGGCCACACAACATATTAAAATAATATATAAAACATTCAAATCTTGAGCTCAATAAGACCGTTAATATGCATTTTTAGGGTCAAAAACATATTTTTAAGATGAGAAGAACACGGGCAGATGGCAAGAGCAAAACGGCATTTCCTTCCTAGTTACGTATGGCAATAAAATCGATTCGCGATTTTATAAAAAGTCTCAAAGCATCACTTCCTGCCCGGTTAACCCTACAACATTATTTAGTTTAAGATAAGAAGTTCACGTTCACACCTACGTCGATGTGACAAGGCTGCTTGATGGTTTTTGTTTTGTATCCATATGACCTCTTCAATGATGGTTTTCAAAGTATGTTTTTTCATCGGCAGTAGTAGCTTGAGCAGGATTCTAAGCTGCGACAGCGTAAAAGATGGTGCTTTTTTTCCCCATCCTGATTTTCAGGTGCCAGAGGAAAAAATGAGCCGGCATGCAGGTTAATATGTGGTGGTGCCATCCCATGAATTTGCGCACCTCATAGTGATCCATGCCCAACTCGGTTTTGGTTTCTTCGAAGCATTGTTCAATAGCCCAACGCAGGCCGCTTAGCCAAACCAGGGTTTTCAATCGCACACTACTGGCGACGTTACTCAAAAAAAATGAATATTTGGGATTTTCACCGATCGTGCGTCGAATAAGCAACCACACAGGTTTTTGTGGAAGCCCATCAATTGACAAGATCACCTGGCGTCGAGTAAACTCGTATACTATTGGTCCTTTGGTGCCTTCGGACACTTGGCGCCGATACCAAAAATAATCGTTGATGTTTTTGGCCAATTCATCAACCCTTATGGGCTTGCTGTCTTTGTCGGACAAAACTGTTTTGGTTCGGGCTTTACCGCCCCACCGGTATTCTTTAGTAATGGTCATTGGGCGTTTGAGCCAACATTGAGTGCTTTTTGTAACTGACACCAGGTAAGTTACACCTGGCAGGGCTTCAACCGCCTTTATAAACTCGGGGCTCTCACCATAAATGCTGTCACCCAATATATACTTGAAAGGCAGTGTTTTTTCTTCGTGGATCGCCTGCAGCATCTCAGCGGCCAGTTGGGGCTTGGTCTGAAAAGCGATATCCTCGGGCAGATCGCATTTTTTCCGGCGGACTCTGTATTCGTCCGTAAACCATTGTTCAGGAATAAACAGACGTTTGTCGATAAGAGCATAGCCCCTTTCGGATACATAAGCGGCAAAAACAACGACTTGACAATTGTCGACCTTCTCGGCAGAGCCACAATACTGTCGGGCCACGCCTATAGAGTCCTGACCTTTTTTGAGGAAGCCTGACTCATCAAAAATAATAGCGACATCGGGACTGCTAAGGTCATCGTAAACATGATTACGATATTTGGATATAATCTTTTTGTCATCCCGTTGGGCAACACTGATGAATCGTTGCATGGCCCTTACATTACCGTCTTCGACGGCCAGCGCTATCGGTTCAATGGATTTACGTTCCAATTCGCTGAATTGCCCTGCCCCATGTAGTTAAAAAAGTGATCCCTGGATTCACTACGGTGAAAACAGTCCACAAATTGTTCATGGAATCCCTTGAGTTCATTCATAAAGTCTATAACATCTCCTTTGCCAATGTTAAACATTGGAACTGGGTAAAGGTGCTCGTCGCATCGTATAATGGGTAACATGATTTGCCTCCTGTTTTTAAGGGTTGTTACGTAGTATGGCAAATCATGCATATTTAATCAAGCATAAAAATTATTAAGTATCGTTGTAGGGTTAAATACATTCCATAAATATTAATAAGATAGTGTTGTGGCCCGAGCCCGATTGTGCTTGACGTTCGGCAGATAATATAAATTTGGGATAGAGGTCAGTATATGTTAATATTCGAATGGGATCTTAAAAAGGCAAAAACTAATCTGGAAAAACATGGCGTATCTTTTGAGGAAGCGAGCACCACTTTTAACGATCCTTTATCATTAACCATAGATGATCATTTACATTCAAGCGATGAAGAAAAATTAATTCTTATTGGAATATTGTATAATAACCGCATGTTGGTTGTTGTTCATGCTGAAAGAGGAAACAATATAAGAATTATCATTGCCAGGAAAGCAACCAGAAAAGAAAGGAAATATTATGAAAGTAATGTCTAATGATCCTGATATGTTGGAAGAATATGATTTTAGCAAGGGCGTAAGGGGAAAATACGCTAAAAAATACAAAAAAGGAACCAATGTTGTAATCATCGACCCGGATGTAGCTGAGTTTTTTCCAGATGAGAACTCAGTAAATGACGCTCTACGGTCATTAATTCCTATAATTAAAAAAAGAGAAAAAAGGACTGCCGAACAAGGTCATTGAGATGGGCTGGGAAAAGCTTGTGCGTTTTTACCTTTTCCGGCAGTCCTCACAAATCTCACCTTTTTCAAAGTCCTTAAAAAAGCAGAGGGGTCTTCATTTTTGACAGATTTTTCCGATCTAATTTCGGAATTGCTTTCTCTATTTTTTTCCGTCTGCAGGACTCATCGTCCTTTTGTCTGGAGCTGCTGTGAACAAAAATGATTCGGAAGCCGTCTCTCATCATTTCATCACCGTATCGATGAGTTGGGTTGACAACGCCGAAATTTATCATTAATGTTGCTTACTACAATTAATTTAACAAACCCATCCGGACGATAATTTCATGGTTCCTGATCAACAGGCGAATTTTATCGACCATTTAACCTGAAAGGTATAAATTTAATGTTTACTTTGGAAGATATCAAAGAAAAGTCGTCCCTGTTTCTTGTCGAACTCTATCTTCAAACCCAGGGAGATCCTTCAGTCACGGTTTCCTGGTTCGATATCGGTGAAACGATGCGACTCGATCGAGAAGCATCCACCAGGACGGCCGAAAATCTTTTTGGTACCGGACTTGCTGAAATTAAGACTCTGAGCGGCGGCATAGGAATTACTCCTGACGGCGTGGCCGAAGCACGGCAATTAGGGGCCTCGATCACAGGCAAAGGCGATCCGGAACTCGTGCTCGGGAATACCCCGGTTTTAAATGAAGCCGCTTGTCAGGCCGTGGAACGAATTGCTGCGGATTTAAAAAGCCACATCGGTGAAAAAAGATTGGATTTTGATTCTTTGGCTGAGCTGATGGCCGATTTAAAGTCTATCGATGCACAGATGTCCTCTCCTTATCCCAAAACAGCCATCATCCGGGAGTGTTTCCGATCAATCATGGGCGTACTACAAAAGACCGGCGACACCGACGACTTGATCCCGGTTAAAACGCTGATGGGAGATTAGTATCAAAAATCAGTAAGATAGCGTGTTCCGACCTCGATTGATGTCTAACATCCTAGATTTTTTGGCAGTTTGAATAAAAATACCGGGTTGACGATAAGACTGGCACATCGTATTTTAATTTCGTTTTCGGTATCTAAATAGTACCCGAACGAAAACTAGGATTTTTCTTTAAGATCAAGGAAGACGAAAATTTTAACCACAGGAATACTGGTAGTATTTCGAGGATTAAAATTTGAGTCTGACCCCAGAGAAATAGGCTCCGCATTTCACGGGGCAGGCGAAGATATTGGCGAAAAAGACAGTTTTCGTTCGGGCACTAAATAAGAATTGCCATTGCGTATCTAAATATGCTATACGGTACCGTCCGTTCATTTGATTGCGGGAACCTGTAATTTTCGATCGTTTTGCCTCACAAAAGAGACATTTTATCAATGGACAAAACATATATTTTTTTTAGGAGTTAAGATGTCTGCCGCTTATTTAAAAAAAACAGCCGGGTTAAGTTACATCTGCCAATATAGTAAACCTGAAAACACACAGTCGTGTTACACCTGTGGGACTTGCAATTCTGCCTGCCCCGTAAATGCCTCAACCAGCAGGTTGCGTCCTATGGAGCTGGTGTATAAAGCAAGGTTGGGACTCTTGGACGAACTCTTATCCATGCCCGATATCTGGTACTGCATCGGCTGCAATCGATGCTCAAATTTTTGTCCCATGATGGTCAATCCCTCCAACCTGATCCAAAATCTGAGAGCCGAGGCGATCTCGAGAGAAATGGTGCGCCCCGACTTGCCCGAACAACACAATGAAGTTTTAAAGCGTTTGCTCAGCGCCTTATGGCATGCGGCAGACGCGCTTTTGAGTGGGGAGTATCCCAAAGTCTCTGAACACTGGGACCAATGGACCCGGACATCACCCACTGACAAATCCAATCCGCTCATCAAACTTCCGTCAGACCCCTTAAAAACCGGCGCTTTCCGACAGATGGTTCAGGGATATGGCATAAATGCCACATCCCTATCGCACTGCTTCACATGCCGCGAATGCAGCAATGCATGTCCCATTTGTCTGGATCAGTCGGTTTTTGACCCGCTTAAAATTTTTCGGCTTGCCAACTTCGGTCTCAAGGATGAATTGCTTCGCAGTCCATCCATCTGGCTGTGTCTGGATTGCCAATCCTGTATTTCAGCCTGCAGTCAAGGCGTCAAAGGCGCGCTGATTATTCGCCAGCTTCAGCATATTGCATATAAGGAAGGCATTGTGCCCAAGGACTTTCCCATAAGATGGCAGCAGCTGAAAAGCGAAGTGTATAGACAGTTTATTCACGAAATAGACAAACTGTTAGAATCGTCCCGATGGCTGAAACAGCCGTATTTAAAACACGCATAGCTCCGAAATATCTCGTGACTGAGATACGATAATACTTTTTTTTTACCCGAATGATATCCTTACGGGTCATGTTTGGCAATAAAATCGATTCGCGATTTTATGAGCATGACTCCCATTTTTCATTTCAGACCCGGCGGTAACGGGCAAAAGGATAACGTAAAGGCGCCATCTTCATCAGATGTGATTCGCTGCCATCCCATGGCCTGTAACTGTTCATGCACTTTTTCAGCATGTTCGACCAATACCAGATAAGCGACTTCGTCGCCATTGCGAAAACGGGTTGAATCCCCTACCGGAAATTGCCGTCCATTGCGCCTCACTACCAGGGGAATCCCTGATTTATCATCAAGAAATGGGTCACCAGGTTCAGTCTCACTGTTTTTCTCTGTATGCATATTTGTTTCCTGAACCTGCCATCGTTCCAAATTTACCAGCCCTTTGCGAATACAAACCGACCAAAAGTCTACATCACGTGCACCACCGAACAATACCTGGGATCCGGTTTCATGGACCATGTCCAGTGTAACCCTTTCATATTTGTCTTGGAGCGCCATAAATATATGAGGAAGTTTGGCCACCTTTCTTACTTTCTGAATGAACAACAGATTCACCTCTTCATTACCGGTGATGGCCAGCACACCGGCCCGGGTATCGATTTCCGCTCTCAACAAATAATGGGTTTTCAACCCGTTGCCGAAGATGACCCGGGTACAGTCCTGTTCGGCAGCATTGCATACATCCGGATTGGCATCGATACAAATCACTTCTTCGTTGTTCTCGAGCAGGATCTTGGCGCATGCCCGTGCCAGTTCGTTGGCTCCCAGAATGACCCAGCCCGAGTCGCTGGGTCTCCGCAGATCCAGGATTTGAGACACCAGGCCACCGGTCAATCCGGCCGAAAGAACTGTCACCGTAATCACCATAAATACCAGGGCACGAAGTTCGTTGCCGCCGGAGATCCCATACGTGTTGAGCTGAGCGGCGAACAGAGAGGCTACGGCTGCCGCCACGATCCCTCTCGGTCCAATCCAACCGATAAAACATTTTTCCCGCCAATTGAGTTTGGTTCCAAAAGTACCGGCGGCAACATTCAAGGGTCTGATCACGAACATGAGAAGCAACACCGTGAGGATTCCGGGAATGCCCAGGTTATAAACCTCATCCAGCCGGACATCCGCAGCCAACAGTATGAACAGCATGCCGATCAGCATCACCGTGAGCGCTTCCTTAAATTCAATCAATTCCCTCTGACTGTGAGTTTGAAGATTTCCCACCACAACCCCGGCCACTGTAACCGCTACAATCCCACTTTCCGGAAGCAGGGCATTGGTTCCCTGAAACAGGGCCAGGACCAGGCATAAGGTGAAGACGTTCTCGAACCCCTCGGGAACCACGTTGCGACGCTTTAACAATGTAACCAATAACAGACCGCCGAATAATCCAAGCAGCGTGCCGAACCCGAGACGCGTGCCGATCATGATAGCCGTAGTCATCGGGCCTGCCTTGGGACTGAGGGCCACTTCCAGTGCCACCATAGCCACGACTGCCCCCACCGCATCAATCAACACGCCTTCGGCTTCTAAAACCACACTTACGTTGCGTTTGACCTTGAAGCGTCTGAGGAGCGGATTTATGACCGTGGGCCCGGTCACCATGACCAGCGTGCCGAATAAAACAGAAGTTCGCCAGTCCCAGCCGAGCAACCACCGTGCGGTTAGCATACCGCCGGCAACGGTCACTGCCCCTCCGATAGTAATCATCTGTCGAATTGCGCGCTTTTCGCGTTTCAGGCGCTGAATTTTCAGGTTCAGACCGCCTTCGAATAAGATTACGGCCACAGCGAACCCTGTGATAACGCCAAGAGCGGAGCCCAGGGTTTCGGGTTGAATAATGCCGCTCACATCCGGCCCCAAAAGAACGCCGGTTATGAGCAAAAGGACGATTCCCGGAATGCGCAAATGATAGGCTGCCGACTGGGCAATGATCCCCGCCGCCAGGGCTAAAGCAATAGTCAGCGCTGGATTGGAAAAAGTTAGATGTTCCACTGTATAATCACCAACGATTTGTGATGAAATCAAGATATTGATTGTAATATATCTCATTTTCATCAAAAAACAAAGTCCCAAAAAAACGTGTTTTTCTGACTGTCCCGTGTGATTTTTCAAAAAATATTGATTTAAAATTATGAATAAAATGTTTATAATCAGATCTTAAAATACCCAGATCTTAAAATACTCAGATCTTAAAATACAAGGGTATAAAAACGTTCATGAGTGGGATCTATACACAGCTGATACACACTCAAGAAATGCTTCCGAACAAAAGCAATATGACGCCTCACACCTTGGACGAAGCCTGGGTCAACAGGCTTGTGGACCGTCTGGGATTTGAAGATTGCAAGACGATCTATTCAGAAATTCGTTTTAAGACCCAACATCAATCGTTGGATCTCGTACAATCTTACGTTCGATCTATATATAAATGTCAGAATCGCATCATCTTTCAGATCTTATGTCGTATCAGGGTCTTACATGTGGAGACAATAAGGAGGTTATATGGAAAAACACCACAAATTTTCTATCTGGTATGTTCTGTTAGGCATGTGGGGGGTGTTGATCATTCACAACATGCTTTTTTCGGCTTTTTCGATCAAGACCATTCCCTACAGCGAATTTTTGAAACTCGTCAAAGAAGGCAAGGTTACTGAGGTCGCCATCACACAGAACCAGATTCAGGGTCGCCTTTTAGACAATGGAAGTGGATCCGGTCAAAGTAAACTGTTCCGAACCGTTCGGGTCGATTCCGATATATCTCAACTGCTTGAGGAGAACAACATCAAATTCAAGGGGGAGATCGAATCCACCTTTTTCCGTGACCTTTTCTCATGGATCATTCCCATTTTTATCTTTGTCGGCATATGGTACTTCATGATGCGCCGAATGGCCGGACAACAACCGGGTTTTATGAGCCTGGGTAAAAATAAAGCCAGGATCTACATGCAGGACGATATGAATGTCACGTTCGATGACGTCGCCGGTGTGGATGAATCCAAGCAGGAATTGGTCGAAGTGATCGACTTTCTGAAAGAACCTCAAAAATTTACCAAAGTGGGCGGTAAAATCCCCCGGGGTATCCTGCTGGTGGGTCCCCCGGGTACCGGCAAAACCATGCTGGCCAAGGCCGTGGCCGGTGAAAGCGGTGTGCCTTTTTTTAGTCTCAGCGGCTCCGAATTCGTGGAAATGTTTGTAGGTCTGGGCGCCGCTCGGGTGAGGGACCTTTTTGACCAGGCCAAACAGAAAGCCCCCTGCATCATCTTTATCGATGAATTGGATGCCCTGGGCAAGGCACGCGGGTTTGGCACCATGGGCGGCCATGACGAACGGGAACAGACGTTGAATCAACTGCTGGTGGAAATGGACGGCTTCGATCCCCAGATTGGAGTAATCCTCATGGCAGCCACCAACCGCCCGGAAATACTCGATCCGGCGCTTCTGCGTCCCGGCCGTTTCGATCGCCAGATTCTGGTGGACCGGCCGGACAAAATCGGCCGCGAAGCCATTCTTAAGGTTCATCTAAAAAACATTCAATATGAAGATAATCTGGATGTGGCAAAAATTGCGGCCATGACACCGGGAATGGTGGGTGCGGATTTGGCCAACCTGGTAAATGAAGCTGCTCTTTTGGCGGTTCGGCGCAGCAAAGACAAAGTGACCATGTCCGAATTCGAGGAAGCCGTAGAACGTTTAGTGGCAGGACTGGAGAAAAAGAACCGGCTGATAAACCCCGAAGAACGTGAAATTGTCGCCTACCACGAAATGGGTCATGCTCTGGTGGCCTTGTCGCTGCCGGGCACCGATCCGGTTCAGAAGATCACCATTATCCCCCGCGGCATTGCCGCCCTGGGATACACCATGCAGGTCCCCACCGAAGACCGGTTTCTGATGAAGAAAACAGAATTGCTCAATCGCATCGCTACGCTGCTGGGAGGTCGCGCTGCCGAAGAAATCATATTCGGAGATATTTCCACCGGAGCCCATAACGATCTGGCCAAGGCCACCGACATCGCCCGGAGCATGATCAAGGAATACGGCATGGGCGCCAAAGTCGGTCAGGTTTATTTTGCAAGGGAAAAGCAATCCCGTTTTCTTAACCTGCCTGGATACCAGGGTGTTGCCGAATACAGCGATGCAACGGCAGAAATGATCGACTACGAAGTGCGGGAGATCATCAAACAGCAATACGAAACGGCTCAGAATATTCTTGAGGCCAAAAAATCCCTGCTGAAAAAAAGCGCCGAACTGTTGCTGGAAAAAGAGACTATTGACGGCGAAACCCTGAAACAATTGATGGCTGAGGATCAGCCCGCCCAGGCTTAGAAGTGGCCCTAAACCTGCATTTTTGCTGATTTGCGACTTTGGTGAAGGATACGATGGCAAAGCATCACACCAGACCGGTTATCCATGCCCGACATCTAACACGGATCTACAGGCTGGGTGACAGTGACGTGATCGGCATCAATGATATCGGCCTCGATATTGTTCCCGGGGAATTGGCAGGGATCACTTGCGGATTTGTCCTGTCTTATATCCTGGTGTATGTCATCAATCGCCAATCCTTTGGCTGGACATTCCTTTATAAAGTCGACTGGGGAGCGCTGGCCATATCATTGCCGTTAATTATATTGACAGCTCTGGCTGCCGCATACCCAGCGATTAAAATGGTATTTAGAGAATCACCGGCTACGCTTTTGAGAGAAAATTAATACGCTTATCAAGAAACAGGAAAGAAAAATAAGGGTAACGGAAACCACGAATGAACACGAATCAACACAAATTAAAATAATTAGTTATGTTCATTTGCGGTATTCTGTTTTCTAATTCCTATTTTCTAATTTGAATATGATATGCATTGACAAACGATTGATGCTTTTTCTTTGGTTCATCTTTGGTTTTACCCACGTACAGGTATTGGCCGAAGATACAGCGGGGTATCTTGGTGTAACCGGTCCCTGCGAATCGAATTCCCTGAAGATCATGCATCCCATTCAAAATATCGGACAGAATGGTGGTACTATACCGGCAATTTGAAATCCTCCGTCGGGAAGCGCTTTGGATTCCAGCTTACTTTCTTTCGCAGACGCATCATCCCTTCAGCATCTGAAAACAAATGGCCCACACCCGCATCTGCCTGGCGCACCGGCCAGATTTATCTGGCCCATGCGGCCCTATCGGATCTTGACGGAAAACACCATTTTTATGCCCAGGATATGGGGCGAGGAGCGTTGGGGATCGCCGGTGAAATCCGGGATAATGACATCATTCGTATTTTTCTCAAAAAATGGTCCATCCGAATCGGGCCAAACGTTCACCACCTGAAACTGATTTCCGACCCATTCTCTTTTGAACTCGATTTAACACCTGTCAAACCACCCATATTTCATGGACAGAAAGGGTACAGCCGAAAAGGGTCAATGCCCGAAAGCGCCAGCTGCTACTATTCATTGACCCGTCTCGAAACCCGGGGCCAAGTGACACTGGCTGAAAAAACAGTTGCCGTAAGCGGCCTGTCCTGGATGGATCATGAATTCAGTACTGCGCCGCTGGAACCCGGGCTCGTGGGATGGGACTGGTTCGGCCTTCAACTGTCCGATCACACGGAAATCATGATCTATCTTCTGCGACAAAAAGACGGCAAGTTCGATCCTGCTTCCAGCGGCACAGTTGTCCGTTCCAATGGAAAGACAGAACATCTGTCCGGGCATGAAATTGAAGTCACCGTTACGGATACCTGGAGCAGCCCGAACTCCAAGGCGGAATATCCGGCCCGATGGCGGCTAAGGATTCCGTCCTGAGCTGATGAATCCTGTCTTCCAAACAGGAATTAAGATAAGAGAAATTTTTACTACTTGTAAAAAATACTGACATATTCACCCCTTTACTCTTTTCTCAAATCACAACATCACATCAACAATCATAATTATAACAAAAGGTTATACCAACTTAATAATTTTCCATCGATTGGTATACCTTTTGCTTATAGCTGACAACTCAATAATAATTTTAGGATCTCGTTGAAAAGACTTCACAATTTTTTTCCGGGAATGGATGGTTTTCGACATGTTGGTGTTAAGTTTGAGTACAAAAAAATTCAAAAACAATTTTTCTAAAAACGCAGTATGGCTGCAATGAGGAGGAAGATTATGATTTTCAAAAGCAAACAGTTCCAACTCGGTTTGGCATTGGCACTCGGGATTATTGTTTTTTTCTTACCCAGACCCGAAGGAACCCAGTTTAAGATCACCGGGGATCAGGGGCGATTGGTGTTGCAGAACGTAAGCCCGCACTTTACCCTGGTTCCCGCTGAAAAGGAAAAGGCCAATGAATATATCGTGGAAGCCATATATCCCAAAAGCTCTGAATGTACGGCTCAGTTTTTACGGGATCAGGCGGCGCAGTTAAACATGGAAGGGGTTGAGGTCGATTATGTCAACGGTCTTTCACCCAAAGGAAAACGCTTTCTGGCGGTGCTGGTCGTGCTTATCTTTTTATTTGTAGCCGAGCCCATCCCCCTGGAAATTACCGCCATTTGTATCGGCGTGTTTTTGGTGGTCATGGGAATCAGCGATGTCAAAGAAGCCTGGGCCCCGTATATGCACCCGGTGGTAGTCTTTATCATGTGCTGTTTAATTTTTGCCATCTCCCTGGATAAAGCCCAAATTACAAAACGGCTCGGGCATTTTATCGTTAAAAAAGCGGGAACCAGTGTGACCAAGTTCACGTTTATTATCGCCGTGAGTTTAGGCATGTCTTCCTCTTTTATGCATGATGCCGCAGCTTGTGCCATTGGCATTATGATCATGATACCACTGATGAAGGCTGCCGGCATTGAACCCCACACAAAAACCGCCAAGTTTATGATGCTGTCCCTGCCCTTTGCCTGTTCCTGCGGCGGCATGGGATCTCTGATCGGCGGGGGTCGCTGTATGGTGGCGGCCGCCTTTCTCAAGGAATATACGGGACTGGAGATTAGCTTTTTCGACTGGATAGTATATGCCATGCCGGCGGCGATTATTTGTGTACCGGCGGCAGTTGCTATCGTTTATCTGGTGTTTCGTCCGGATCCCAAGTACCAACTGCCCGCATTTGACGAAGCAATCGGCCCCTGGACCGCTCTGGAAAAAAAGACGCTCATTATCATCGGGATAACATTTGCTCTGTGGTTGACCAAAGGAATCCATGGTATCGACTATTCAATTACCGGAATGCTGGGTGTGGGCGCACTGGTGCTTTTCGGCATTTTAAAATGGGAAGATATTAATGACAATCTGGAATGGGGAACCGCGCTGTTTATTTTCGGCGGCGGCATTTCCCTGGGTCTGGCCATGGGCTACTCGGGAGCGGCCACTTATTTTGCCAACCTGTTTTTCCCGCTGGTTCAGGGCGGGGGATGGCTCCTGCTGTTTGCCGGCGTCGGTGTTTTCGGGGCGCTGGTTACCAATGCCATGGCCAACGTGGCCGCCGCGGCCCTGATCCTGCCGATTGTGATTCCAATGGCCCGGCTGGAAGGGGTCGATCCCACGATTATTGCCCTGTGTCTGGGAATGGCCACTTCATTTGCCATGCTTTTGGTAATTGGGTGTCCGCCCAACGCCATCGCATACAGCTATCGATATTTCAAGGCTGCGGATCTTACCAAAGCAGGCCTTGTTGCCACCCCGATTTTGTTGATCATTTTAGTGTTAGTGGCAGGCACCTGGTGGAAAATATTGGGGCTGGTGTAATGGATGAAGGCGTTCCTGACGTTGATTTTTTGCAAAAACCTAACGTATGAGATGAACGTATCCCGTTTTTGGACAATATCGCAAAACACAAAGGTTCAACCCAATAAGCGTATAAAGGAGAAAAAAAGACATGATCAAGATACCAACCA
>CAYPIW010000079.1:0-5285 GCA_964410925.1 uncultured Desulfobacteraceae bacterium
CGAAGTGGGAATTATCTGTATGCGGATTGCGGAGGTTTGAGAATGGCGAACATCTTCCGGGATGCGCTGGAAACAGAAGACGTTTTAAAACGGCTGGCGGTCGATCCGCATTTCTTATAACTCAGGGTACCATAACCAGGCGGGGTATTGCGCTTTTTGCTGCGCTTGTCGTATATTCGGCCTACAGCATTTGGTTGGCCAAAAAAGAGGTATCCGCTGAAATCGAGGAGCAATTCAGAGAGGGGGTTCCTTCCCAATCAAAATCTTTGTACATAGATTTAATTTTTATTGGTGGCGGGCTTTTACTTCTTGTCGCAGGTTCTCGCCTTCTGGTTATATCAGCTACAGTATGGGTTTTGTGGCCCTCAAGTTAATTTGCATTAAAATTGTGAATAAATTTGTTTAACATAAAAATATTTCTTTACTGCTTTTTTGATCGCGTTATCTTAGGTTATCCCCGAACGGTGATTACATGCCTGATTTTTTTAATTTCAATTCTGGGGTATTGTACCAAAGATTTCAAAATTGACGCTTCATCGGATACATTGATCAAGCAGAGCGACGAATCTTTTCGCTACGCGAGAAAGATCTCTGCCCGATTCGGGGTTAGGGATTTTCTGATTTTATCCTATACGCCGAGCAAAGACCTTCTTTCCGATGATGTATTGAGCGATATTGCCCGTTTAAGTGATGAACTCAAGCAGCTTCAGCGCGTCGAGTCGGCTGTCACGGTTCTGGATGTGCCGCTGCTGGAAAGCCCACTCTTGTCGGTAAAGGAACTTTCCGGCGACATACACAGCCTGGTTTCTCCCGGTATTGATCGATCGCTTGCACGCGTTGAGCTGTCAAACAGCCCGCTTTACCGAAATCTCATCGTGAGCCCGGATTTAAAAACAACCGCCATCCAGATAATTTTCAAGCCGGAAATAAAAATCGATGATCTGGTGCAGCGCCGCGACCAGTTGGATGACAAAGCCGCCACCGTAGGGTTGAACAGCGAGGAATCCGCCGAATATAAAACAATTCTTGCGAAACTCGAACAGCTCAAAAAAATCTCCGACGACCAAAGCCATCAGGACATTGCTTCGATCAGGGCAATTATGAATCGTCACCAGAAGGATGCCACGCTTTTCCTTGGTGGCGTCAGCATGATTGCCGATGACCTGATTCATTTTGTCAAAAATGATTTAAAGATTTTCGGAACAGGCGTATTCCTTTTTTTGATCATCACGTTGACCGTAATTTTCAGGGAAGCCCGATGGGTCTTCCTGCCCATGCTGTGCTGCTTTCTTTCCGCGCTTGCCATGACCGGCATTTTGGGATTATTCGGATGGAAAGTCACCGTTGTTTCCTCCAATTTTATATCCCTTCAACTCATCATCAGCATGACCTACACCATTCATCTGGTAGTTCGGTACCGGGAACTCCAGGCGCGTTATCCTCTAGACGATCAGCATGCCCTTTGCAGCAAAATGATCCGGTACATGCTGCTCCCCACTTTTTATGGAGCACTCACTACCATTGTAGGGTTCGAATCCTTGATCTTATGCGATATCCTGCCGGTTGCCACCTTTGGCTGGATGATGTCCACCGGTATCTGCGTCTCTCTGGTGCTGACTTTTCTGCTGTTTCCCGCAGGACTGATGCTGCTTGAAAAAAGCCCGCCGCCGGTTATCAAAGATGCGCGCTTTTCTTTCACCCCTTTTCTCGGGAGATTCTCGGAATCAAACAAAATTTTGATTCTGGCGGTTTCCGCATTCATTGTTATTATCAGCTATATCGGTATTTCCAAACTCCGCGTTGAAAATTCATTTATCAATTATTTCAAGAAGTCCACCGAGATATATCAGGGGATGAAGGTCATCGATCAGGAATTGGGCGGGACCACGCCGCTGGATATTATTGTTAAACTGGGATCGCCAGCGCCGGCGACGTCGTCTTCGAAAAATACGGACGAAGAACCGGGCCCGGGAAAAGCGGACGAAATCTTTGATGATTTCGATGAATTCGACAAGGCCGACAGCAATGAGAAGTATTGGTTCACTCAAGCCAAAATGGAGCAAATTGTCCAACTTCACGATTATCTTGAAAGTCTGCCGGAGGTGGGTAAGGTGCTATCGCTGGGTACCATTGCGAAGATCGCCTGGAAGTTCAATGAAGGCCGGACGCTGGATAACTTCCAGCTATCCCTGCTTTACACCCAACTACCGGAAAAATTTAAAAGCATGGTTCTCAACCCCTATGTATCCATGCCGGACAACGAAGTCCGTTTTTCCGTCCGGGTCAAGGATTCGGAGCCAACATTGCGTCGGAATGAATTGATCAACCGGATTCATCAGGATCTCACCGGCCAATTGGGATACAAGGAGGAGAATGTTCAACTGACGGGTTTGCTGGTTTTATATAACAATATGCTACAGAGTCTTTTTTCATCGCAGTTCACTTCTCTCGGAAGCGCGGTTTTGGTCATGATGTGCATGTACATCGTCCTTTTTCGATCATTGAGGATATCACTGATCGCGATTGCTCCAAACCTGTTTTCCATTGCCGCTATTCTGGGGTTTATGGGATGGGTCGGGCTTCCTCTCGATATGATGACGATAACCATCGCCTCCATCAGCGTCAGTATTGCCGATGATAACATCATTCAATACATCTACCGCTTCATGGAAGAGATAAAGACGGACCGGAATTACATCAACGCCATGCAACGATGCCATGCCAGCATCGGCTACGATATGTATTATACAACCATAACGCTCGTCATCGGGTTCTCCATTCTGACGTTCTCAAACTTTATTCCAAGCATCGTTTTCGGACTGTTAACCGGCCTGGTGATGATTATCGCATTGTTGGCCTCTTTAACGCTGCTGCCGGTGCTGATTGTTCTGCTTAAACCGTTTGGTTCTCAGGAAAACGTGAAAAGTTAACTCCAATTGTCCGGAAATTTTCAAGAGGAATTCCGTAAAAGCAATAAATGTCGAGA
The DNA here is from genome assembly GCA_964410925.1 of uncultured Desulfobacteraceae bacterium. Lineage (GTDB taxonomy): Bacteria > Desulfobacterota > Desulfobacteria > Desulfobacterales > UBA11574 > S5133MH16. Next base: position 2,987 of record CAYPIW010000079.1, read on the forward strand.
GAAGACTTAATCTCCTTTAGTTCTACCCTCGAAGATCTGATTGAAACATTGATGGGCATGGAAATCATGGATGAAATGGACTCGGTTGTAGACATGCGAGCACTGGCCAGAAAGAAGTGGAAAGAACGTGCAAAGGTTCTTGGTATCGAGGGTAAAATTGCAGAATAAGGTAAAACCGAATCGGACAGGTGGCTGGAGATTATGATGAAAACATTGGTGAATCAATCAAATAATGAACTTACGTCTTTTGAAAAGATACTTTTAGTTTCAGCAACTGATGCGGCATGCTTTTTTGCTATCCTGCTTTTGGTAAGCACTTTCTTGTTTGTTTTAAAAATACCGATTAATAGTTATAACTTACCTATCGCCTTTGTCCTATCAGTAATATTTATTGTTTGGTTTTCAAAAAAAGTAAAAGCTGATTTTATTATCCAATCAATAGCAAAATCTATTATGCTAATTTTCTTTCTGGTTTCTGTATTTGTTTCCGGTTCAGTTTATGATCTGTCTTATGATGGACAGGCTTACCATCAGGAAGCTGTCGTACTCCTTAACCAAGGTTGGAACCCTTTTTATATGACCTTGGCAGATGAAGCAACCGCAAATCTTGAACGCTGGTTGAATCACTACCCAAAAGGAAACTGGGTCATAGCTGCAACTATTTATAAACTTACTAATAATATTGAATCCGGGAAAGTATTATCAATTTTTTCGGGTTTTATTGCTTTTGCATTTGTTCTTCTTGGATCTTATAAGTTGAAAATTAATTTTTATTTAAAATTATTAATAAGCGCACTTTTTGCATTAAATCCCGTTTTTTTATATCAGTCATTAAGCTACTATATTGATGGTGTCCTTGTATCGCTTTTAGTCTCATTGGCTTTTATAAGTTATAGAATTGTAAAACAAAGAGAAGAATTTTTGTTTTGGCCGTTTTTATTTGTTTCTATAATTTTGGTTAATATTAAACTTTCAGCCGTTGTTTTTTGGGGTGTGTTGGCGTTCGCCTTTTTTCTATATCTTTGGATTAACGATCAATTAAAACTTTCTTTTTGGTTCGCCAAATTAACAATACTTTCTATGTTGATCGGAATACTGTTTGTGGGTTTTAACCCTTATATAACGAATTTCTCGGCAAAAGGTCACCCTTTATATCCTGCAATGGGAGAAGATTCATATAACTATGTTGAAACAAACATCCCGGAAAATTACTGGCCTTTAAAACCGCCAATCAGGCTTTTGGCGTCCATTTTTTCGGAATCTTCTTTAGCCAGAGGGAAAGGGAAGTTTGGAGAGCTGAAATTGCCCATTACAGTTTCTCGGAGCGAGTTAGAGAGTTTTCGTGAAACAAACACTAAAACAGGTGGGTTTGGCGCACTTTTCGGTTTGGCTTTTTCACTTTCAGTTTTTGGTTTTATTTATTATCAATTCAATGGGGTGTATATCCAGGAAAAATTGGTTTTTTTATCCGTAATAACAGTAATTTTTGCGTTTGCTGCAATAATACCCACTTCATCTGTCGCCAGATATGTGCCTTTTGTGTGGTGGATACCATGCGTAATTGTCTTATCACTGTTTACCAAAAAGAACATTATCATGAATACTATCGGCAGCCTAATTCTTATAACTCTTATAATAAACAATCTGTTTGTGGGAGCTTATTATTATCCATATAATTTGAAACAAAGCGTGCAATTGGATAAACAATTAAATGAGTTATCCCAAACAATTATTTCTCCTTTACATGTGAATTTTGGCCAGTTCGGATCAACAAAAATAAAACTTAACAAATACAACATTCCCTATAATGAAGTTTTCACAAATGATGAATGCAACGATGGTAAAATATTTCTTGTTAGCAATATCTCCAGAATCTGTGAACCCATTATAAAGTCTCCTTAAAAGCAGGGAGATCATGAATACGCTCATCAATACGGATAATCGACGCGCGGTACAATTTATAGCATCATCACCTTATAGCATCATCACCGATCCTAAATTTTTAGCCGTGATATTGTTTTTTCAACCGGGGCAAATCTATTTTCAGTGTTTCGATCTTTTCATTTTGATGATATATGAAAAAAAGTTACCGTTGATTTAGGTGGTTAGACTGGCAAAATAGTTCTCCCTGAATGTCGGGCGATAAGAAGGTTTGTGTTTTTGCCGTTTGTAAAGAGAATTTTGAAAAAAGAGTAAAAAGCCTTCGGAGAGTTCATGTCCAGGCGCAAATTTCTGGAAGAATAGGATAGAATCGGGAAAATTATGAATGCGGAATGATGAATAAAAATAAATCGGAGTT
>CAYPIW010000080.1:0-7510 GCA_964410925.1 uncultured Desulfobacteraceae bacterium
ATACCTTCAAGATTTTTTCCTCCTTGAAGGTAGCGATACAATATGCTATTTATGTCCTCCCTATTTTCAGAGGAGGCATTTAGGTCCGTGAACGGTTACAGCTGGGTTAAGCAGTTTTGAGGGTCTTCCTTGGCGTCTTGATATGGAAACATTCTTCGAGGCCTGGGTTGAATCGATTGCTGAGCGGATAGCACGAACTACAGGTTCATTAATTAGATCGGGGAGAAAAGAGCAGACACGAGTACGCCTATCATGGAAGCCATCATTTGCTGGATCACAGCGATCACTTCTGCCCGACATTGTGATTGAAAGAGATAGCGGAATACTGGTAATTGACGCTAAATATAAGCGCCATCTAGTGTCATGTCATACTTGTAATGTCGTATAGAATGTGATATCTTTTCTTCATAAATGAACCCTTCTATGGAGGATCGGCTATGAAGAAATACATTGTGACTCTTACTGGGGAGGAGCGTGAATCATTAACTGAGCTTACTTGTAAAGGAAAACACAGGTCCCAAAAAATTCTTAATGCTCTCATATTATTGGCATGCGACGAAGGCGAATACCAACCGAATCGTTCAAAGAACGAGGAAATCGCACGGGTGCTAAACACCAGTATGAGGAAGATTGACCGGGCAAAGAAAAGGTTTGTCATAGATGGCCTGGATGTTGCTTTGAATGGCAAAAAGGGCAGTCGAGTGTATGCCAAAAAGGCAGATGGGGATTTTGAAGCCCATCTGGTTGCTTTGAGTTGCAGCAAGCCACCGGAAGGCTTTACCCGATGGACTTTCAGGCTGCTGGCGGAAAAAGTGGTTGAACTTGAATACATTGATACGATTTCACACGAGACGGTGCGGCGCGTACTAAAAAAAACGAACTTAAACCTTGGCAGCGGAAAGGCTGGGTAATTCCACCAGCACAAAATGGCCAATTTGTTGCTTGCATGGAAAGGGTTCTCGATGTGTACAAACGGGAATTCGACCCATTGAACCCTGTGGTATGCATGGACGAGTCTCCTAAACAACTGATTGCCGAGATGAGAATCCCGCTCCCAGCATCACCAGGAAAGCCAGCCAGACATGATTATGAATATAAGCGTTGCGGCGTTTGCAACATATTCATGGCCTGTGAGCCCTTGGCTGGAGAACGAATTGTCAAGATTACCGAAACGAAGACCAAGCAAGACTGGGCTTTTTTTCTTAAGGACATTGCCAACAACTATCAGGAGGCCGAAAAAATAACACTGGTCATGGACAACTTGAACACCCATACGCCGGGCTCATTTTATGAGACATTTCCGCCAGAGCAGGCAAAGGCGTTATGGAATCGATTCGAATTTGTATATACGCCTAAGCATGGAAGTTGGCTGAATATGGCTGAGATAGAGTTGAACGTGCTTATTGGTCAATGTCTGAATCGAAGAATCGACAATATCAATGTTGTTCGTAGCGAATCCAACGCATGGCAGAAATCAAGGAACAACAAGGGCGCCAAAGTGAATTGGCATTTTAAATCCGAGGACGCGCGGACGAAACTAAAGCGGCTTTATCCGACACTTGAGGCTTGACATGACACTAGAAGAAATAAAGCGCAAAAATTGGTACGCAGTTGACGAACAACTTCGGGAGCATCACCGTGATGATCTCATGCAGGTTCTTGCTTACTCGACTCTCTTCAATGCGTCGCGTGTTATTGCATGTTTGATGTATCCATGCAGGGTTGAAACTTATACATCACTTTTATCCCGGGGTTATGCGTATACTTGCGCTAAAGTGATCGGCGGTTCTAGACACGTAGAAGTTGTACTGGCAGCTGCACCTATGGGACTTTCGGCAGATCAGATCGCTCGATCCCTTATTCCTATCATTAAAAATATTTCTTGAGCATACTGATAATTATAACCTTAGTACAGAAAAGGGTCTGATGCTCAACATTCAATATGAGAGTTAGGTTATGCAGAGATTAACAAGATTAGATGTTCCTGGAATGTTGCATCATTTCATGAGCCGGGGCATTGAGCGAAAAAAAATATTTCTGAGCGATACAGACCGCAATGATTTCATAGATCGCCTTTCAGCATTGTTCGGGGATGGCGCAATGGAAATCTATACCTAGGTTTTGATGCCCAAACATTTTCATCTGCTTTCTAAAACAAAGAATCTGCCCTTAGCTTCGAGTATGCGCAGAATTCTCACGGGCTATGTTGTAAATTTTAACAAGCGTCATCGCAGATAGGGCCATTTATTTCAAAACCGGTGTAAGTCCATTGTTTGTCAAGAGCATGTTTATCTGAAAGAGCTGGTTAGATATATTCATCTAAATCTGTTGCGGGGAGGGTTGGTTAAAGATCTTAAAGAAGTGAATCGAAATCGCTGGTCCGGTCATTCGGCGCTTGCCGGTAAAGTTAAGAGGGACTGGCAGGATACACAGTACGTGTTGTCTTTTTTCGGCAGCTCCAAAGATTCAAGAAAGAATTATTTGCAATATGTTCAAAAAGGTATTGATCAGGGCCGGAGGCCGGAATTGGTCGGTAAAGGGCCAATCCGGAGCATGGGCGGATGGTCGGAGGTTCTCGCCGGCCGAACACGCGGTGAAAAACAGGCGGCGGATCATCGGATACTGGGTGACGGAGATTTTGTCAGGCAGGTCATATCGGGTCTTGATGATCTTGTTAAAAGGAACTTAAGGCTGTCAGGACGGCGAATTGATATTAAAGCACTATCCCAGAAGGTGTTTGAAAAATACAATGTTTCTATTGGCGAACATCGGTCAGGGGGGTCGAAGAGGAGCAGTGGTGAAAGTCGGGCGTACAATGTAGTGGATTGGTCTAAGGGAACTCGGTTATTCCGGGGCTGATGTTATGAGATATCTTCGTGTTACGAACTGATGCGTGACACGAATGATATCAGCAGACAGAGAACAGATATTGATCACATCAATTTAGAATTGTGAGCGTTCTGCACGAACGTCGAACGTCCCTTTTTCTTTTTTCAATCTGTAGGATTATAACAACTGATCAGATGACCATTGAAAAACGTTTCAGAAAAAGATACGAATCAGGGAATACTCCCTGGGATGCCGGTCAGCCGGATTTCAATCTTATTGAAACGGTGATCAAAAATCCTGTTTTGAGCTGCAAAGCCTTGGATGTCGGCTGTGGAACCGGAGACAATGCCATATGGCTTGTACAGAATGGCTTTCAGGTTATTGGGACTGATGTTTCGGATATTGCAATAGAGAAAGCAAAAGAAAAAGCTTCTAAAGCCGGTGTTACATGCGATTTCATAGTTGTTGATTTTCTTAAAGACAAAATCGAAGGTCTTCCTTTTGGTTTTATATTTGACATAGGCTGTTTTCACTCATTCAGTTCTGAAGATGATCGAAGAAGGTTTGCACAAAACGCCGCTGCTCATTTGAAAAAAGGCGGCCTGTGGTTGTCCATCGTTGGCAACGCTGATGAGGATCGCCAAGGTCCCGGCCCACCTCAACGAACTGCGGGAGATATCGTCCTGGCGGTGGAGCCTTGTTTTGAGATTCTTTCACTTCAATCAAGTTATTTTGGATCAAACCGCCCGAATCCACCCAAAGCCTGGAGGTGTCTGATGCGAAAACGGCAAGTGAGGAGGTCAAACCTTGATCCTATATTAAAATGAAGACGCTATTGGAGAACAGCAATTTCGAGGATACGGATGAAATATTCAAAGTGAAAACTTTATGTGTGTAAAATTATATTAAACCAAGATGTAAAGGGACTTTTATTATGACAGAGTCCACACTCTCTTATAAACAAGAAGATTCGGTAAAACTCTTATGCAAAATTGACCTCAATAAACTTCTTCCTGCCCCCGAAACAAAGAGAACGATTTAATAACAAGAGCAAAAGCTTTCAGTAATGAATGAAGTAGAAGGCGAAATTGAAAAAAATTTAAAACGCTCTGAAAGTCTTCGCCAATCTATCCTAAAAAAAGCTTTTACTGGCAAGCTGGTTCTTCAAAACAACAATGATGAATCCGTAGAAAATTCACTGAAAAAATCTGCATAAATATAGCCTGTGCAACAAAATTCACTGAATAGATGAAGTATGGCGCACAAAGTATATCTTGACAGATAAAAATAGTACATGATATGTGTAATTATTCATATAATAGATGAATAATGTCGTTTTGGATATACCATAGAAATGTTAACAGGCATAGGAAAAACTGACCGGGAGAGAATGGCTGCAATTATTCGCGGCACAAAAGGCACGGTATCTGTTGGGGAAGCTGCAAGGATTTTAAATGTTGCTTCCACGGATGCGGCTAAAATGCTTTCCAGATGGTCAAAAAAAGGGTGGATGTCCCGGATTCGTCGGGGGCTTTATGTATCCGTGCCGTTGGAATCCCGAACCGCCGATGTGCCGCTTGAAGATCCCTGGCTGATTGCGGATCGTCTTTTTTCACCCTGCTATATTGGAGGTTGGAGCGCCGCTGAATATTTTGACCTTACAGAGCAGATTTTCAGCACTATTATGGTAATGACAGTTCAAAAGCCAAGAAACCGCAGGCCTAATATTAAGGGCACTGAGTTTATGCTGCGCACGATTTCTGAAAAAGCCATGTTTGGCCTTAAGCCTGTATGGAGGGGGCAGGTAAAAATATCCGTATCTGATCCAACACGTACTATACTTGATATGCTGGTAGACCCTGTTTTGGGCGGTGGTATTCGTTCCGTTAAAGATATGTTTATTAATTATTTACGTTCTGAAAATAATAATCCGGATTTACTGATTAAATACGCTGACCGGCTGGGTAATGGAGCTGTATTCAAACGTTTCGGTTTTTTACTTGAAAAAATAACCCCTGAAGAAACAGAAATGATTGAACAGTGCCGCAAAAGGCTTACAGCAGGAAATGCCAAGCTTGATTCAACATTAAACAACAGCAGGCTGATCACCCGATGGCGGTTGTGGGTCCCGGAAAACTGGAAAAGGATGGAACCGGTTGATTGACAAGTCTGAAATAATGGAATTCTCGAGGGAATTCGGACTCAGAGCAAATGTTATTGAAAAAGACTATGTGCTTGGCTGGGTGCTTGCAGGAATATTCAATCATGCCAAGATAGTTGCAAAATGGGTCTTTAAGGGTGGAACATGTTTAAAGAAATGTTATTTTGAAACCTATCGTTTTTCTGAAGATCTTGATTTTACACTCACTGAGCTGAACCATCTTGATAAGAATTTTCTTGTCAAATGTTTCGAAGATATTTCCGAATGGGTCTATGATGCCACAGGTATTGAAATCCCGAAAGATTTAATTCGGTTCGATGTATATAAAAACAACCGTGGCGGCATGTCTGCCCAAGGACGCATTGGATACCGCGGGCCAATGCAGCCAAGGGGTGATCTTCCCCGTATTAAGCTGGATTTAACTTTTGATGAAATACTGGTGCTGGATCCTGCCATAAGAAACGTTCATCATCCATATTCTGATTGTCCTGATGATGGGATTCAAAGCAAATGCTATTGTTTTGAAGAACTATTTGCTGAAAAAATCAGAGCACTGGCAGAGCGGGAACGCCCAAGGGATCTATATGATGTTATCCATCTGTATCGTCATGATGAATTAGCATCCGATCAGAATATCATTTTGAGCACGCTTGAGAAAAAGTGTGCGTTTAAAGAGATATCCGTTCCGACGATGGAAACATTCAGGAACCGTCCTGAGCGTGAAGAGCTGGAAGCTGAATGGGGAAACATGCTTGCCCATCAATTGCCGGCTTTACCACCTTTTGAACAATTCTGGGCAGAACTTCCGGAAGTAATGGAATGGCTGCATGGCGTTGTGGAAAAAGTTAAGAAAGAAGCAATATCTTTTGGGCGGGTATCAATTGACGAAACATGGCAACCGCCTTCAATGGCCCAGGCATGGCATACAGAAGTTCCACTCGAGAAAATTCGTTTTGCGGCAGCAAACAGGCTTTGTGTAAACCTTTACTATAAAAACAGCTATCGCCTTATTGAGCCATATTCATTGCGACGTTCCAAAGCAGGAAACCTTCTGCTTTTTGCTGTAAGGCATAATACAAATGAACCCAGATCATACCGTGTCGACCGAATTCAGAGTGCGGAGATTACAAATAGGTCTTTTGTGCCAAGACATACTGTTGAGCTTACACCGTCCGGCCCCATTTCTGCACCAAGATTGACTCGAACTTCAAGCAGGATTTCACATCCCAAGTCAAGTATAACGCAACCAGTAGTAAGGCGCTCAAGGGTTAAGAAACCTGACTTTGGACCAAAGCATGTTTTTAGGTGTGCAATATGTGGGAAACAATTTACCCGCAAAAAATATAATAGTGTTTTGAATCCCCATAAAAACAAGCAGGGCTATCCATGTTCTGGCCGTATGGGGATTTTTGTGAAGACAAAATATTAGGATACATTATGAATCCGACTGATATTGTTCAAAAATTATGGAACTATTGTAATGTCCTTCGTGATGACGGCATGAAAACAACGAAAACAATGGGGTCAGCTCTTCATTCTTGACAAAATACAAGAATCTTGTGGACGTTGTTAAAAGGTTAAAATCTTTGTAGGAGATTGAAATCATGTCGAACTGGATTATTCTGCTTCTACTCTTGATTATCGTTTCTCTTGCTCTTGCATTGTTCAAGAAAAAGGCTGGGAATGCCTCTGTTGATTTTCCGTATCAATCAAAAGAAGTGTTATGTTCTCCTGCTGAGCGATCTTTTCTGGGTGCTTTGGAAAAAGTCTTTGGAAATGGATACAGAATATTTGCCAAGGTCAGACTGGCTGATATTGTTGAGGTTAACCAAGGTCTTTCTTCTTCAGCACGACAAAGTGCGTTTAACCGAATTAGCCGAAAACATCTCGATTTTGTTATTTGCAATGCAAGGGATTTTTCTATTGTTGGTGCAATTGAGTTGGATGATAAAAGCCATTCTAAAAAAGGGCGTCAGGAGAGGGATCAGTTTCTCGATAAAGCCCTTGAGGCTGCAAGCATTCCCATGCTTCGGGTAAAGGCACAGAGCACATATTCAATCAAAGAGGTTTCAAGCGACCTCGATTCCGCTTTCAAAATTAGCATGGGAGTTCAGTCGGAAGATAATCAGGTGATGATTGATGCCATGCAGGTTTCAGATGAAAAACAGATTGATGAAACAACGGATAATTCGAATGCCGGAACCGTTGCGCCGGTGTGTCCGAAATGCGGTGGAGAATTAATCGAAAGGGTTGCAACAAAAGGTCAGTATGCCGGGCAGAAGTTCTGGGGGTGTTCGAACTTTCCCAAATGCAAGTTTACCAAAAAGGCGGAGCAAACACCGGGGTCACAATCGCTAAAATAACGGGGGTCACCTTCATTCTTGACAGATTGAGTGCAGTTCTATAGCGCTTAACAAAATTGGTAACCGTTCACGGGCAATAATCGCTCTGAGTTTAAGATATAACACCTCACCGTAAGTTTTTTTAAGAAATAAGTTGCGTTCCGATTCCTGATGGTTT
>CAYPIW010000081.1:0-2782 GCA_964410925.1 uncultured Desulfobacteraceae bacterium
GCCTGCCATTGCAAGGCACGAGCGGGCAGGTCTCAAATTCCAATATTCAATTCAGCCGTCGTAGCCAGAAGGCTACTATGGCGAAGTCGGCTGACCAAAACCTTTCAAGACGAGACATTGTTTGGGTTTTCGAATTTCGGTCATTGAAAATTGTTTGTAATTTGTAATTTGATGTTTGGGATTTCAATTAGTCAATGAACTTACAACAAAGCAAATACCACAACCTTTGAACTGTGAACTTTGAACCCTGAAGGGTTACGGTTATATTCCGGCATATCCGGTTTCAAATATGATGTTTCCGTAAGTACTCAGCAACAATTCTGTGATCCCGGTATCAGTGGTCTCCTTTAAAACCTCTTTGACAAAGATCCTGGCGTTTTTAGCATCAAGTAATTTTATTACATTTTTAATTACCGGTATTGACTGAGGATTCATGCTCAATTTTTCTATGCCCAGACCTAACAGTATGGGCAGGTTAACCGGATCACTCGCCATCTCACCGCATATTAAGAGAGTTATGCCCTTGTCCCTGGCAACATCGGCAACATATTTAATCATCCGGATAATGGCGGGATTAAGCACTTGATAAAGATGCGCAACCTTTTTATTGACCCTGTCAACGGCCAGGGAATACTGAACAAGATCGTTGGTTCCGATACTGAAAAAATCCACACCCTTGGCCATTATATCCGCCATGATTGCAGCGGAAGGGATTTCTATCATGATTCCGATTTCAACATTTTCGTTGAAATCCACACCCTCTTTGTCCAGGGAATCGGTGGCTTCTCTTAAAATTCTTTTTGCATGAAGGACTTCATCATAGCAGGATATCATAGGGAACATAATTCTGACGTTGCCGAATACAGAAGCCCGTAATATCGCCCGCAGCTGAGTCTTGAAAACATCCTGTCTTTTTAAACAGTACCTTATACCGCGAAGTCCCAGCGCAGGATTTTTTTCAGCAGAATTGGAAGCATAGGGAACCGCTTTATCGCCGCTGATGTCCAGAGTCCGAATGGTTACCGGTTTGGGGGCCATGACTTCAATGACATCTTTATAGTTATCAAAAAGCTCATGTTCATCGGGGAAATCAGGCCGGCTTAGATATTGAAACTCGGTTCTGTAAAGGCCGATCCCATCTCCGCCGTAATCAATAACAGATACCACCTCTTCAGGAAGTTCTATATTGCCCAAAATCTCCAGACGGATACCATCTCGTGTTTCAGCCGGAACGTAGCTTTCCCGGGTAATACCTGCTTTATATGCTTCGTATCCGGCTTTTTGTTCTTCAAACTGAATCAGAGTTTGTTCCGTTGGATTAACGATGACGATACCGGCGGTACCGTCCACAATGATAATGTCATCGTTTTTTATGATACGGGTTGCATTATCCAGGCCCAAAACAGCAGGAATTTCAAGACTTCGAGCGATGATGCCCGTATGTGACGTTTTTCCGCCGTGATCGGTGACAAATCCCTTGATTTTTTCCAGTTGTATTTGACTGGTTTCCGCCGGGGAAAGGTCGGTGGCAACAAGTATTACCCGTTTGTCAATAGCCGCAATATCTACGACTTTTGCTCCGACCAGATGTTGCATGATGCTGTCGGATACATGTATAATATCCTCCACCCGTCCCTGCAGATAAGAATCTGTCATATTCCTGAACATTGCTTTGACATTGGATACCACTTTTTTAAGTGCCCATTCAGCGTTTACCCGTTCTTTTTCGATGGTTTCGATGGTTTTGCCGTATAGCATCTTGTCTTTGAACAGCACCTTGTGGGTTTCAAGAATGTGAGCGTGCTCGCGCAGCTCTTCAGACGTTGTTTCAATGATTTTACTGAGATTGTCTTTAGCACTTTTTACCGCAGCTTTGAACCGTTTGATCTCGTCTTGCACATTTTCTTCGCTGATAAAGTATTTATCAACAACATCAACGCCCTCCCTGCCGACCAGATACGCTTTACCGATGCAAATGCCCGGAGAGGCGGTAATACCGCGAAGTTGCAATTCCATTTCGTCTGTATTTGACATTCCTGATTATTCTCCAAAACCGTCTTTAATCAGCTGTGCAAGATCATTTAAAATGTCAATGTCCGATGGATCTTCAATGAATACCGTTAATTTTGAATCTGGTATAGCTGCCAGGCTAAGAACATCGATAATTCTTGAGGCATCGGCCTGGTTTTTGCCTTTAATGATCCAAACTTTTGATCTTGCTTTTTTAACAAGTTTTGCTATTTTGGCCGCCGACCTTGCATGAAGGCCAAGAGGGTTTGTAATGGTGACATTTTTTGAAAGTCCAATAGCCGAACCGTTTTTAGCCATAAAAAATTTTTACCAATTCCCATGGTTTTTGTCAATCTGTAATCATTGACAAAACGTCAAATAGCTGTTAGGACTTTTCAGGCTATTGCATGCAATATCCTGAATTTGTATGAAATTAATTTATATCTTGTCTTCTCATAAATTTTAACTCGAGAAAGTGGGAACAATGGCTGATAACATATTGATTTATGGCAAAGATAAGTGACCTTATACAAACGCGGCTCGTAAAGCTTACACCAAACAAGGGAAAAAGGTTGAGTACTGTTAATACAGATCTCGTAACATGATTGAAAAACAGGTCTTTTTTTTTGGACATTATCGGGCGTGGTGAAGCCTTCTCGAAGCATAGATTTCAGGTGTCAGGTTTCAGGCTGGCTCTCGCTTTTTCACTACTGACACCTGACACCTGAAACCTGAGGGCCAGTGTCCAATTTTCATGCAATCCCCCAAAAAT
>CAYPIW010000082.1:0-10492 GCA_964410925.1 uncultured Desulfobacteraceae bacterium
ATTGGTCATATTGCAATTTTTTATCGTGAGCAGAAAGATCCCGAAAAAAGAAAGATCCAGGTTCCAAAGCGCAAAATGGGTTAAATTATAAGTTTTTATTTTATCTGATCTGTGATATAGAATCCTGTTTTTCATGTAACGCATAACGCCCGTATGGATGCTCCCGGTGCCCCTGGTCATATGATCGTAAGAGGTGTCGAGGCAGGGAAAATATTTAATGACAAGGATCCTGATGCCAGATTGCCATGCCCACGGAAACCGTTGATACCATAATTATCGGAGGCGGCCTCAGCGGTCTCTATGCCGCCTACCTGTTGTCCCAAAGAAATAAATCTTTTGTCGTTCTCGAAGCCCGTGAGCGTATGGGCGGCAGAATTTTAAGCCGTGAACATCAAGGGCTTTTCTCCGATCTCGGCCCCTCCTGGTACTGGCCCGAGGTCAACCCGAAAATGGCGCACCTTATTCAAGCTTTAGGACTCAAGGGATATCGCCAGTTTGAAGAGGGTATGGGCCGTTATCAAATCCCCAATGGAGCCGTGCACACCGTCAGGGGGTACCCCATGCAACCCTCCTGCTGGAGGCTTTCCGGCGGCATGACGGCACTGATCACAAAACTCCGTGAGCATATTCCTGAAAACACCATCAGGCCCAATCACCCGGTCTGTACCATCGAAAAAAAGTCCTCCGGCGCTCTGGTCAGCGTCGGCGAACTGGAGAGAGAACCTTGGACCCGGTTCAGCACCGGCAAGGTAATCCTCGCCCTGCCGCCTCGCCTTGCCGCCGCTACCATTCTTTTTACCCCCGACCTGTCTCATAATTTGACCCAGGCCATGCTGAGAATGGGGACGTGGATGGCGGGTCAGGCGAAATTCTGCGCCCTTTACCAAGAACCTTTCTGGCGGCAAACGGGCCTGTCGGGCTATGGTTTCAGCGAGCGCGGTCCCATGGGCGAAATCCATGACGGTTCCAACAACGGCCAGGGCCCCTACGGACTGACCGGCTTTCTCGGCATTCCCGCGGTGCAGCGCAACCATCAACAGCTGCTTACCGAGGCGATTCTTTCCCAACTTGCAATGATCTTTGGCAAACCCGCGGCGCAGCCCACGGCCGTCTTCTACCAGGATTGGGCTCGCGAACGATTTACCGCCACCCGGTTCGACCAGCCGCCCATGTATCAACACCCCCTCTATCACCCTCCGGCAGGGAAACCCTCCATTTGGGACGGTACCATCCATTTTGCCGGCACGGAGACCGCCGACCAGCACGGTGGTTATCTCGAAGGCGCCCTGACCGCCGCCGAACGGGCGGTAATGAACCAATGAACGTAAACAAAAACACACTCTATTTCGGTGAAACCTTAAAATGCTATGACGTCGAACATTATTGATTTGCCTGAACTGCGGGAACAAACTCATGTTTTTAAAGACCGAACCCATGCCGGTCAAATTTTGGCCAAGATGCTTTCGGCCCATGATACGCAGGCAGGGATTATTTTGGCCATACCGGCCGGCGGGGTACCAGTGGGCGTGGTCATGGCTGAAAAAACAGGACTTGATTTTGACGTGGCCGTGGTCAGCAAGATCACCTTGCCCTGGAATACCGAAGCCGGCTATGGAGCGGTGGCGTTTGACGGTACGGTCAAGCTGAATGAAGATATGCTGAGGCACGTACACCTGACTGCCCAAGAGGTTAAACAAGGAATCGAAAAAACTACGGCCAAGGTTGTGCGCCGGGTGACAAAATTGCGGGGCATGCAGCCCTTGCCGGACCTAATGAATCGATCCGCGATTCTGGTGGATGACGGACTGGCTTCGGGATTTACCATGCGGGTGGCGGTGGCGGCATTGCGCAATGCCGGGGCCGGCCGGATTGTTGTGGCTGTTCCCACTGCCCATCGACATTCCGCGGAAATGATCGCCCGCGAGGTTGAAGCGCTGTATTGTGCCAATATTCGGGGCGGCCTGAGTTATGCCGTGGCCAGCGCCTACCGGCACTGGTCGGATGTGGCCGAAGAAGAAGTGGTAAAAATTCTGGAACAATTTAAAACAAGAGACCTTTGAACTCCGACCACTGCTCTCTGACCTCTGACTTCCGACCTCCGACTTCTGCTCTCTGCCCCCTGCTCTCTGATCCTTGACCTCCGACTATCGTCTTTCCGCAGGAACCGGGAATCTTTCGGAACGGCGGCATCAGGTTTGAGGAGCGCTTCGCTATTGGGTTGATGATTAAAGGAGTCACTTCGCTCCGGTTATAAATAATTATATTGACATATTAATAATTTATGGTATACGTTAATACCGAACCGGAATTGACGGATCGTTAATAACACAAATGGTGGATCGACATGGAAAACCCGTTTAAATTCGGTGGAATTGTTCGCGGACCATTTTTCGCAGACCGAAACCAAGAACTGGATGAACTTTCTCGTGAAATGATCAATTTGAGCAGGATTTTTCTGATTTCTCCAAGACGGTACGGAAAAACCTGTCTCCTCTTTAATTTGATGGACAAACTCAATGAAACCGGAATAGCTTCTGCATACATCGATCTCAATGCTTATCCCGGTCTTGGAAATTTGGCTGAAGCTTATACAAATCGCACGACTCAAGCCCTTGAGACAAATACTGAGAAATTGATGAAAATTTTTTCAAGTCTTCGTCTACTTCGGCCAAAGATATCAGTTGGACTCAACGGTTCGATGAGTGCCGGGGTTGAGGTTGCTGTCCAGGAGAAGGCGTCACTGTCCGCGCTAATCGAAGGTATGAATCATGCAGATCGGCTTGCAGCGAAGCAAAACCGGAAATTAGTCGTTATTATCGATGAATTTTCCGATATCACAAAGTTTAACGGTCATGGTCTTGAAAAGGCGCTGCGTTCGGAAGTCCAACAGCATGAGCACGTCGGTTATATTTTTTCAGGTTCGGAAGAATCGGTGATGCTTTCCATGGCAAAGGATCGAAAGCGGGCGTTTTATAAACTGGGACGGATTATGGGGCTCGGTCCCATCGAAAGAAAACCGTATACCGACTTTATCATGAACTGGCTATGCAAAGGAAACTATACGGCAGATCGAGATGATTTGCAAAAGCTGTTCGAGCTGGGCAATGATATACCGCACAATATTCAGAGACTTTGCCATAACATGTGGGAAATTGCTCGCGAAAACAGAATCGTCGCGCCGGAAATGATTGATCAGCTTCCGATGATCATTGTGAAGCAAGACTCGCCGCATTACGAATTGTTGTGGCGGTCCGTATCACAACAGCAAAAAAAATTGTTGATGGCCCTGAGGGCCGACCATGATCCCAAACCTTTTTCAAAGGATTTTCAACTTACTTATGGTATAGGTCCTTCATCTTCCTTAAAAGCATCCCTGGATTCTCTTGTCAAAAAAGGAATCCTCTATAAAACCATTGAGGGAAAGTATCAATTTTCAGATACTTTCATGCCATGCTGGATAGATTATATTGGGGATAAGAACCAAGGATGGTAAAAAAATGGGATAAACCGGCAAGTATGTTCTTAAGCAGCTATGAGGAAATGGAACACGAGAAAGAACTATTGCGCCTTTTGGCGAGGGGAGAAAGGGAAATCGAAACTGGCCAGGGATATGACCTGGATACGGTTCTTGCTGAAGCCGACGCCCTTTTGGCTCAGGAGCCTTCGTGAAGGTCAAGTTTACACCTTCTGCCAGGACTCAATTCCTTTCTGCGCTACCATATATTCGAAAGGATAAGCCTTCGGCAGCTCTTAATTTTCGTAATCAAGCTGATAAAAAACATTAACCCAATGAAACCATTACCAAAAGATTTACAGACACCCAAGAAGAGCCTTGATGATTTTTACAAAGTTACCAAAAGAGTTTTGGGGCATTTGCCTGATATTATCTCTGAAAGAGTAACAGCAAGAGATTATATCATTTTGTCTTCTGTAGTAGCCGGGACATCAAAATTTGCTCGACCAATCAATAATAAATTGTTCATCTTTAACAGCAGTGTTTTCGACACTCAGTACGATAAATTTCTTTCTATCATCAGTAAGATCAAGAACAAAAAGCCTATCGCAAAGAAAGAACATGAAACCATTGACTCGGTTGTTTATACCATACAGCAGTCAATGGGCGTTGGGATGGATTTCATATGCAACCCCAACAGTTCAAGAAAGCATGTTGGCAACAGATTTGAAGAATTAATTCGCCTTATTGTTACAGAATTGGGCGTTAAAAATGATAATGTCGTTTTTAAAATTCCTTACCCGTCAGAACACGGAGAAAAGTTGTATTCATGTGAAACAGATATTATTCTCTCTCCCCATGGTTCTGTAAAATCTGGAACAAAATCAATAGATAAAAAAGAAATTGTTGTTTCTCTCAAAACAACATCTAAAGACAGAATGGGGAAAATATTTCTTGATAAACTCCTTATGCAAAAATTTGCTGGTCATTCAGTCAAAGTCATCGGCATTTTCCTAAATGACGTCCAAAGAAAAGAGACAAAACAGATCAGTTACACGTTCGTATCTGGCCTGTTCATGGTATACACAAAATTTCTAACTGAACTTGAAGGCGTCTACTTCATTGACCCGCCACCTATCACTAAGGAAACACCATATAACCAACACATTTTTCCGTTTTCTAAGTTTGTTGCTGAGGACATCTGGAAATTGTTATCCCCTTAACTTTCTCCGACGTTCAACAACTTCTGCTTCTTCCCCATTATCGGCAATCCTTTTAATATGGTCTCGGTCCTGAAGTCTCTTTCTAATCGTTTTGCAGTATTCTAACTTGGTTTCCGTCCCAAGCCATTTACGGCTGAACGCTTCAGCTACAGCATAAGTTGTCCCTGAGCCACCAAAAGGATCAACCACTAAGCCATCAGGATTTGAAGATGCAAGCACGCATTTTTTTACTAACTCAATCGGCTTTTGAGTTGGATGCTTCTCTCTCTCCCATGAATTATTTGTTAATGTTGGTATTTCAAAAACATCTTTTGGTTTTGCGCCTTTTGGGTGAGGCGTCCATACATATTCCTTTCCGTTACCATACTGCGAACTTTTTGCTTGTGGATGGTGCGGGTATTTAAGAGTGTGGGCATTGTAAGGGACTCTCACTTCATCGACATTAAAGATTATTTTATTACTTTTCCTGAAGTGCAGCAAACTCTCATGGGATCGGCCCCAATCATTAGCGAGATTAGCTTTGTTGCGGTAGTACCATACTAACCACTTACACCCTTTAAAAAGGCTGCTTGCAGCCCATTTTAAGTCAGCTAATATCTCAGAAAATCCGCATATATAAAGGCTGCCATTTGGGGTAAGCACTCGATGAGCCTCTCTTATCCATTCCATGCTCCAAGCTACATATTCTTTCTGCGATTCAAAGGTGTCCCATTCAGCCTTTTTAATGTTATAAGGAGGATCGGCAAAAATGAGCTGGATAGAGGATGTTTCTAATGTTTTGAAAAAAGTTATAACGTCCTCATTAAATAATTTTCCAAGGTTTGTCTCGAAAATTGGCTCAATTTGGTATTGCAGAGAGT
Organism: uncultured Desulfobacteraceae bacterium; assembly: GCA_964410925.1. Taxonomy (GTDB): domain Bacteria; phylum Desulfobacterota; class Desulfobacteria; order Desulfobacterales; family UBA11574; genus S5133MH16. The sequence continues at coordinate 5,538 of CAYPIW010000082.1, forward strand.
TGGTATAATCAGTTATATATAGTTGTTGTAATTCATTTATTACCAACTCAATCTGTTCTTCATTATAAACACGATAATTATTAATAGGGTGTCTTTGTGAAGGAAACTTGCCTGCTTTATCCCATCTTCTTAAAGTTTCAGAGCTTACCCCAATTTTCTGGGCGGCCTGGCTGATTGTAAGATAATTTTCCATAACTTGTTCCCAGGGTTTGAAAGTTTGCAAAACATTAAACAACATTACACATAAACCTTGTACAAAAAATTGTATGATCAGGTCAATGTTTTTTTGGAAATATTTTAAAAATGACGCTGCAATAACTTATATCTACTTAATATATAAGGAAAGCACCGAACAAATCGTTTGCTTGACCGCAAGGGCTGTGGGTCTTTTAAGGTTTTATCCGGTGAAATATATCGGAATATATGAAAACCTCTTTCCTTTCCTCTTGCGGCAAGTGAACTCAAACGTTCGGCTTACCGGGAAATTCGTACTATTTTCGTAGAAATGGGTCATTGCAAATACAGCAAGAGGTGATAGTGAAAAAATCTAATTTTGATTTAGAGAGACTTCAATCCGCCGAAAAGCTGAAAGAAAATAAAAATTTTACCCCATGCCACGCTAACTGCTTGAAAATTTTGCAAAAGAGTTCTAAAAAGTTGTTTAAGCCAATTTCAGGGCCTATTTTTTTTATATTTGTCAGCATTTTGTTTGCGCTCAATTGAGATTAAAGAATTCCCGCATAATTCCGATATATATAGAAAAGCTTAAGGTTGTTCATATTATTCGAGGATATATGAATGGGAGCTTATAGCGACAAAAGTTGGTGTGCCTATAAATCATGGAAACAGGCTGTCAAAAACAGACAAAAATTGATTTTAGGGCCGCAATACCGAAATGCTCTTCATAATGAATGCATGATGGCCGTGGTATTCGGCTATAACGGCCCTCTGCTGGAAAAAATTCTGGCATTCTCTCATCCCTCCGAATATGAATACCTAAAAGATTTATTCGCCAGCAAAATTGACATCAAGTACAGTAACGGAAATCTTGTTATCTCCAATTAAAGCCAAACCGACCGCATTCCACGCAGCTTGTTGGAGCGTAGCGGAAATCCCGATTTATCGGGGCCCCGTTACATTTTTACCCGGTGAAACCAATTTGTTGCTTATGTTTCACCGGGTCTTCGAAGAAGACGTGCCAAATTTACCCGGTTAAACCTGTTTTATTTGTTTACCCGGGACGAATTTAACTGGGGATCTCTTGCCTTCCCGCCTCCAACCTCCAACAGCCGAAGACTTTGATTTTCGACCTCTGCTTGCCCCGTTAAATTCTTCGAAGAAGACAAGCGTAGCGAATTTAACTGGGGACCTCTCGTCCTTTGCCCTCTGATCCTAATTTCCCTTGACATACTAAAGCCTTGGGCGTAATAAGCTAACTACACTCGATTTTTAAGATTCTACATTCTGCATGTAACACCGTATTGTTATTCCCTGGCCTGACAATGCAGGTGTCTATCTATTATTTCATTTTTCATTACTAACCCATTAACAACAATACCGCGAAGGCGCTATAGTCATTTTGCCCAAGTAGGGGGCAGCCAAGGCCTTTAATCAAAAAGCGATAATCGGTCACACTGCTGTATCCAAGAATGCCCAGAAAACTGTGCATCACTGCCCTGTTTTCTGTGCATCGAAGACTTCGCTTCCTGTTCCTTTTCTGCTGCGAGCCTTCTTAAGATACGCCATTTCGTGAGGATTGGAATATTATTACATTTTGATATTATTGTAAATATTTTATTAATGCGTTCCGACCGATGGCCGCCTTTTTGCAGAATAATAATGCGATTCTTATGAAATGGCACGGAACTTGATAATAAATGATTAATTTTACATTAAATCATCAACAATGACATTTATTTGGGCAAGTATTCGTTATGGAGGATTTCAAATCCTATCTCTTATCCGGGCACGTCCCCGATGAGAAGAGAGCGGGTTTCTATTTGTATTGGGTGAGCCAGTTTTACGGGCATTGCAACAAGGTTCCCGGCGATAAGATCGAATCGGAGGACATCGACCGGTATCTTAAGTTTTTAACAAAGCGCCGTGACGATTGGCAGGTCAAGCAGGCTTCAGAAGCCATACAGCTTTATAGGTTTTTCAAGAACCGACAAGTTTCTCGAACCGGAAAGCATTTGCCCGGGTGCGAACAATGGAGAGCCGTTGCCGAAGACATGCACAAGATGCTAAGGCTGAAGCATCTTTCGTTTCGAACCGAAAAGACTTATCTAAGTTGGCTACGGAGATTCTACCGTTTTATGAATGGTCAGCAACCTAATACACTAAACAGTACACACGTTAAGGATTTCATGACCCACTTGGCTGTTGAGGAGAAGGTTTCCGCTTCGACCCAGAATCAAGCATTCAATGCGATTCTATTCCTGTTCCGAAATGTGCTGGACAAACCGATTGATGACATTGGGGAGGCGGTCCGGGCAAAAAGGAAACGGCGGTTGCCCGTAGTTTTGACGAAAACGGAGATAAATCGCTTGCTAGAGAAAATGTCAGGAACGAATCTACTGATGGCAAAAATCATATATGGTTGCGGCCTGCGCTTGCGTGAATGTGTAAATCTGAGAATCAAGGATGTTGACTTTGAAAGAAGTGCGGTGACCGTGTACGGCAAGGGAGACAAGGTTCGCGAAACGGTTCTCCCCGAAAGCATCAAAAAAGATTTCAGTGAACATTTGGATAGAGTTCGTTTAATTTACAAAAAAGACCGGAAGAGTAATATAGCAGGTGTTAAGCTGCCTGATGCACTGGAGCGGAAGTTGCCGAATGCAGGGAAAGAGTGGATCTGGTTCTGGGTATTTCCGTCAATTAAGATTTCCTTGGACCCACGAACAGGAATTGTCCGGAGACACCATGTTCATTCAAGCAATCTCCAAAAACAGGTCAAACGGGCTGCAAGAAAGGCGAAAATTCCTAAACGGGTCACGGTTCACTCTTTGAGGCATTATGCGGAGTTCTTGATTATGCCGACTCCTTTCGTCGCTTTTCCCAATTCATCTGTTATTCCAGAATCTTAGATTTTTTATATATCCGTGCAGATTCGGCATAATCCAGCTGTGAACTTACCCATAATACGCCATCCATCGATGATGGAAGATGCTGATAGCAAATTCATTTGCATAGGGACAAATCGTCTCACAGTGGTTGAGGACAGAGGCAGAGGGCTCTTTCCCGCATGTACCTCTCTTCCTCAAATAGGTCAGATAATCACTCTGGGTCATCCAGAAGGTCTATGATTATGCCGACTCGAATTGCAGAGAAGTCAGAAGGGCTTTTCTCTCAACGTGGTTAGTCGGCATAATCCAGAAGTCGGCATAATGCCTGTTATGCCGATATCGGCATAAGCGCCATAGCTTTGCCACTCATTTGCTGGAAAACGGACAGGATATTAGGACGATTCAAGACCTCCTTGGGCATTCAAGTCTTCAAACAACAATGATTTATACACATGTGGTGAGCAAGAATAAATTGGGAGTAATCAGTCCGCTCGATTAAAAGTGTCTCATAATAAAAAGTTTTAGATATGTGGAATCCACATAACCATGATAATTTAAATAAAAAGTGGATAAAATTACAAAACTGTTATAAGGACGTGTTATGGGAATTTTTTCCAACTATTGAATATTTAAGTTGTTTCTAACTGATCAGCACCAATCATATCCTTTTTACAAAATTGTCTCAAATTGTGGTAACTTATCAAAAAGAAGAATTCCACATAATATTAATGTTGGGGGAAACATAAAATCTCCCATTTAAGTCGCCAGAAAAAAATAAAACCGTTACGTATTCTTTGTTCACTGCGGAATACCATCTGTTGTGAAATTTGAAAGGTTATAAGGAGAATGATCATGAGAAATCGCCTTAAAGAATATTATGATAAGTGTGGAATATCATCCTTGAATTTTCACTGCCAACACTATGATTCATGTATTCAAGTTGTGAAAGATCGATCAAAATTTGCAACTGGAAGGGCACTGGATGTCGGGACTGAGTATGAAAAAGGAATTTTGCCGAGGCTTTTGTTCCTTTCGCTTGATTCCGGGTCTGCGAAACTTGACCCCCAAAAAAGATCATTTGGTGCACCTCAAAATGAAAATGGGGGTTGGGTACCCGCAAATAAAAAGGAACTTAAACAACATTGGTATATAACTCATCAGTTTGCATGGCATGTATTTAATGAAATCAATAAAGCCTTTGGGTTGAATCTCGATATCGGTAAGGTTAACAATTACTTTCATTTTCAACCAATTGATGAGATACACAAAATAAAACCATTTTTTGCCCACACAAACAGCATAAAATGCAGTGTAAATAAAAAGGACCGTAAACAAGCCCCTAATTTGTTGTATAAAAATTGTCGAAATTTTGTAATAAACGAACTATATATTTTAGATCCCGATATAATGGTCACACAAGGGGATTTTGCGTGGGATGTCGCTGCAAAATTAGATTCAGAAATTCTTGTACAAGAAAACATTTCAAAGGCTAACATTCGAAAGAATGATTTTACTATTTTGAGACTGAAAACAGGAAAGGTGGTGCTGTGGATTCATCACTATCATCCTCGATCCACTCGCAAGGTCGGTACAAGATTCCATTTGAATTACGATAATTATGAACTTTACGCCAAAAAAGTTGCCCAGTTTCTAACAACTTATCGTTCATATAAATTTAGTTAATAGAAAATTAGTTACTGATTGAATTAATACGAAAAATACCCCAACCTGGCACTGGACTTGACGCCAAAAGGCGCGGCGCAAGTCAGTTTTTCGTTATTTTTACCATAAAGCAGGTTTGTGGATCGTTGTACCGGGAATGGGATCAGGTAATTGAGATGAGGCCAAAACACCTTTTCTGATTCGTTTAGTGAAATCTGAGTATTTAAG
>CAYPIW010000083.1:0-4295 GCA_964410925.1 uncultured Desulfobacteraceae bacterium
ATTTTTGGGGGATTGCATGAAAATTGGACACTGGCCCTCAGGTTTCAGGTGTCAGGTGTCAGTAGTGAAAAAGCGAGAGCCAGCCTGAAACCTGACACCCGACACCTGAAATCTATGCTTCGTGAAGGCTTCACCACGCCCGATAATGTCCAAAAAAAAGGCCTGTTTTTCATTCATGTTACGAGATCTGTAATAACAAGGCTAAAGCATGTTTTGTGTTGTTTCGGGAAACCGGCGGTTGACATACCGGCTCAATTTTGGCACAGATAGTCATGTCGCCACCGGAACCCACAGGAATCCAAATGCCCGGGCGGCACGCACCCACAATTTGGTGCTCTGATGCGGGATCTAAGACGGGCACTGATTTTTCACTGAATACAAGCGCATCGGATAGAATTGAATTTATGAGTGATTACTCTAGGTTTCACAATAAACGGTTTATCATCTCGGTATTTTTATTCCTTGTTGTTTTTTTTAATTTACCCTGCCTGTCGGCTGCATACACCCTGTCGGATCGCCGGAGCTTTCAGGGTTTCATTATCGATTACCGCTCACGGTTGAATCCCAGATATGAAAAGATCGAGCGAAAAAAGACAAAATACATTATTGTCCACACTTCGGAACTTGGACGCGAAATGACGCTGAGGGTTGTTTCGAAGGGAAAATGTTTGCGAAATGGTCGTAGAACCCCTGGTGGTCATGCCCATTATGTGATTGCTCGGGACGGACGTACGTATCGCATGATGAACAAGAAATACGTGGCCGATCATGCCGGTCTCAGCATGTGGAACGGGGAGACGGATATCAGCAAGATTTCCATTGGAATTGAATTGGTCGGGTATCATTACACCCCCATCTCTGGAAGCCAGTATCGATCCGTTGGCATATTGATTGACATTTTAAAAGATGTATATGGTTTGGATGATCGGGCCGTTCTGACCCACAGCCAGGTGGCCTACGGCAAACCGAACCGGTGGTTTAGAAAAGATCAACGCGGACGCAAGCGTTGCGCAAGCAATTTTATTCGCGCCAAAGCCGAAGTGGGACCGGGCTGGACCTATGATCCTGATGTGCGATCCGGTCGGTTGATGGCAGACCTCCAGCTGGCAAATATATTTTACGGCGGGCGGAAATATTTTGAAAAAACGGATGACGCAAATATCATAACCAAAATTAACACCGCATGGTCAATCGCCGGGGAAGATTACGATAGTCGGACAACGGTCTACAAATTTCCAGACGGTCAGATGTACACCGGTGATCAGATTTCAGATACCATAGGCTGGAATCGAATACCTGCAAAAACCGTTGTGATGCTGAATCAGGAGAACGGTATTTCTTTGATAAAAACCGATGATCCCATAAAAACCATATCGGATAGACTCACGGCATGGTCCCTTGCCGGCCAGGCGTATAATCTGGAATCCACGATCTATTTTATGCCTTCAGGCCAAATCAAAGTCGGATCGATGATATCCGACTGGGATGATCTGCCTGCCAGAACAAAACTCATTATCGGCTACCGGGGTCCTTACAAGCTCCATAGAACTGGATCCGCCTATCAAATAGCCGGCATCAAGTACAAAGATCGAAAAACGATATACTACCTGCCACCCAAAAAACTGCTGGCTGGTGATAAAATAAACAATTTTAAAAGACTCCCAAAGAACACCCTGATTTTCCTTCCGAATACCTTATGATAAAGGGAATCAAGGTCTGCAGTTGACTTTAACGCACATTCAATTCGACAATAAGAACGTTGAAAATATGTAATCTCGACCAAAGTAGCGCCGGGTGAACTTTTTGACATATTGGATTTAAACAAAAATGGAGTGCTTTTCAAACCAGAGCTTCATAAATCTCAAATGTTAAGTGAAAATTAATAAAATCGCTGTGGGCTCTTATCAATTCGCAACTTAAAGCAAGATGCGCTCGTGGAGGCCTGATTTGCGTGAAGTTAAAAAAAGCCTCCCTGTGCGCATCCACGCAATTTTAAGCAACACTTCAAGAACGCATACGCTAACAGCGGCCGCAGGATTTTCAGACTCATCCAAATCCAGGTTTCATTATTCTTTAAACCATAACGCTGACAAGGCTGTTTATGCTCTGCAGGAATTGTTAAGAAAACAAGCGCGTCAATTTTCTAAAATAAACAAAGGATTGTCGACCGGCAAACTTCCATGGAATATTGCAATCTTAATTGACGCCACATTCCTTAATCGATCAAGCCTGCACACTGACAATTCTAAGTGTTTTAATCACGGCAAAGGATTTGTTATCGGTCACCAATGGACAAACATTGTTCTGCAGATTAATGATAAAGTGATCCCGTTGCCGCCAATTGCTTTTTATACTAAGAAATATTGAAAACAAAACGGGATTTGCTGTTGGGGTGAAATCAAAGGTGCAAAAACAATTAATGGTTGACAAAATCATTGAGAACAAGGGATTGTCTGCGGTCAATCAACTCCTGGCACAAGCTGAAGGTACACAACGATTGAAGGCTCATATCCAAAAGACTCTCAACAGCCGTAGCAGCAGCAAACGCCTTGTGTTATGCGTCTTGCCGGGGTTTTAGATGGATTTCGTTTAACATTTAAGATATATCAATATCTTTACTTTTTACAGCTCGGTAGCTATGGAACAGCAATCTTTAATGGGTGCCACTCACGAATTATTTTCAGAAACACCTTCTATTAAAAGTACTTCGTTAGAATTCGTACTTTCCAATCCATTAATATCAAATGACCTAACCACAAAACAATATGTTTTAGTTTCATCCAGATCATAAATAGTACAAAAATTATCAATAGTTTCCCAAACAGGAGTTTCAAAATTATAGGATTGACTTTGTTCTCGGACAAAAACCCTGTAACCTGCTAAGTTTGGCTCATTATTTGGATCCCAGTGGAGCGTAATGTCGATTGCGTAGATAGGTGTTGCAAAGTTAAAAAATAGAAAAATGAAGCAAAATTTAAATTTCAAATTGTTTAGCATACCTTGAACCTTTCCATTGTAAAATGTGATTATAATACGAAAAAAATTTGAATGTTATATAATTTCTCCTGATCCAAAAATCGAAATGTATCAACTTTAATTATGAGTCGCCCACACGTATTAGAATTATTTGTCACAGTCAAGTTTTTTTTATGGAACACATTAAAACGAAATCCGAAATATAGATAGTGACAGGCTGACTGGTGTTTATTTTTTCCTATACTTTGAATTACTGAAAACAAGATCGCATTTTGGAATATCTTGCCGACAACATAACTTGACAATCTCTGAAATCCCCTAAAACCAATGGATATCAAACTCAAACTGTAAATGTCAAGCCAGGATTATTTTTCAGGTATACAATCATTACATGGCCTATTACCGGGGTTGTGATACCTAATCGGTATTTTATTTATGATGCTTTTTTGCTCTATGGAGATTATTTAAAAATTAGATTTTCCAAAAATGACATCGAAAAATTTTGTTCCAATTAAAGATCATTAATCTGGATTACTGTAAGTTTATTCAACCCCCAGCGCCTTAAACACAGCATCAACCGGATCTGAATAAAAACTGGTTCGGAATTTTGCGAAAAATTCTCCGGGTACCGACGGAATATCAACGACACTGCTTGTGGGTATTAAAATCTTTTTAGCGCCGGAGTCAAAAGCCACCTGAAGGATTTCAGCCAAATTCTGGACAGGGACAATACTGCCTCCAAGGCTCATATTGCCGAGAGCGACCATCTGACTTTGGACAGGTTTGGCCAGTAATCCTGAACAGAAGGCAATAAAACTCGCCAGAGTTAATATTTGGGATGGTCCGGTATTGTGTAATTCAACAATGTGCAAATGAAAATCATGATCACCCACTTTGGCGGAAGCGGTCACTCTGGAAATATTGGCCTTAAAATAGTCGAATGCAATTCTAATGGCTTCCTTGGGTTGGGAGCTTGTGCCAACGCCGGAAATTGAAAGTTTTCCGTTCCCTTTGGTAACCTGGAGTTCGATTCTATAAAGACCCATATGATTGCCTGTTCCCGGGCCAACCGTGTGAAGTGTTCCGGGTTTCATCGGGCCTTCGGGAATGAATGACCCGCCTCTTTTTTCCAGAACGCTGACAAACCTTTCCTCCAGGGTTTCATTATCAATATAACTGAAATGGACATCATAAAATTCCATGCCACCGATTTTTTTTAGCTGTTCCTTAACCCGTCTCCGGCTTTCCAGAGCATAGACAAAGCAGCGTTCGACGGCAGCCTTGTCAAAATCACCATGAGGGTAAAGAAGTTTTAATAA
>CAYPIW010000084.1:0-12832 GCA_964410925.1 uncultured Desulfobacteraceae bacterium
CTGAAAAACTTGATTTCTTAATTGATGAAAATCTTATTGTCATTAATGACCTTATTCTTGCAGAATTAGTCCCATTTCTAAAGATTAGAAATCAACAAAAAATTATCTCTTTATTGTATGCTATTAATAAGCTGGATTTATTGATTGACTGGAATCAAATTATCGAATTTCAATTCAAATGCCTTAAAAATGGTTTAAACGGAATCGGTATTCCCGATCTTATTATCGCCCAAAATGCAAAACAGAATTTTTGTGAAATTTACTCACTTGATAACCATTTCAAACTCATGGAAGACATTCTCGATCTCGAAGCAAAAATTTAACGTTAAACCTGCCCATTCCGCTGGGCAAAAAACATTTATGAGTAAGAAATAAAATCCGTGCCCATCTGTGTTAATCCGTGCCCTATTTTATTACACGGATAAATATAAACAATAATCCGTGTTTATCTGCTTTCACCCGTGTCCCATTATTAATAGTGGTTAGATTATTAAAATATAATTAATCCGTGTTAATCCGTGTTAATCCGTGTCCTATTAAAAATACAAGTCTAAACAAGAAAATAAATTAAGAATCTGCGCATATCCGCGCAAATCCGCGGCTAAATCTATTTCACAATGGCGAAGCCTATATCACTGAAAACCTGTGCATGCCCCGTGAAACAGCCTGCAAGGCTCCCTGTCACAGACAGGGGTTTCACCGGGGAGCTAAAGCCTATCAGCTATTTACTATGAGCTATCACCTATATGAGACCTTTGCACAACCTGCCAAAAATTGTCATGATTGCATCAGCGAATAGAAACAAGTTAGTATCAAGGTATGCCTAAAGGAGTAAAAAAGCATACTGGAAGCTACAACTAACTGTCATAACAGTAAATATAGGAGTAAAAACAGCGGCGAGATAATCCTAAAACATTATTAAATTAGACCTGAAGATGACAATTTTTGTAAAATCCTTTCAGAAAAAGGCAGATTTAACGGTTTTTTGAGTTTTTCAAAGCTCTCAGGACAGGATGGGGCCTACCTGTCCGAGTTCTTGCTAAACAAGGGCTACGAGATCGTGAACTGTCATGAAGAATAAGGACGCGAAAATCTACGTCGCCGGGCATCGGGGGCTTGTCGGCTCCGCCGTGATACGCAGGCTTGCCGCGGGCGGCTACACAAACATCGTTACCCGCACGCACGCGGAGCTTGATCTGACGCATCAGGCAGACGCGGCGGTCTTTCTGATGGAAACCAAAAACGCCGCCGATCTGGGTGCATTTATCAATATCGGAACCGGTGTGGATCAGACGATCCGTGAGCTGGCAGAAAGGGTGCGTGCCGTGGTATATGCGGACGCGCAGGGCCGAACCTGCCGGATTCGCTGGGATACGACCAAGCCGAACGGCATGCCGAAGAACCTCCTTAACGTAAGCCGAACGGCCTCCTTCGGCTGGATGGCCCGAACGGGATTGGAAGAGGGGTTGGCAAAGGCGTATGTGGCTCTTCCAGCCAGGTTCTCTTAAATGAGTAATCACGAAAAAATAAGGATAGCACCAAGAATTTATTCGTTAAAGAGATGATGTTGAATTTATTGCTTAATCGACAGGGCTTCCAAAAGCAAGATTGAGAAAAACAGACCCGATTCCAACTTCCTTCCTGTTTAGCCACAAACAATTATAAAACCCATAAAAAAGGTGCGTTATGAAAGCGTTAAGAAAGACAATGAATGTAGATTCAAAAGGATTTATCAAAGTGCCGGTACCGCCCAGTTTCGGCAGGCAGGTTGAGGTCATTGTTACGCCTGCATCGTACAAACAAGACCACGATGCATCGGAATATTTCGAATGCGTGGCCGAGAACGGCACGTTATACAGGGTAAAGGATTGGACGGACGCCGAATTCAACACGGCAGCGGCAATGGGCGCGTACAAGGACGATGATACTACGGCAGAGGAGGTATTGGATGTCTGATATCGGCGCCCTTGCGCTTGTTAAATTTCAATTTACCGACCAGCCCGACTGGAAGGTCAGACCCGGATTGATTACCGGCGAATACCTGAATGATTACCAGGTGACCTTTATCACCAAACAGGTGGAAAAATACAGGCATGAAAACGCCTCGTTTATTATCGGCGAAGATGACCTTACATCGGTGAAGCTCAAGCAGAAAAGCATCGTTCGCGTGCACAAGAGCTTTTGGGTGGAAAAAACGCAGTGCAAAATCGTCGGTATGCTGAAAACGGAAGCGATAGATAAAATACTCCGCCTCAACCAGAAACACCTTGTGCAAAACTACTATGATTTTCGCCATAAGCAGCGCCCCTTTGTTCCCGGTAAAACCCCGGTTAACTACGCGGGCAGGGTTTTCGATGAGAAAGAGGTACAAGGCGCGGTGGAGGCGTCGCTGGATTTCTGGCTGACCGAGGGGCGTTTCGCCCGGCAGTTTCAAGAAGGGCTTGCCGCCAAAGTCGGCGTGAAGCATGCCGTGCTGGTCAATTCTGGGTCATCCGCCAACCTGCTTGCCCTTACAGCTCTTACCTCCCCCCTGCTTAGAGAGAGAAGGTTGCAGCCCGGCCACGAGGTTATAACCGTCGCGGCGGGTTTCCCCACCACGCTGAACCCGATCCTCCTGAACGGCCTTATTCCCGTTTTCGTGGATGTGGATATGCCAACGTATAATGCGAAGGTTGAAGAAATAGAGGCGGCTGTCAGTGAAAAAACGCGCGCAATTTTCATCGCGCATACCCTCGGCAATCCATTCAACATAAGCGAAGTCCTGCGCATCGCCCAAAAACACGATCTGTGGGTCATCGAAGATGCCTGCGATGCCCTGGGTTCCACCTACACCCTCTCGGCCACACCCTCTTCCTTCGCCGGAGTTGCTGAGAGCGCCCGGGGGGCTATCCCTAATCTTCCTCCCCTGGCGGGAGCAGGTCGGGATGAGGGGGCTATTTCTAAGCCTCGCCCCATCGGTTCATTCGGCCATCTTTCCACCTGCTCGTTTTACCCCGCACACCATATCACGAGCGGCGAAGGCGGTACGGTGCTCACATCGAATAACACCCTTGCCCGCATTGTCCGGTCGCTTAAAGACTGGGGGCGCGACTGCTGGTGCGGGCCGGGCCAGAGCAATGCCTGCGGGAAAAGGTTTTCCGCGCAATACGGAACATTGCCCTTTGGTTACGACCATAAATATGTCTATTCGCATATCGGCTACAACCTGAAAATGACCGACATGCAGGCGGCGATAGGGGCGGAACAGCTCAAGAAACTCGATGGATTTTGCCAGGCAAGGAGAGACAACTTTAAGAAATGGGCAAACGGCTTCAAGCAGTATGAGAACTATTTCATACTTCCCGAAGCGACAGAAGGTTCCGACCCCGCCTGGTTTGCCTATCCCATCACCGTTAAAGAAAATGCAGGCTTCTCCAGAACGGAGCTGACAAATTATCTGAGCGAAAATCTTATCGAAACCAGAAATCTCTTCGGCGGCAATCTGCTTCGCCAGCCCGCGTACCTGAACATCAAATATCGCAAAATCGGCAAGCTTGAAAACACCGACCGCATCATGAACGACACCTTCTTCCTCGGGACATTTCCCGGGATGGGCAAAGAGCAGATTGATTATACAATGGATATCATAACAAAATTCATTACCTCAAGGGCTTAAAGGATGTTTGAAAATGTCTTTAAAAACAAAACTGTTTTGGTGACAGGGCATACCGGCTTCAAAGGATCGTGGCTTTCTATCTGGTTGAAAGAATTGGGTGCAAATGTTGTCGGATATGCGCTGGAGCCATACACAGAAAGAGATAATTTTCTCGTTTCCAGCCTGCAAAATAAAATTTCTCATATTATTGGGGATGTCCGTGATTTCGCCAAGCTGAAAACGGTGTTTGACAAATATCAACCGGAATTTGTTTTTCACCTTGCAGCCCAGCCCATCGTCCGGGAGTCATACATTAACCCCAAGGAAACGTATGACATCAATGTAGGCGGTACGGTAAATGTTCTCGAATGTTCTCGATTAGCCGATTCGGTGAGAGTCATTATTAATGTAACAAGCGATAAGTGCTATGAAAATAAAGAATGGATATGGGGCTATCGTGAAAACGACCCGATGGGTGGTTATGATCCGTACAGCTCAAGCAAGGGTTGTTCAGAGCTTGTGACCGCGGCTTATAGAAACTCGTTTTTTAATCCGGATGATTTTGATTTGCATAAGAAAAGTCTTGCCTCCGCACGTGCCGGGAACGTAATTGGCGGCGGCGATTGGCAAAAAGACAGAATTATCCCCGATTGCATAAGGGCGTTGGAAGATAATAAACCCGTTGAAATACGCAATCCCAAAGCAACGCGGCCCTGGCAGCATGTGTTGGAGCCCCTGAGCGGATACCTCCTCCTTGCGTCAAAGATGTATGAAGAACCCCGGAAATTTTGTGGGGCCTGGAACTTTGGACCTGGATATGAATCCATCATACCGGTTGCCGAGGTGGCGGATAAAATCGTTTCCCATTGGGGAAGTGGGACATGGATAGATATATCCGCGGCAAACGAACCCCATGAAGCGAAATTGCTGAGCCTCGATATATCGAAAGCAAACTTCAATCTAAAATGGTTTCCCGTTTGGGACATAGATAAAACAATCGAAAAAACTGTCTGCTGGTATAAAGACTATCAAAAGAAAGATCCATATAAAATATGTGTTAATCAAATCGATGAATTCATGCTCAAATAAGGGGAAGTCAAAATGATTAAAGATATTCCAGTGGTGATACTCTGCGGAGGCATGGGAACACGTCTCCGGGAGGAGACGGAATTCAAGCCAAAGCCTATGGTTGATATCGGCAGCAGACCCATCCTTTGGCACATTATGAAAATATACGCACATTACGGGTTCAAAAAATTTATCCTCTGCCTCGGTTACAAAGGAGATGCCATAAAGGAATACTTCTATAATTACGAGGTTATGAACAATGACGTAACCATCAAATTGGGTGCGAACAGTGGCTTCAAGGTGCACAGCAGCCACGATGAGCATGATTGGGAAATAACCTTATGCAATACAGGCCTAAATGCCCAGAAGGGTGCAAGGCTTAAGAGGATCGAAAAATATATAGACGCCGATCAATTCATGGTGACATACGGCGATGGTGTCGCAGATATCGATATTAAGAAGCTTTTAGAGTTCCACCAATCTCATGGTAAAATTGCCACGGTTACCGGAGTGCATCCGCAGTTTTTGAGGTTTGGAGAACTTAATGTGCAAGAGGATCGAGTTATAAGATTCTCTGAAAAACCAAAATATCAGGGCAACTATATCAATGGCGGTTTTTTTGTCTTTAACCGCGTTTTGCTTGATTATCTTGAAGACCGGGACGATTGTGATCTGGAAGTGGGCCCATTGGATCAAATATCCCAGCAGGGGGAATTGATGGTGTACAAGCACGACAAGTTTTGGTCTTGCATGGACACCATCAGAGATACTGAACATTTGAACAATCTGTGGAACAGCAACATGGCGGAATGGAAAGTATGGTAGGGAGGTTCTATCAGAAATTGAATAGTTTTGATTATAAAAATATTTCCAAAAAAGTTAGGCAAGAGGCTCTAAATTGCCATTATTACAGCAAAACGAGTCATATCGGCAGCGGGTTTTCCTGTGTTGATATTCTAACCGTTTTATATGGAGGTTGGTTAAATGTCTCACCAGATAAGATAAACGATCCAAACCGTGATCATTTCATCTTAAGCAAGGGTCATGCGGCCGCCACATATTATTCAACGCTTGCAGAATATGGATTCATCCCTGAACAATGGCTACTAACTTATTGTCAATTTGGTTCTAAACTTGGTGGTCACGTATCGCATAGAGTCCCCGGCGTGGAATTTTCATCTGGTTCTCTTGGGCATGGTCTTCCTGTAGGTGTAGGGATGGCTTTAGGCGCAAAAATGGCGCGAAAAAACTACCGGGTTGTCGTTTTAATGTCTGATGGCGAGATGAATTCCGGTGCTAATTGGGAAGCGATTATGATGGCGGCAGGTCAGAATTTGAATAATCTCTTGGCTATTGTCGATAAAAATAAACTGCAGGCAATGGGATTTACAAAGAACATTATTCCTCTTGAGGAATTAGCCAATAAGTTTGAAACGTTTGGCTGGGAAGCTAAAGCTATCGACGGACATAATTTTGAAAGCATAAAATCTACGCTGGATATGTTTCCTTTTTCGGATAATAAACCAAGTGTAATTATAGCGGATACTGTTAAAGGAAAAGGCGTCAGTTTCATGGAAAACCTTCTTGAGTGGCATTATAAATCTCCTAATGAAGCTGAATTCAAAAAAGCTATGGAGGAATTGAAGGCTCAATGAGGAAGTCATTTATTAACAGACTTTGTGAAATAGCCCGTAGCGATGATCGTATCTGTCTTATAATCGGAGACCTTGGTTTTTCAGTAGTAGAACCTTTTGCGGAGGAATTTCCCGATAGATTTCTTAACGCCGGCGTTGCTGAGCAAAACATGATGAGCATGGCAACAGGCTGGAGTCTCTCAGAAAATAAAATTGTTTTTGTTTACAGCATCGCCAATTTTCCTACGTTCAGATGTTTGGAACAGGTGCGAAATGATGCATGTTATCATAACGCCAATGTAAAAATAGTTTCTGTTGGCGGTGGGTTGACCTATGGCTCTGCTGGTTTCTCACACCACGCCATAGAAGACTTGGCTATCATGCGAGCATTGCCTGGTATGGCAGTGTCTGCTCCTGCCGACGCCTACGAGACAGCAGCCATAACTAAGTTAGCCATAGATACAGTGGGGCCTTTTTTTATCAGGATTGGAACAAATAGTGAGGCACAGATACATAAGGAAGAATGCACGGTTGAACTTGGGAAGCCAATTGTCTATAGAGAAGAAGGTCAGATTTTACTATTAAGTATAGGAACCTTGGTCAATGAAGTAATTCAGGCTGCAGAACTTCTTGAAAAGAGAAACATAAAGTCTGGGGTTACTGGGTTTCCTGTTCTCAAACCGGTGGATGTGGTAAGAATCAAGGAACTTTTGTGGGATAAAAAAGCAGTATTTACTATTGAAGAACATTCAGGATTTGGAGGGCTTGGTTCAGTTATAGCTGAAATAATAGCGGACAATAATTTGAAGATTCCATTGTTTAGATTTTATCTCCCCGAATTTATCAACCAAGTTGGCAATCAATCTGAACTCCGAAGATTTTATAAAATAGATAAGGAAGGAATTGAATCGCGTATTCTGGAATTCATCAGTCGAATTTAAGCGTACGCAAATAATCATATCAAATCGAAACTTACACCATGTGCTTGAAAGATCAAGAATTTAGAAAAGAAATGATTGTTAAACCACTCGATGAGTGAATCAGATATGGCATCTGATAATCCCTTAGGTAACGATTTAGATCACATCCTGGCTCACACGGAGGGGCTATGGGAAAAGTTGCGGGGCAAGCGCATATTTATCACCGGCGGGACGGGATTTATGGGCCGCTGGCTTCTGGAAAGCTTTGCCTGGGCAAATGACAATCTCAACCTGAATGCGTCGGCGCTTGTTCTTACACGAAACAAAGAGGCCTTCCAAACGAAGGCCCCAAATCTTGCCGAGAATCCCGCAATCCAGTTTCACATCGGCGATGTCAGGGATTTTGATTTTCCCGAAGGGCAGTTCTCGCACATCATTCATGCCGCCACTTCCGCCAGCGCCAAGCTCAACGAAGAAGACCCGTTGCTCATGTTTGACACGATCGTTGAGGGAACGCGGCACACGCTGGATTTTGCCGTTCATTGCGGCGCCGGGAAATTTCTCCTGACCAGTTCCGGGGCGGTGTACGGCAAGCAGCCGCCCGAGATGACCCATATTCCGGAAGATTACCGAGGCGCACCCGATTCGGCCGACCCCAATTCCGCCTATGGAGAAGGCAAACGGGCCGCGGAGCTTTTATGCGCCATCTATGCGAAAAAATACGGCATCGAATCAAAGATTGCCCGCTGTTTCGCCTTTGTCGGCCCCTACCTGCCGCTGGATATTCATTACGCCATCGGAAATTTCATCCGCGATGGTTTGAACGGCGGCCCCATTCAGGTCAAGGGCGATGGAACTCCGTACCGCTCCTACCTCTACGCCGCCGATTTGGCCATCTGGCTGTGGACGTTTCTGTTCAAAGGGGAGTCATGCCGGCCGTATAACGTCGGCTCGGACGAGGCGATATCCATCAAAGAGGTGGCGTACAAGGTCGCCGCGTCTTTCCCAAATTCACCCAAAGTGCTTGTGGCCAAATCTCCTGTGCCCGGTCGGTCGGTGGAACGCTATGTCCCTGCGATAAAGAAAGCCAGAGAAAGCTTAGGCCTCGATTGTCCGGTGAATACGGATGAAGCAATCAACCGTACAGTAAAGTGGAACAAATTTATTATAAATCAAGGACTTGAATAATTATGAATTCTGAAATTAAGCTGATCAGCATCGTGACGCCATGCTTCAACGAACAAGAAAACGTGCGGGAACTTTATGATCAGGTAAAGGCTGTAATGGATGATCTGCCTCATTATAAATATGAGCACATTTTTATCGACAATGCCTCCAAGGATCGAACGGTGGCGATCCTTAAAGAAATAGCAAAGAATGACCGAAAAGTGAAAATTATAGTAAATACTCGGAACTTTGGGCATATCCGCTCTCCATTTCATGCACTGATGCAGCCAAGGGGGGATGCGGTAATCAGTATTGTCGCCGATCTACAGGCCCCGCCCGCCATGATCGGGGAATTTATCAGGAAATG
The DNA here is from genome assembly GCA_964410925.1 of uncultured Desulfobacteraceae bacterium. Taxonomy (GTDB): domain Bacteria; phylum Desulfobacterota; class Desulfobacteria; order Desulfobacterales; family UBA11574; genus S5133MH16. Next base: position 8,791 of record CAYPIW010000084.1, read on the forward strand.
GGAAGAAGGGTACAAGATAGTAATCGGTGTCAAGACCCAGAGTGAAGAATCACGGCTCTTTTTTGCTGTTCGCAAGGCATATTATAATCTTGTTGGACGACTCTCCGAGATAGAACTGATCAAGAATTTTACAGGTTTCGGCTTGTATGACCAGAAGGTGATCGATGTCCTCCGCAGTATTGATGATCCATATCCTTATTTTAGGGGTTTAATCTGTGATATCGGTTTTGAGAGAGCGGTTATTGAGTATGTTCAGCCAGTAAGAAAAAGGGGGTTCACCAAAAATAATTTCTATACCCTGTTCGATATGGCCATGCTGGGGATTACGAACCATTCAAAAGTTCCCCTGCGGCTGGCTACGATGACGGGGTTCTCCATGGCGATTCTCAGTCTAATTGTGGCACTGGGATATTTTATATACAAGATTGTCTTCTGGAAAAGCTTCAGCGTAGGTGTTGCACCCCTCGTGATAGGCCTCTTTTTCTTTGCTTCTGTGCAACTTTTTTTTATCGGTATAATTGGAGAGTACATTGGCTCTATCCATACCCAGGTGTTGAAAAGGCCTCTGGTTGTGGAGAAGGAAAGGGTTAATTTTGAACCGGATGAATCAGAAACCGGTAGAAAAAGACATGATGTCTGAACTGAGCAATTCATTCATTGCCTTGAGATTCAAACATCGAATAAAAATCAGATTCCTTCTTGTTGGTGTCTGGAATACTATTTTTGGTTATGGGGTGTTTTGCCTTTTTGATTCGTTTTTTGCGTGGCTATTTTCAACGAGATCGATTGCTTATATGAGTGCCATGATAATAGCTCAGATACTCGCAGTCATCAATGCCTACATTTTCCATAAGTACATTACCTTTCAATCCGCGGTTAAAGGCTTGAAAATGATTGCCGAGTTTTTCAGATTTTCGGCAACTTACATTGTCACTTTTTGTTTGAGTTTTATTTTACTCCCCCTCTTTGTTGAGATTGGAAATATGCACCCGAAGATCGCTGCGGCGATCATAATCCTTATATGTACAGTTATAAGTTACCTCGGACACTCCAGATTTTCTTTTAGTAAACTTGCCTAAAAAAAAATAGTTAAGGAAGTTTAAATGGGGAAAAATGATTATATGGAAAAGCCTCGTAGAGATTTTATTATTTTATTTCTTCTATACTTCATGGCGCATGGCGGTATTTTATTGCTTTCGAACGCTGTTTATTGGGATGATTGGGTGTTATGGAGGCATGATTTCTCTGAAATTATAAATTTTTCTAAACAGTGGGGTGCTTTTTTAAACCTTCTCGGATATATGCATATTGCGATACTTTCAATAGGATTGTATACGTATAAAATATTAACCTTTCTTTTGATTTTTTTTTCTGGAATATTCCTTTACCGAATCTTGGAATTACAATCTTGGATACGGAAAGAAAGTCAATTCTTTATTGTTGTGTTTTACCTTGTAACCCCGCTCTATGCAGCCCGGGTTAGCTTGGCTGTTTTTCAATACACATTATGCTCGTTTTTCTTCTTTTTTGCTTGGTTTTTAATGGGTAAAAATCGGTTTTTTACTTTACTTTTCTTTTTTCTTAGTTTTAACACTCAGTCTTTACTTGTTTTTTATTTTCTTCCAATCTTGGATTTATATTTTAGAGAACCTAAGCATGTTAGGTTTTCTCATTTTCTCGAATGGTCTTTACATCATCTTGATTACCTTGTATTGCCGTTTGTATGGTTTTATTTGAAGATCATATTTTTTAAGCCGTTCGGTTTCTATGAGGGGTACAATGAACAATATAGCTTGTTCAATCTTGTGAAAGCCCCCATTAAACAGGCGCTTGACCTCTTTAATCTTAATGTTTCATTAGGCTATGTTTTAGTTGGTTTAGCTTTTTCATTTTTGATTTGCCGTTTTTTTGATTTGCATCCAGCAGTAAAATCAGAAAAAGGAAAAAACTGGAATGTTTATTTTATCGCATTTCTTGCGTTACTTGCAGGTCTCTTCCCTTATTGGATTCTGGGCCATGGTCCAACATTTACAGAGTGGACTTCACGGCATCAATTACTTATGCCCTTGGGCATGGCGATTCTGTGTACTGCCCTGATTGCCTCATTGGGGGAGAAATTTGGCCGAGCTTTTCTTGTACTGGTTTTAACAATTTCTTTTGCAATCAACTGGTATAATTATACATGGTTCTTCATAGATTGGAACAAACAAAAACAGATTGTAAGTTTTCTTTCCCGGTCTGAAGATGTGAAATCCGCCGATTTAATCGTATTTGAAGACAAAGAGAAAAATGCACTATCCAGAACGTATAGATTTTATGAGTGGAATGGTTTGTTAAAGCTGGCAACTGGTGATGAATCAAAATTTGGGATCTGTTGGGATGAATACTTCAAATACGCTTCCGGTGAATATGATCAATATTTCAACAAACACTACATCGCAGAGAAACACCGACGTTCAATAAATCAAAATAAAGTGTTCATCACAATTACAGGCCGCCCGTTTAAGTACAAATTTGAAGTAACAAACTTCCCGATTTTGTGAAGAATTACAGCTACGTATTGAGGCATGTCGAAGTAATTCTCATGCCGCATAGAGGCAATTTATTCTTAATTTTCCAAATTTAATTGGTATTATTGGGTCGGGTTCTTTATCCCGATAACTCCGGCAAACATGATCGATATCCTTGCATTAATCGGCCGCTCGCAGCCCCTAATAGCTGATCTTCCCATGTACGAGGAGCGGCTCCGGCAAGAGATAGGGCGCTCGTCGTTTCTGGTGATCGGCGGGGCGGGGTCCATCGGGCAGGCGGTCATGAAGGAAATTTTCAAAAGAAATCCCCGGAAACTCCACGTTGTGGATATTTCGGAGAACAACCTCGTTGAGCTGGTGCGAGATATCCGCAGTTCGTTTGGCTATATCCAGGGGGAATTTAGAACCTTCGCGCTCGACGCCGGTTCGCTCGAATTTGACGTGTACTTCGGAAACGAGAGACCTTTTGACTACGTTCTCAATCTCTCCGCCCTCAAGCATGTCCGCAGCGAAAAAGACCCCTACTCCCTCATGCGGATAGTGGATGTCAATATTCTGAACACCATCAAAACCATTGAAATGGCGGCCGCCTCGGGAGCGAAGAAATATTTCTGCGTTTCCACCGATAAAGCGGCCAACCCCGTCAACATGATGGGTGCATCCAAGCGGATTATGGAGATGTTTCTGCTGCGATTCGGGGAGCGGATCCCGATCTCAACCGCACGTTTCGCGAATGTTGCCTTTTTCGACGGCAGTCTTAAGGCTTTTTTTAGACCTTATTATGCTTTTATCTTTTACAGTTTAGTGGTTGGTTTTCACTATTCCATCCGAAAAACACATTTAGGGAGGTAAGAGGTAGAATGAACAACATTAAATCAGTACTCGTAACAGGCGCTGCAGGCTATATTGGCAGTGTATTAGTTCATCAACTGTTAGCAAAGGGGTATAACGTTGTAGGTTTTGACAATTTGCGCTTTGGTGGTGAAGCCTTACTTGGAGTGTTAAACCACCCCGCATTTTCGTTTTGTAAGGGTGATGTCCGAAATGTGAAAGATTTACAGAATCTGATTTCCCACGTTGATGCTATTGTTCACTTAGCAGCTATCGTTGGAGATCCCGCGTGCAAGAAAGAGCCTCAATTAGCAAAGGGTACTAACTGGGAAGGATCTAAATTGGTTTTTGATCTTGCAAGTGCTTCAAGCAATATTCGTAATTTTGTATTTGCCTCAACGTGCAGCAATTATGGAAAAATGGAGGGAACAGATTATGTAAAGGAAGACAGCCCTCTCAACCCTGTCTCTCTTTACGCTAACCTGAAAGTCAAATTCGAGAATTATATACAGAGCTCGACAACCCGGCCTGATTTTATCCCTACATCTCTCAGATTTGCAACTGTCTATGGTATATCGCCGCGAATGAGGTTTGATCTCACAGTTAATGAATTTATTCGGGACGCGGCTTTGGGTAAAGAGCTGGTGATTTTCGGGGAGCAGTTTTGGAGGCCCTATACC
>CAYPIW010000085.1:0-7005 GCA_964410925.1 uncultured Desulfobacteraceae bacterium
CCCTCCCCCCCACCAAAGCCGAGCAAACTGCCATAGCCACCGCCTTAAACGATGCCGATGCCCTCATTACTCAATTAGAAAAACTCATTGCCAAAAAGCAAGCCATAAAGCAAGGGGCCATGCAGGAGTTACTGAAACCGAAAGAAGGGTGGGTGGTGAAGAAGTTGGGGGAGGTTTTCAAATTTCTAAAAACCGCGAATAATTCAAGGGCAGATTTACTTCAAGACGGAGAATTTGAGTATATTCACTATGGTGACATTCATACGAAATGGAACAGTTTTTTGGATTGCTCAAAAAATGTTTTACCATACATCGCTAATGAAAAAATTAGAGGTGTTCCATTTTTACAAGAAGGGGATTTGATTCTTGCCGATGCATCAGAAGATTATGAAGGACTGGGTGTTTGTATTGAAATTAAAAATATCGGCAAACGAAAAATTGTAGCAGGACTTCATACAATGCTTTTAAGGGGTAACAAAGATATATGGGTTGATGGATATAAAGGATATTTTAAAAGTTTTCATGGAGTTAAAGAGGCTTTGATATCATCTTCAACGGGTGTTTCTGTTTATGGAATTTCTAAATCAAAACTAAAAAATATGGAAATCAAAATTCCACCCAAAGAAACCCAAACCCATATCACCCAAATTCTTTCCGAAATGGATGCCGAAATCGAAGCCCTGGAAAAGAAACTGGACAAATACAAAATGCTCAAGCAGGGCATGATGCAGGTTTTATTAACCGGTAAGGTAAGATTGATATGAAAGAGAGTCAGAATATAGAATTCAAGCCATCGTGGCGTGATGAGTATCTCAAATGGATTTGCGGATATTCCAATGCGGATGGCGGGATTCTCTATATCGGCAAAGATGACCAAGGCAACGTCGTCGGACTGACCCATATCAAAAAACTGCTTGAAGATATCCCCAATAAGGTCCGGGATATTCTTGGAATCATGGTTGATGTAAACCTGAAATCAGATGAAGAAAAAGAATATCTTGAAATTGTGGTTGAGCCTTATCCCTATCCGGTGAGTTTTCGGGGTGAATATCATTACAGAAGCGGTAGCACCAAACAGGAGCTAAAAGGCGCGGCTCTTGATCGGTTTTTACTCCGTAAACAGGGCAAACACTGGGATGCCGTGCCAGTTCCCTATGTTCAGTTAGCGGATTTGGACAAAAAGATAATTGAAAAATTCCGGAAAAAAGCTCTGTTGAGCAAACGCTTGTCCGAAGAGATATTGAATGAGCCGGATGATGCGTTACTGGATAAGCTTCACCTTCTGGAAAAGGACTATTTTAAAAGAGCGGCTGTCTTGTTGTTTCATCCCGATCCTGAGAAATATATAACCGCCTCATTTATTAAAGTCGGTTATTTTAAAAATGACGCTGATTTGGTTTTTCATGATGAAATTCATGGGGATATGTTTACTCTGGTTGATAAAACCATGGAGCTTTTGCTGACCAAATATTTAAGCGCAGAAATTTCATACAGGGGTATTCAGCGCATTGAGACCTATCCGGTTCCTGAGGCAGCTCTACGGGAAGCGCTTCTCAATGCTGTTGCTCATAAAGATTATGGCAGTTCTGTACCCATTCAGATCAGCGTTTATGACAATAAAATCATGTTTTGGAATCCCGGAACTTTACCTGACGGATGGACTGTAAAAACACTTACCGAAAAACATTCTTCACAACCTCATAATCCCGATATTGCCAACGCACTTTTTCGTGCCGGCATGATAGAAGCGTGGGGGCGGGGAATTGAAAAAATATCGCAAGCCTGTCTGAATTCCGGTTCTTCCAGGTTTGAAATAAATTATGAGCCGACTGGTTTATGGCTGATATTCTATTTTTCCGGTCGTCAAAATTCGGATAAAACGACGGTAGAAACGACGGTAGAAACGACGGTAGAAACCCCGGAGGCCATCATAAGGTTCATTGCTGAAAAACCTGATATTACTCTTGCTGAAATTGCCGCGCATATCGGAAAATCGGTTCGCGCTGTTGAAAGAGCTGCGGCAAAATTAAAAAAAGAAGGAAAAATTGCCTTCAAAGGCCCCAAAAAGGGAGGACATTGGGAGACTTTATAATGAGTAACATCGGTAAAAAAGAACGCGAAACCCAAAACCGTGTGGTGGCGCTGTTTCAAAACGAGCTGGGTTACCGCTATCTCGGCAATTGGGAAGAGAGGGAAAACAACAGCAACATTGAAGAAGACATCTTATCCGCTTATCTCACCCGAAAAGGATACAGCCAAAATCTGATAGGCAAGGCCCTGTATGAATTCGGCAAAACAGCCAACGACCAGAGCAGATCGCTGTATGATGTCAACAAGGAAGTCTATTCAAAGCTACGGTATGGCGTGACGGTTCAGCCTGAAACCGGACACAACAAAGAAACCGTCTGGCTCATTGACTGGGAATATCCACTTGAGAACGATTTTGCCATTGCCGAGGAAGTGACCATCAAAGGCATCCACAAAAAACGCCCTGACATTGTGCTGTATGTCAACGGCATCGCCTTGGGTGTTTTGGAGCTAAAACGCAGCACCGTATCCATATCTGAAGGCATCCGGCAAAACCTGGATAATCAAAAACATATTTTCATCAAGCCGTTTTTCAGCACCATCCAGTATGTCATGGCCTGTAATGACATTGAAGGCCTTGCCCATGCGGCGATTGATACCAAAGAGAAATATTTTTTAAGATGGAAAGAGGTCAGCGAAGAGGTCAACAAAGACCATGCGTATTTGCTGCAACTCACCCGGCCCATCCGTGACAGAGCCGCCCGATATGATTATCCGCTCGATAAAAATCTGGTGGAATTGCTGAATAAAGAAAGATTTATTGAATTGTTGCATGATTTTATTGTCTATGACCGGGGGCAAAAGAAACTGGCAAGACCCAACCAATATTTCGGCGTTAAAGCGGCGCAGGATTTTGTGAAACGCAAAGAAGGCGGCATCATCTGGCACACGCAGGGCAGCGGCAAGAGCCTGACCATGGTATGGCTCACCAAATGGCTGCGGGAATATAACCCCAACGCCAGGGTTCTGATTATTACCGACCGTGAGGAGCTGGATGAACAGATCGAAAAAGTGTACAACGGCGTTTCTGAATATATTTACCGCACCAAAAACGGAAAAGACCTGCTCGAAAAACTCGATGATAATGCCCCCTGGCTGATGTGTTCGCTCATTCATAAATTCGGCGGCAAGGAAGAGGTGGATGAAAAAGACATGGATGCGTATTTGCAGGGTTTAAAAAGCAGCATCCCTTCAGACTTTAAAGCCAAAGGCGATATGGTTGTATTTGTAGACGAATGCCACCGTACTCAGACGGGCAAGTTGCACGAAGCCATGAAACAGTTTATCCCCGATGCTCTATTTGTTGGTTTTACCGGAACCCCGTTGTTAAAATCCGATAAACAGATCAGCCTGGAAGTTTTTGGGAGATACATACATACCTATAAATTTGACGAGGCTGTAAACGACAAGGTGGTTTTGGATTTACGTTATGAATCCAGAGACATCGAGCAAAAAATTACATCATCAAAAAAGATAGACGAATGGTTTGAACTCAAAACCCGCGGGCTGACTGATTTTGCCAAAGCCGAGCTGAAACAAAAATGGGGCACGCTTAAAAAAGTGTTCAGTTCCAAATCACGGTTGGAAAAAATCGTACTGGACATGATGATCGACATGGAAAAAAAAGAGCGCCTGCAAAACGGCAGGGGCAATGCCATGCTGGTATCAGACAGTATCTACAATGCCTGCCGGTACTATGAGCTGTTTCAAAACGCGGGGTTAAAAAAGGCGGCTATTATTACATCATTTGTTCCCACCCACACCGACATCAAAGGTGAGGAAACAGGTGAGGGTTACACTGAAAAATTGCAGCGTTTCGAGATTTACAGAAACATGCTGGCAACCTATTTTAACGAAGACCCCGACATAGCAATCAATAAAGTGGAGCAGTTTGAAAAAGAGGTAAAGAAAAAATTCGTCGAAGAACCCGCCCAAATGAAGTTGCTGATTGTGGTCAACAAACTGCTCACCGGTTTTGACGCGCCGCCGGCCACTTACCTTTACCTGGATAAAAAACTTCAAGACCACGGGCTTTTTCAGGCTGTTTGCCGGGTGAACCGTTTGGATGGCGATGACAAGGAATACGGCTACATCATTGATTACATGGATTTGTTCAATAGTCTGGAGGCTGCTTTCAAGGATTATACGTCCGAAGTGTTCAGCGGATATGAAAAATCGGACATTGAAGGCCTGTTAAAAGACCGTCTGCAAAAAGGCAAAGAACGGTTGAACGAGGTATTGGAAGCCATAAAAGCCTTGTGTGAAGCAGTTGATCCGCCCAAAGACACATTGGCCCATATCCGTTACTTCTGCGGCAAAAATACCGAAAATCCGGATGAACTGAAAGACACGGAACCCAGACGGGTTTCCTTATACAAACTCACCATTGCGCTCATTCGGGCTTATGCCAACATAGCCGATGAAATGAAGGAGGCCGGCTATACGGATAAAGAAATCGGACAGATTAAAAATGACGTTAAGCATTTTGAAAGCCTGCGAAAAGAAATCCAGCTTGCCAGCGGTGATTATATTGACCTGAAGCAGTATGAGCCTGCCATGCGGTATTTGATAGACAGTTATATCGGCGCGGAAGAAAGCCGTATGCTTGCCAATTTTGATGACATGAGCCTGGTAGAATTGCTGGTTGAAAGAGGGAAAGATGCCATCAAGGATTTGCCTAAAAATATCCGTAGAAATAAAGATGCAATGGCCGAAGCCATAGAAAACAATTTGCGTAAGGTCATCATTGAAGAAAGTCCGACCAACCCGATGTATTATGAGAACATGAGCGTGCTTTTAGATGAACTCATTAAGCTCCGAAAAGAAGCCACCCTGAAGTATGAAAAATATTTACAGGAGATCATTGCCCTTTCCAAAAAAATAAAGAAACCAGGCACGACTTCCGAATATCCTTTTTCAATCAATACAAACGCTAAAAGGGCGTTGTATGACAACCTGGGTAAAAATGAGACAATCGCAAATGAACTGGACCAAAAAATAGTAACAACAAAAAAAGACGGATGGAGAGATAATATTCAAAAAACCAAGGCGGTAAAATACGTCATTGAGGAATCTCTGAATAAATATAAAGTTAAAGATCCAGATGCGGAATGTATTTTAAACCTGGTTAAAAATCAAAGGGACTATTAGTGGAACAAATCACCATCAGCGATATCAAAATTGATGTGGTTCGTAAAAACATTAGGAACATCCATCTGGCAGTTTACCCGCCTACAGGAAGGGTTCGTATTGCGGCGCCATTAAAAGTCAATGATGATGCTATTCGCCTTTTTGCGATTTCAAAATTAGGCTGGATAAAACGACACCAGCGAAAATTTGAAGAACAGGAAAGAATTACGTCAAGGGAATACAAGGACAGGGAAAGCCATTATTTTCAAGGCAGGAGATACCTGCTGAATATTTTTGAAGTGGATGCGCCGCCCAAAGTTGTTTTGAAAAACAAAACCTATATCGAACTTTATATCAGACCCGGAGCGCCGGTTGAAAAACGACATAAAATATTGACGGAGTGGTATCGTGCTGAACTGAAAAAGCAAATACCCGCAATGATTGAGAAGTGGGAAAACGTATTGAATATTAAAGTGAACGATTGGCACGTCAAGCAAATGAAAACCAAGTGGGGTTCATGCATCACTGAAAAGAAAAAAATCTGGATAAACCTTGAACTGGCAAAGAAGCCGGAATGTTGTTTAGAATATATCATCGTGCATGAAATGGTCCATTTATTGGAAAGGCATCACAACGATACATTTCTCTATTACATGGACAAATACTTGCCAAACTGGAAACAATTAAAAAAAGAGTTAACCAAACTACCGGTAAGCCATGCAGATTGGAACTATTGATTAAAAAATTCATATTCGCACATAACTTTACGCCGGTATAAAGACCAACGTAAAAAAGGCAACCTCTCATCAATTCTGGCATCATCCATAAGATATCACTATATTTTTAAAACTTATGACACCTCCTGGAGATCACAGCCTCAACCAAACCTGACATACGGGAATAAAATTCCAAGCAAAAGAACCATTGAGAATATCACAATCGTTGGCTGAATCTGTGAACCCGGAAAAAAACTATGCATAAAATTTGTATGATTGTGAAATTATATCTTCTTTTTTCCCCTATCACCCTGACCAATCCATTTCAAACACCACATCCAACTTTCTCTTGACACCAATAATTCCTTCTCTTTCCCAACTTTTTAATTCCCGCTTCATCCAAATCAATTGCGACCGTTGGTAAAACCCTCCAACTTTCTGCATAAGTTCCTTTTTGCGCATGAGATTATCTATCCTCATTTAACATAGAAACACATAACTTTTCCAAAAAACCCATTCCAATCACAGGAATAAACTAACCTCGTTAGAATATAGAGGGGCATTTTTTCAGCCCCGGAAAATAAATCTTATGGAGGAATAAACATGAAAGAAAAATTCGAAAAAACGTATTCCATTGGAGATGCAAGCAGAATGACTGGTGTTAGCCAAAGAAAATTACGAAGCTGGGAAGGAAAATACATCCCGGAGCCGGAACGTCTGGTATGCGGTGAAAGGGCTTATCGCAGATATACCCAGGCGGAAATTGACCTGATACGGAGCATTAGAGAGTATCAGGATCAAGGCTTTACATTACCCGTTGCAGCAAAAAAAGCCAATGATGGCATGGTGAGAAAGGGGGGTATGGGTAATGCGTAAAAAAGAATCCAAAAAGAAAATAACGGTGTGTCCTTTCTTGGATGGGAATTGTCTGAAAGAAAATTGCGAACTCTACAATACAGTCCTGGACAGATGTGAACTTGGGTTGCTGAATTACAACCTTTTTCAATTGATGACTGTCATGAGACAGCAGATAGAGATTGAAATGAATAAGCGAATTTAATGAAAGGCCCGC
>CAYPIW010000086.1:0-91352 GCA_964410925.1 uncultured Desulfobacteraceae bacterium
GTGATTTTATATAATTGACAGAATTCCTTAACTTTAGCTCACTTTAAACTTTAGCTCACTTCAAACTTCATCATGAATACGTAACCGTATTTACGAATACATGTACCTAGATAGAGGAGGAAATATGATTTCTTCTCCATGTAAAAATTGTCCCAGAAGAGATCTGCCCAAGGAAGATTGCGCCAAAAATTGCAAATTGCTGAAAGCCATACAGCATATTCATGTATCTGCTGAAAAATGGAACGTTGGAAGCGGGATAGATTATACAGAAGAATACAGTTATACGGAACCGTCTCCAATTTCAGAAAGTTCAGTCTCCTTATGGTCGATATAATACTATCATCCTCCAAGTCGGAACCGGATGCTAATCAAAAGAGTTTCCTTGATATGACGGCCTTGATTAGAAGTATTCAGCGCGCTGAAGGGAACACGGACTGTTTCCAAAAAGGAATTGTGGATTGCGATCAGTTCGGCTGCAAGTGGCGTTCCTTGTGTCTAAAAGAGCCGGCTGTTTCGAAAAAAGACGAGGTATAAGTAGAAGTGAAAAATCACACCGAAGGCGGATGCTTATTTTTATTTACCCCCACGACACACACCTGTTTGATCCTCATCTTTCACAGGCAGACGGGTATCTGGTTAAAAGCCATAAGGACGTCCATAAACTCACAAAGAAAATTTCCAATTTATTAAATTAGTTATCTATCCTTCAGATAACTTCTCAATACATGATGACGCCCCGATCTCCCCTTATTAATTTTTTCTTTTCCTTTGACACCCTATTGATATTCTTTTATATTAAATTTTTTTGATATTAAATAATATTGTTTTCAAACCAAACAGTGACGCCCGATGGATAATCCAAATTGGGTCAGCCAGAACCCTGCGCCGGGAACACACATTCTCATATTTAGAGGAGATATCCGGACATTTCATCTTTCCCTTTCGCATCCCGGAAAAGGAAATGCATGGCTTCGTACCAACATCGGCCATGCCCGAACTGCCAGGCAGGAAATCATCAGGAAAGTAGATAACGATAAGCCGCCCCTGGGTCGGGACTGGTTTGACATTCCCATGAGCCGTGTTGACGAGAAAAATTTTATGATTACCCTTCCTTTTTGTGAAGTCGGGCATTTTGAAGCCAAATGTTTCTTTTTGAGTGAAAAGGAAACCGTCCCGTTGTGGCCGGAGGGTCCTAATGTCGCCATCAATGTAGAACCGGCACACACATGCTGTTCAAACATCATTTATAATGCATTTGTCCGGCAGTTCGGTCCGAACAAAAACGGCAAGTTCTTTTCCGGGACAAATGAAGATTCGATCCGGGCTCTTGATAAAAACGGATATACGGTCATCCCGCCGTCAGGAACCTTTCGTGATCTGATAGGAGAACTGGATTTCATTATCGGCGAGCTTGGGTGCCGAATAATTCAACTGCTCCCGATACATCCCACTCCCACTACCTATGCTCGCATGGGACGGTTTGGAAGCCCGTATGCAGCACTCAGTTTTACCGCAGTGGATCCGGCTTATGCCGAATTTGATCCTAAGGCAACTCCTCTTGAGCAGTTCATAGAGCTGATAGATGCAATCCATGAACGTCATGCCATGGTTTTTATTGACATCGCCATCAACCATACGGGCTGGGCCGCCAGTCTTCATGAAACCCATCCTCAATGGCTTGTCCGGAATCCGGACGGCCAGATCGAAATGCCGGGCGCCTGGGGCGTGGTCTGGGCAGACCTGACGAGTCTCGACTACACCCGAAAAGACTTGTGGCAATTTATGGCCGATGTCTTTATTACATGGTGTCGACGGGGGGTAGACGGATTCAGGTGTGATGCGGGATATATGATTCCGGTTCCTGCCTGGAAGTATATTGTTTCCGCCGTCAGGGATCAGTATCCGGATACAATTTTTTTACTGGAAGGGCTGGGAGGAAAAATTTCTGCAACCCGGGATATCTTGAACAAAGCCAATTTCAACTGGTCCTATTCCGAGCTTTTTCAAAACTATGACCGCAACCAGATTGAAACCTATCTTCCGATAGCCAATGAGATCTCTGTAAGTGACGGAATAATGGTACATTTTGCTGAGACCCATGACAATCCCCGTCTGGCGGCTCAATCTAAAGTCTTTGCCCGGATGAGGACCGCACTGTGCGCGCTTTGCAGTTACCAGGGGGGCTTTGGCTTTTGCAACGGCGTGGAATGGTATGCAACGGAAAAGATCAACGTCCATGAGGCAACTTCACTGAACTGGGGTGCTGCAAAAAATCAGGTAAAACATATCCGTCGTCTTAACACTCTGCTCAACATACATCCGGCATTTCACGACCGAACGGAACTGAAAATGGTCCAGCAGGGTGATGGAAATTGTATGGTCATATTGCGACACCATGTGCCGTCAGGGAAAAAGCTTCTTATTGTAGCCAATCTGGATGATCGGCATCAAACGTTAGCATCCTGGAATCCTCGGGAAACAGGTATGAATGACCCTGTGTTTGTGGATCTTATTTCCGGCAAGAAAATAGCTATTGCCGAGTCTGACGGAAAACAGTCCTTACTCCTGAATTCCGGACGGGTTCTTTGTTTTACCGATGACCCAAATGATATGGGTCTTGTTGGCGAGATTGAATCTAAAACCTCAGTATATCCAGAGCGGATCAAAAGACAGTGCCTCCGTGCCAAGGCCATGGACGTGCTGCATTTTTATAACGGCTCCCGGGATACGGGCAAATTTGAACCGGATACGGCGGCGCAAAAACTGGCGGAAAATCCCATAGAGTACTGCCGCAGTCTTAATCCTTTCAGCAGTGAACCTCGGGTGATAACCTGGCAATGGCCCCGTGATAAAAAGCGGGAAGTCATGGTGCCTCCGGATCATTTTCTAATGGTTCGCGCCGACAGAGCTTTTCGCGCCAGGATCATGGACAAAAACCGGTGCCTGTACCATGAAGAAAGTCTAATGTGTACGGACGGATCGTATTTTACGCTTTTTTCACCTCTGACCCCGCCCAAAACTCATCGCTCAGTTATTCTAAAGGTATCGGTGTATACTCCAGGTAAGACCCAACATGTTGACGCGCCCCTCCTTTTCCTGTCTCGGCCGGGGGAGGCAAGGGTAAAGCGGATCTATTACCGGCCGGATCTGTCGAGACATTCACCTCTTCTGCTTTGTACCAACGGTCGCGGAGGCATGCTTCGGGCAGCGGTTTCCTGGGGAAAGCTTGCCAGCAGGTATGATGCCCTTCTGGCAGCAAATATCAACCCCGAAATCCCTGAAGATCGTTGGGTAATGTTTACCCGATGCCGGGCATGGCTGGTGTATCAGGGCTATTCACAGGAAATCTGCGATGATTGCTTTGATTGTTTTTGTTTCCGGTCGCGTTCGCGAGGCCTATGGCGATATCAGGTGCCCACAGGCCAGGGAGAACATGTCTTTCTGACCATATGTGTGGAGATGGTTCCCGGAAAAAATTCCATGCGCATGGTTTTTATTCGCGATTCGGCAAAACGCAGGCAGGGAATGCTGGCAGATCATGAGCCGGTCCAGCTTATCCTGCGTCCGGATATTGAAAGCCGCAATTTTCACGAGACCACCAAGGCATATCTGGGACCGGAGAATTTCTGGCCCGGAGCCGTTAAATTGGATAAAGACGGCTTCACATTTGTGCCGGATCAGGAACACCGGCTGAATTTGAAGATTTCAGATGGGTCTTTTGTATGGGAGCCGGAATGGCAATACATGGTACACCGGCCTCTAGAGGTTGAGCGGGGTCTGGACGCAAATTCCGATCTGTTCAGTCCGGGTTATTTTTCTTCTTTCCTGAAAGGGGGAGAATCCGTAACGCTAAACGCTTCTATTAGGGGTCTCCAAAATACCCCTTTCCCGAATCAAAACCTTCGCATCCGTGATATGGAACCGGAGCTTATTGAAAAAAGAAAATTTTTTAAACCCCATGAAGCGTTAACAGCAGCGCTGGATGATTATGTAGTCAAACGGAACGATTTGCATACGGTAATTGCCGGATATCCTTGGTTTCTGGATTGGGGAAGGGACGCCTTGATTTTTGTCAGGGGGTTGATTGCAGCGGGAAAAATAGACGACGCTTGTTCTATCCTGAAACAGTTCGGGCAGTTTGAAAGCAACGGGACGATTCCTAATATGATCCGGGGCAAAGATGCCGGAAACCGGAACACCTCTGACGCGCCCCTATGGTTTTTTGTCGCATGTGCCGATCTGGTCCGAATCCAGGGAAATGAAAAGTTTTTGGATTCAACGTGTGGTGATCGAACCATTCGTCATATTCTTTTTTCCATAGCCCATGCTTATGAGAAGGGTACGCCCAACGGTATCCGTATGGACCCGGAATCGTGTCTTATTTTCAGTCCGACCCATTTTACATGGATGGACACCAACTACCCGGCAGGCACGCCCCGGCAAGGGTATCCCATCGAAATTCAAGCGCTCTGGTTTGCTGCATTATCCTTTTTAGCACGCATGGACCCCTCGGAGGATGCCGGCGACTGGACCGACAGGGCTTCCCGGGTTCAATCGTCAATTTATAACCTTTTTTGGCTCGAAAAAGCGGGTTACCTGTCCGACTGTCTCCATACGGATTCGGGAGAACCGGCAGCACAGGCGGATCCTGACGATGCTCTGAGGCCGAACCAGCTCATTGCCTTAACCCTTGGCGCTGTCCCCGACCGCACGATTTGCCGTAAGATCGTGGCGGCATGTGAAGAACTGCTGGTCCCCGGAGCGATTCGGAGCCTTGCGGACCGGCCGGTGAGCCGGCCGATGCCGATTTATCATAATGGAACACCCGTTAACAATCCCCATCTTCCTTACCAGGGGCAATATTCGGGAGAGGAAGATTTGAAACGCAAGCCTGCATATCATAACGGCACTGCCTGGACATGGCTGTTCCCCAGTTATTGTGAAGCGTGGGTCACAGCCTACGGAGACAAAGCAAAAAACACGGGGTTCTCATGGCTGGCCAGCAGCACACGACTCGTATCCCAGGGGTGCATCAACCATTTGCCGGAAATCATGGACGGGGATTTTCCCCACCGGCACCGGGGCTGTGATGCACAGGCGTGGGGGGCAAGCGAATTTGTGAGAGTATGGAAGCTGCTTCAATCTTTGGATTGACTATTTGATAAGAGTTAAGTATTTCATTGAGTCATCTATGACCGACAAACATTGAAAAAGGATAAATGAGTATGAGTTTTTTACAAACATTTCAAGTATTTCCCTCAATTCCGGAATCCATTTCTTTTCTTCAGGTTCTGGCGCGCAACCTTTGGTGGTGCTGGCATATCGATGCCATTGAACTGTTTCGTCGAATAAGTCCCCGGATCTGGGAAGATTCCGGTCGCAACCCCATCGTATTTTTAACCTTAATTCCCCAGGAACGACTGAAGGAACTGTCAAAAGATGAAAGCTTTCTGGCTCATCAGCAACGGGTGGAAGAACGTTTTGTGAACGATTTGGCCTCCGAGGATTCCAGCGAAGCTTCAAACGGGAAAAAGGGAACCATTGCATATTTTTCCATGGAGTTTGGGATTCATGAAAGTGTTCCCCTGTTTGCGGGGGGACTCGGAGTTCTGGCCGGTGATCATTTAAAAGCGGCCTCCGACCTTACGCTTCCCTTGATCGGGGTAGGACTTCTCTACCGGTATGGCTATTTTCATCAGTTTCTGGATCATGAGGGCTGGCAGCAGGAGGAATATCCGGAAACAGACATTTATCGCCTGCCTGTAAAACGGGTAAAGGACCGTTCAGGAAATGAACTGAACATCTCAGTCACCGGACCTGAGGGTGAAATCCGGGCACTTGTCTGGGAAATCATGGTGGGACGTATTCCTCTTATTCTTCTGGATACCAATTTGCCGGAAAATTCCCCTCAGATTCGGGAAATAACGTCTCGCCTGTATGCGGGAACCCCAAAGACCCGGCTGGCCCAGGAGGTACTGCTGGGAATCGGCGGAATGCGTGCTCTTGAAGCCATGGGAATCTATCCGACGGTGTGCCACATGAATGAAGGTCATTGCGCCTTTGTCACCCTGGAGCGGCTTGCCCAGACCATGTCCTCTTATAGCGTCAATCTTGAGACCGCAAAGGAAATCGTTTCACGAACCACGGTCTTTACTACTCATACGCCGGTAGCGGCAGGACATGATGAGTTTCCCGTGGAACTTGTAAAACCGTATTTTAATTCTTTTACCAGCAGACTCGGAATAAGCGTTAACGAAATCTTATCATGGGGGCAACCCATGAAATCCGGTGCAGACACTCCCATTTCCATGTTCGTTCTGGGAGTGCGGAATGCGCAATACTGCAACGGCGTCAGCGAATTACACGGAAAGGTGGCCAGACGCATGTGGTCCCATGTCTGGCCCGGCAGGCCGGAAGATGAGGTTCCCATTACCCATATTACAAACGGCGTACATATTCCTTCGTGGATTTCCGTTGAGAACGCCCTGCTGTTTGAACGCTATCTCGGACCGGATTGGTATTTGGACATGGGGAACCCGGAAATTGCCAAACGCATTGACGATATTTATGATGAGGAATTGTGGCGATCCCGAGAAATGAGTCGCAGCCGCCTTATTCGCCATTGTCGGGCACTGATGATAAAACAATACCGGCGCCGGAATGCCCCAAAAGCAATTGTCAAGGATGCTGAATCGGTACTGGACCAGGATGTATTGACCATCGCCTTTGCCCGTCGTTTTGCGACTTACAAGCGGGCCAATCTTTTGCTTAAAGATCCGCAGCGCTTTGAGGCAATTCTTAGTTCAAAAAAAAATCCGGTTCAATTTATCTTCGCAGGAAAAGCCCATCCTAAAGACAACGAAGGCAAGGAGCTGATCAAGCACCTTATCCAGTTCGCTCGCAAACCCAATGTACGCCACCGACTCATTTTTATAGAGGACTACGATATCAATATCGCACGGCACCTGGTTCAGGGTGCGGATGTGTGGCTTAATACGCCCAGACGGCCTTTTGAAGCCTGCGGCACATCCGGTATAAAAGCTGCCGCCAACGGAATCCTTAATGTGAGCATCCTGGACGGCTGGTGGTGTGAAGGATATGCCGAAGAAAGAGGCTGGAGTATCGGAGATGGAGATGAATATCATGATTCCGCCTACCAGGATACGGTGGAGAGCCAGGCCCTTTATAATGTGCTGGAAAACGATGTGATTCCATGCTTTTATGAAAGGAGGAACGGGGAAGCACCGGACCGATGGATCAAAATGATGAAAGAATCGATGAAGATGGCGATGCTGCAGTTTTGCGCCCGTATGATGGTTAAAAAATATAAAACCAGATTTTATCTTCCCGCCGCAGAACGCTTTGCCCAACTGATCGCAGATAACGCCAAGGAAGCAATAATTCTTTCCGCCCAGTATCACCGGCTCAGCTCCCTGTGGGGAAAAATCAGCATTGAACATCCTGTACAAAAAGCCGAAGGGCCGTTTTGGGTAGGAGAACAGTTTGAAGTCACAGCGAAGGTGAATCTGGGAGAGCTCCGTCCCGATGAAGCAAAAATAGAGCTCTATCATGGGCCGTTAAAAACCGTGGACAGCATCGCAGACAGTCATTCTCAAGAGATGACCGTAAAGGAAATTTATGGAGATGGTAAATATCTTTACTCCTGTGCCATAGCTTGCGATAATTCGGGGCGATACGGTTTTACTGTCAGAGCCGTACCCAATGGAGATGACCGAATCAGATTTGCCCCCGGCCTTATCACATGGGCCTGAGGACTGAAAATTTAAGATTGACGATTGATGATTAGAAATTTTAGACTGTTTAAGTAGTCAATTGACAATATTCAATTTTAAATTCTCTTGGGTTCCGGCCGGACCGGGTTAGGATTTATCATGGCACATTCACAAAGCAATCCCCGCATTCTCGTTGTAACTCCGGAGGTAACATATCTGCCGGACCGCATGGGAGGTATGGCCTCTTTTTTTACCGCCAAAGCAGGGGGGCTTGCCGACGTTTCGGCAGCTTTGATCACTGCCCTGTTTGAACAGGGAGCCGACGTACACGTCGCTATTCCGGACTATCGCTCCATCTTCAGTAACGGATTGGCCCCTGTTTTACAAAAAGAGCTCAATAAAATTCAGCGCAAGATGCCCGATGATCGCATCCATCTGGCGGAAGACAGGGCTTTCTACTACATCAACCGAGTGTATTCAGCTTATGGAGAGGAAAACATTAAACTCGCCCTGGCGTTTCACCGCGAAGTGATCAATCACATCGTCCCCCAGGTCCATCCGGATTTGATTCACTGCAATGATTGGATGACCGGGATCATTCCGGCCATGGCCAGGCGAATGAAAATTCCATGCCTTTTTACCATTCATAATGTTCACACGGTAAAGACAACCCTGGCTTACATGGAGGACAGGGGAATCGATGCCGCCTATTTTTGGCAAAATTTGTATTACGAGAAAATGGCCACAAATTATGAGGAGATACGGAATACTAACCCCGTAGATTTTCTCACCAGCGGGATCTTTGCCGCTCATTTTGTGAATATTGTCAGCCCGACATTTCTGTTGGAAGTCGTCAATGGGAAGCACGGGTTTGTCGAACCTCCCATACGACGGGAATTGACCAATAAATATCATGCCGGCTGTGCCGTTGGAATATTGAATGCACCGGATCCTTCCTTTAATCCTTGTGAAGATAACCATCTTAAGCAAACCTACGGCCATGAGGATTTTTTATCGGGCAAACGAGCAAACAAGCTGTTTTTGCAGGAAAAGTTGGGACTGATTCAAGACGAAAACGCACCGGTATTCTTCTGGCCGTCCCGGCTGGATCCGGTTCAAAAGGGATGCCAGTTGCTGGACAAAATATTTTACACGGTAATTTCGAAATACTGGAACCAGAATCTTCAGATCGTCTTTGTCGCCAATGGTGATTATCAAATGATATTCAGAGATATTGTGAATCATCACGGATTTCAGAAACGCGTGGCACTCTGCGATTTTGATAACGAGCTGGAACATCAGGCTTACGGAGCTTCGGATTTCATCCTCATGCCGTCCAGTTTTGAGCCGTGCGGTCTTCCGCAAATGATAGCCCCGCTTTATGGAAGTCTTCCAGTGGCCCACGATACCGGCGGGATTCATGATACCATTAGTGATCTGGATGTTGAAAACAATTCCGGAAATGGCTTCCTGTTTAAGACTTTTGATGCCAACGGGCTGCTCTGGGCCGTCAACCAGGCCATGAACTTTTATAATCTGCCCCAAAGGATAAAGACAAAGCAAATCAAAAGGATCATGACCGAAAGTGCCGCCAAATTCACCCATTCCGAAACTGCTCGACAGTATATCGATCTTTATGAGAAAATGCTGCGGCGGCCGCTGATCGTGAACAAACCGTCAGATAGCTCTATCGAAACATAACCGAAAGAAACGAGAAAAGATTAATTATGTTAGAAACTTCAAATAATCCGAAAAGTGCGAATCAAGACAATCCTGTCAATACCCTGCTTGAGGGTCTTTTATCCCGGGACCCCTACTTGAATTCGTATAAGAAAACCATTCGCCGGCGCCTGCTGAAAACAACGGAAACAGAATTTCGCCTGACACAAGGTAACAAAAGCCTGTCGAACTTCGCGGCAGGCCACGAATATTTCGGATTGCACTTGCGAAACAATGAATGGATCTTTCGAGAGTGGGCGCCGAATGCCACCCGGATTTACTTGATCGGAGATATGACGAACTGGCAGGAGAAAAAAGACTTTGGCCTGCACCGGATCAGCCAGGAGGGACATTGGGAAATTCGCTTGTCTCAAGACAAATTGAAACACGGCGATCATTATCGACTCCGTATCCACTGGCGCGGTGGTGAAGGCGACCGCATCCCCGCCTATGCCCGTCGCGTGGTTCAGGACCCTGATACGCTGATTTTTAATGCCCAGGTCTGGTCTCCGCCGGATCCGTATCACTGGAAATGCAGGGAGTTTCAGTCTCCGTCGGACCCGATATTCGTTTACGAAGTTCATGTGGGCATGGCCCAGGAAGAGGAGAAAATCGGCTCTTATAGAGAATTTACCACACGGATCCTTCCGCGTATTGCTGTGACCGGATACAACACACTGCAATTAATGGCGATCCAGGAACATCCTTACTACGGTTCTTTCGGCTACCAGGTTTCGAACTTTTTTGCTGCTTCGTCCCGGTTCGGAACACCGGAGGATCTCAAAGAGCTTATCGACACGGCTCACGCCTCCGGTCTGAGGGTGATCATAGACCTGGTCCATTCACACGGAGTTTCCAACGAAGTGGAGGGGTTGAGCAGATTCGACGGCACACGGTATCAATACTTTCATGAAGGACCCCGCGGTATTCACCACGCCTGGGATTCCAGGTGTTTTGACTACGGAAAGTACCAGGTTCTTCATTTCCTTCTTTCCAACTGCCGTTTCTGGCTGGATGAATATAATCTGGACGGCTTCCGTTTTGACGGAGTGACCAGTATGCTATACATGGATCACGGTTTGGAAAAAGCATTTACTTCCTACGACGACTATTTTAGCGATAACGTGGACGAAGATGCCCTGATTTATCTGGCCCTGGCCAACAAACTGATCCATGATGTTCGGCATGATGCGGTGACCATAGCCGAGGATATCAGCGGAATGCCGGGTTTGGCCGTTCCGATTTCGTCCGGCGGCGTTGGATTTGATTATCGTTTTGCCATGGGAGTGCCCGACAACTGGATTCGACTTGTCAAAGATACACCGGATGAACAATGGCACATGGGACAGCTTTGGCATGAATTGACCAACCGGAGAAGGGATGAAAAAACAATCAGTTACACCGAGTCTCACGACCAGGCCCTGGTGGGTGACAAGACGATTATCTTCCGTTTAATCGATGCGGATATGTATGATCATATGCATGTGGATGAGGATACCCATACCGTGACCCGCGGAATGGCTCTGCATAAAATGATCCGGCTCATCACTCTGGCCACGGCAGGTAATGGCTATCTCAATTTCATGGGTAATGAATTCGGACATCCCGAATGGATCGACTTCCCGAGGGAAGGAAACAACTGGTCTTATCGATATGCCCGGCGCCAATGGCATCTGGTGGATGACGAAAACTTGAAGTATCGATTTCTCGCCCGTTTTGATCGTGACATGTTATCCCTATCCCTGGATTATAACCTGTTGGGAGCACAAGAAATACATCTTGTTTACGAACACTCGGACAATAAAATTATTATATTTGAGAGAGCCGGGCTTTTATTCATTTTTAACTTTCATTCCGAACACTCGTATTCGGATTATCGTTTCGAAGCGCCGCCTGGAAAATACCGTATGATTTTTAACAGTGATGCACCGGAATATGGGGGCTACAATCGTTTACACGCGGATCAATATCATCTGACCCTGGTCGACACATCAATGGAACGGCAACGGAATCTGCTCAGCCTGTATCTTCCCACCCGCACCGCACTAGTCCTTGAACCTGTTTCCTCCGGCGGTTATGAATCCTGAGATTTTTAAAAGACTAAACAATATTGCCTGGTGTATTTCGGATACTGCGGGACGTTACCCCTGTCTTGAAGCAGTAACATCAGATTTTATCTACATTCACCCCGATGTTGCAAACTCAACGGGCTGAATTTGATATAAAAGTATGTGTGTCAATAAGTTGCACAATAATTGTATCCACTCGTGGAATTCACTTCTGGTGAACTCCTGAAATCGTACCATTATGAGGGATATATCTTGTATGACAGTATATTCCATGTGTTTTGGTGAATTTCAATACAACATCGGGGTTCATTTGGGTCCGGGATAACTCCCTATATCTTCAGGATATTTTCCTATCAAAATAAGTTTATTATCCTATAGACTTCTTTTTATAAATTTGTAATAAGTCAAATTGTTGAATTATATTTTTATATGTAATATTCATGAATAAACGAAATTAAAAGCCCGATTAAAAATGATATATAATTTATTAGAATAATATAAAAAAGATAATCACAGCCAAATCTAGGGGGATAACCCTATGTGATAGAAAAAGGCTCATATACAGTCTATAAACTGTGTAAAAATATGGGCCTTTTCGTTTTTTTCTGTTGGGAAATTATCAGTTCCCGAGAGAAAAATAAATCGGAATTACAATGAGCACACGATTTAGAAAAGATGAAATAGAAGACATCCGTCAAACAGTAAAGTTTTTCGAAACGCTTTTATCTGTCTCGTCCGATGGTATCGTGATTACGGACTCGACGCATACTATCATCGAGGTCAATGAGAGCTTTTGTACGTTTTTCGCACGGGAGCGGCGGGATGTCATTAAGACGAATATGTTCTGCTGGCTTGAACAACTTGATGCCAATGCTTTGAGCCGTTGGTCCGAGATGGAAAAAAAAGTTTTTCTCGATGGTTTTTTCCGTAATGCCGAGTTCGGCATGACAACAAAGAACAAAGTGAGACATTTTAATGTGAATGCTTTTTTGCTTGAACCGTTTGGCGGGGAGGAACCGGGTGTTATCATCAGCATCTGGCAAGACATCACTGAAAGAAAACTTGAACAGGAAGCCTTGAGGCAGAAAACACATGACAGTGAAGAACGGGTCAAGGAACTCAACTGCCTTTATGGTATTGCTTATCTTGTTGAGCAGCAGGATATTTCGCCGGAGGAGATTCTTCAGGGAATAGTACATCTTATTCCTCCCTCGTGGCAATATCCGGAAATCACTTGCGCACGAATCATTTTACAGGGTCGAGAATGGAAAACAAATAATTTCCGGGAGTGCATTTGGAAACAGTCCTGTGACATTAAAGTTCATGGTGAACCGAGCGGTATTTTGGAAGTTTATTACCTTAAAGAAAGTCCGGAAAAAGATGAAGGTCCGTTCCTTAAAGAAGAAAGAAAATTGATCAACACTATTGCCGGGCTAACCGGAAGAATTATCGAGCGGAAACAAGCTGAGAAATCACTGAGGAAAAGCGAAGAGCACTCTCGCAATATTTTTAAAAATATTCAGGATGTTTATTATGAAGTAACCCTTGATGGAATCATTCTGGAAGCCAGTCCTTCGATAAAAGATGTTTCTCTCTATAAACGGGAAGAGATTATAGGAAAATCATTATACGATATATATGTTGATCCGAAAAATAGAGACGAATTTCTAAAAGAGCTTCTGAAAAATGAAAAAGTTACGGACTATGAAGCGCTTCTGATAAACAAAGACCGCTCTCAAGTCCATTGTTCGATAGCGGCAAAGCTGGTGCGAGATGAATATGGACATCCCCTAAAAATTATCGGCTCATTGCGTAATATCAACAAACGGAAACGGATGGAGGAATCCCTCCGTCGGAGCGAATCTCAGAAACGGGCAATTCTTGACGCTTCCATTGACAGGATTCGTCATATTGATAAGGACATGAAAATCATTTGGGCAAATAAAACAACAGCTAAAGAGATTCATATGTCTTCCGAAGACCTGGTCGGGCATACCTGTTATAAACTTTTCCTTGGCCGCGATACCCCCTGTGAAGGATGCCCCACCGTAATCGCTCGGGAGACGGGTAAAATCGAACGGGCGATTATGTATCAACCCCAGGTAAAGGGGATAGAAGGAGAAAGTTACTGGGATACCTACTGCGTGCCTCTGAAAAATGATTCGGGTGAGATTGAAAGCTTTATCCAGATTGCCAGAAATATCACCGGCCAAAAGAAGGCCGGAGAACATATTAATATGCTCACACAGGAACTGATGAGGACTCAGGAAAGTGAGCGTCAGAGGATTTCCCGTGACCTGCACGATAATGTGGCTCAAGAGCTTTCTGCGGTAAAAATCGGCTGTGAAACGCTTTTTGATAATCAACCCGATATACCCATTGAAGTCAGGAAAAGAATGTCTCAAATATCAATAATGCTTCAGGAGGTCATCAAGGCCGTCCGGGATCTCTCATATTACTTGCGACCTTCAGGACTCGATGAACTGGGAATTGTACAGACTATTTTTCAGTATGTTCATAATTTCTCTGAAAATAATGGAATAAATGTTGATTTCCATTCCGCGGGCATGAAAGATTTAACGCTGGATTTTGACACCGAAATCAACCTGTATCGACTGATTCAGGAAGGCCTCGCCAACATCAAAAAGCACGCTGACGCTGACCATGTGATCATCAGACTGGTTGCAGCTTTCCCTAATATTATTCTTCGCATAGAAGATAATGGTAAGGGGTTTGATGTGCGGAAACGATTGGCAACCCTAACAGAAGAGAAACGAATGGGAATTCGGATCATGGAGCAACGAGCTAAATTGCTTCGAGGTGAAATGGAAATTCAGTCAAAACCCATTCAGGGCACAAAGATTTCTATTATATTTCCTTATAAGGACAACAAGGGTGGTTCAAAAGAAAACCATACTCATAATAGATGACCATCCCCTTTTCAGGGAAGGCCTCAAAGCAATCATCGGACGAAACCATAGTTTTGTAGTGGTTGGTGAGGCAGGAAACGGTCGTGAAGGGCTCCAAATGGCGAAGGAACTCAAGCCGGATTTGGCGCTGGTGGATATGTCTTTGCCGGATCAGAGCGGCATTCAACTGACCCGCGAACTTAAGAATATATCGCCGAAAACACGTATCATGATGATTACCATGCACTCCAAAATAGATTATATTGTCAAGGCATTTCAGGCCGGAGCCACAGGATATGTGGTCAAGGAATCAGCCTCTGAAAGACTGATACGGGGGATAGAGAGCGTATTGAAGGGAGAGTATTTCATGGACAGTTCCGTCTCCCATAAAGTGATTGAAAAGCTTATGGAATTCCCGGAAAAGGAGGCGAAGATAACGGATGCCACCTATGAGACTCTGACCTCGCGAGAGCAAGAGATTATGGTCTTTCTGGCCCAAGGGCATTCCAACAAACAGATCGCAGAAAAACTTTTCATCAGCCCCAAAACAGTTGAAAATCACAGATCGAATATTTTGCGCAAACTTGACCTCCATAGCACATTAGATCTGGTTCGATATGCTGCAAGGTTAGGAATTATCGATGTGGACCTGTGGAAAGAATGAGTCTGTCTGCAAAATCTTATCTTGTCAGTTTCTCATCCGGTTGCACGGGACAAATTCCCGCCCCATAGGGATTTCCACCATCAAAATAAAGACTTGCCTCTATGGACAAAATGGATTATATATATAATTCATTTGGAGAAGTCTATAACCTGACCAAATCACAAGTTATTTAATCACAACCTGTTTATGCCTTCGGTATGGAAGAATAGAATATTGGAGTATTGGGGGGGTAAAAGTGGAAATAACGTGTTTAGATTGTCAGAATCTCCTTAAAAGCTATCATTTTACCCGGTCAGCTTTTTTTCTGTTCCACCGGCACCATCACCTCATTATTTTCTTATTCCTTCCGGGGGGCTCGGCGTTACGTGCCTGAGGCCAATCGGGACAAAAGATCCTAAGTTCTTTTATACAGGAAGTTGGCGGACCTGTGAATATCAAACTGCCATAGAGAATATAAGGAGGTCGCTGTGAAAAAAATTATTAAAAACATCGCCCAAATGATGCATCAAGCCGACCCAACAGCATGTTTTGCCATAGAATTCTGGGATGGGGACGCCATAGGCTTTGGGAGCTTTCCAGAGGTCGTATTGCGTCTGAAAACTGAAAATTCTACCAAAAAAATCATCAAAAAAGGATTTTTAGGGTTTGGGGAAGCCTATATGGAGGGAGAACTGGATATAGAGAAGGATCTTCCAAAACTTTTACGTCTGGGATTCGCTATTAATTTTAACGAGTATTGCTTATCTTTCTGGCAAAA
This sequence comes from uncultured Desulfobacteraceae bacterium, assembly GCA_964410925.1. Lineage (GTDB taxonomy): Bacteria > Desulfobacterota > Desulfobacteria > Desulfobacterales > UBA11574 > S5133MH16. Next base: position 15,852 of record CAYPIW010000086.1, read on the forward strand.
ATTTCAACTGGTTATTTTTTCTCTGCTCAACAGTTCCACCCTGAGACGAGCCCCAAAAAACATTTCTTTCCATTACGACAGGGGCAATGAATTCTATGAACTCTATCTTGACAAGACCATGACTTACTCCTGTGCGTATTTTTCAAAACCGGACGATTCTCTGGAACAGGCACAATTGAACAAATACGAACATATTTCCCGCAAACTTTTGCTTAAGCCTGATGAATCGCTTCTCGACATTGGATGTGGCTGGGGCGGAATGCTGATCTATGCAGCCCGGAACTATGGCATAACCGGAGTTGGAATTACGCTATCGAAAAATCAGTTCGAATACGCCAATCGTAAAATCGAAGAATTGGGGCTTCAAAATCAGATCAAAATATTATATCAGGATTACAGACAGTTAAATGATAAATTTGATAAAATAGTTTCCATAGGCATGATGGAACACGTCGGGAAAAAATTTATTCCGGCGTTTATTCAAAAAGTTTCGGATTTGTTAAAAAGCAAAGGACTGGCTCTGCTGCATACTATTGGAAAAGACACCCCGTCTGGCGGAGATCCCTGGACGTTTAATTATGTTTTCCCCGGGCATTATATTCCAACGCTTCACGAAATTGTGGAAGAAATGGGGAAAACCGGTTTTTCCATCCTGGATGTAGAAAATTTGCGGCTGCACTATGCCAAAACGCTTGAAAAATGGGCGGAAAATTTTGAAGAAAATATGGAGAAAATCAGTAACATGTTTGATGAAACGTTTGTGAGACAATGGCGTCTTTTTTTAAACAGTACGGCAGCAGGATTTAAGTACGGCAATTCTCGCCTGTTTCAGGTTCTTGTCTCCAAGGGATTGGACAATAGGTTGCCGGTAACTCGGGCACATGTGTATGAGGAATAAACACCATAAGGGAACCTGGGTAAACGCCAAATCAATCGGTTAATATGAAAGGAGGACGAAATGGCTGTTAAAGTTCTAATTAAACGGACGGTGCCGGAAAACAAGGCAAAGGAAATGATACCGCTATTTAGGGAAATGAGAGTCCTTGCGACAAACCAATCGGGTTATATCTCCGGTGAAACCTTAAAAAGCATGGACAGGCCCGATACGTTTCTGGTCATCAGTACCTGGCAGTCCTCCGATTACTGGGAAAAATGGTTGTTAAGCAAGGAACGACAAAAAATTCAAGACAAAATAGATGCGTTGCTTGGGGGGAAAACCGAATACGAAATTTTTCATTATGGATTTAAGGAATAGGCTTATCCGTTTTTCACCCGATTTCGCGGGATAAATTCCCACACTACAGGAATTCTCACTATCAAAATGAAGTTTTTCGTCTATGGACATATTGAATTATAATTTGATAAATATAATTTCACTGAATGTGACATAACATTTCGAACCGGTTGTATCTGAGGAGGTACTGCATGGCAAGAGTCAAACCAGAAAAGAAAAGCAAGCGCCAGAAGGTAACATTTTCGATTGATTTGTCAGGTGTTAACGAAGTCATTTTAATGGGAGATTTTAATAATTGGGATCCCAAAAAACACGTTATGAAACAAGATAAGAATGGCGTGTGGAATAAGGCTGTACTTCTGCCCCCCGGAAACTACCAGTATAAGTTTCTTGTTGACGGGCAGTGGAGAGAAGACCCCAAAAATCATCAAACCTGTTTAAACTGTTTCGGGAGTTACAACAATATCCTTAATCTGGACGTACCTTAAATCGGGGAAACCGAAACAACCCTTTTATGGATTAAATAACGGGACTGAATAACGAATTCGCCGCAAATAAGGAGTTTTTATATCTTATGCAAAAGAGAACTAATGAACGCCATAAATGCGAAGCCTCCGTTATATGCAACTGTTTCAATAAAGATAAAACCATTAAGGCCACCATGCTTAACTGCGCCGAAGGCGGTATGTATTTCGAGTCCAATTCATTTTTCAAAGAAGGAACCAATATTTTATTCAAGGTGAAAACCTGTTCCTTTGATACTTCCGCACCGGAAGCGTATAGTGGGCTGCGCACCGTATCGCTTGCTCAAGTAAGATGGTGGAAGGAAATGAGCGACCAGGACGCCTCTCGTTTTGGTATTGGCGTGAAATATTATTAACGTCTTTCATCTTTTTATTTTCTACGCGCCAAGGGTGTTCCATGGTTTACGCCCGGAAGGACGGCCTCTGTACCACCTTTCCACCCCGTCGACATAGCATTTTCTAAGAAAAATTTAAGCCGTATTCAAACACGTTGCAGGAGCCGGCTAACAACACCGGTTTTCAAAATCAGTGATGGTTTTGCAGAGTTGGCGCACCCTTTCCGTGATATCCGCAGCACACGTTATGCCGGTGATCATGGCCACGCGGCGTGCACCCGCTTTCAGAACCCGACCGATATTATCCGGGTGGATACCACCCATGGTAGTAAAGGGCACCGTGAGCTTCGGCCCGATTTCGGCGATGGCTTCAGTTCCCAGAAAACGGACCGTATTTGCTTTGGTCTTGGTAGGAAAAATGGGACCGATGTTCACGTAATCGGCGCCGTCTTGCTCGGCCCTTAGAGCCTCTGCCAGGTTGTGGCTGGAAGCGCCGATAATCAGGTCCGGGGCGATGTTGCGTGCCGCCTTGATGGGCAGATCTTCCTGACCCAGATGGACCCCGTCGGCGCCCGCAGCCAGGGCTATGTCCACATGATCGTTGATAATCAAAAGCGCATCGGAACTGCGGGTGCGTTTGCCAAATTCAACGGCCAGTTCATAGATATCCTTCTTGTCCCAATGCTTTTCCCTGAGCTGAATGATTTTGGCACCGCCCGCCAGGACCGCCGCCAACACTTCCAGATTGGTTCGCCCTTCCGAAAGCTCCTGGCAGGTAACCGGATAAATATCGATGGCCTTTAATTTTATCAAACGTTCCTTACGATTCATCCCCCACCTACAAATCGAATAAGTTCCAGTTCATCACCTTCTTTCAAGATAACGCGATCAAACATATCCCGGTGTAAAATATTTCGGTTGCGCTCCACCACAACACTGGCAGGAGGCACCTTCAATGTTTCCAGCAAAGATAAGATATCCATGCGGTGTTCAAGCGCGTGGGGTTTACCGTTGAGCGTGATGTGAATCGGCATAAATAGCTCCTCGTGTCACCCGTGGATTTACCGGGTTATCGAAAAAAAACCGCCTGGCTCATACCCACAAAAGAAAGGACCGTATGTCAAGGCTGTATGTCATTCAAAAAGCCCGCATCCCAATCCTTCCAGACCGCCTCGTAACCGTGGGCGGCAATCATGCGGACGACTTGTTTTGGACTGCGAAGGTCGCTGATCTCGAACTGGCCCTCGACGTTTTCTTTTACGGCATACCCCCCCGGTGCAGTTTTACTGCCCGCGCTCATTTGGGTAATTCCCAGGGGCAGCAAATTCTCGCGCAGGCTGGCGGGTTCGCGCGTGGACAGCACCAGGCCTGCATCGGGCATCCAGAGTCTTAACGCGCACAAGAGCTGCACCATATGGGCGTCGGTTACAGGAAATTGGGGTTGAAATCCACCTGCCGCGGGGCGCAGGCGCGGAAAAGAGACCGAAACGTGGCTTTGCCAGTAGCGTCGTGCCAGATAATCGGCGTGTAACCCTGCAAAGGCGCCGTCCACGCGCCAGCCGGACAATCCTAGCAGGACGCCAATATTCAAACGACGGAATCCGGCCCGGCCCCCGCGGTCCGGGGTTTCCAGGCGCCAGCGGTAGTTGCGCTTGGGACCCGCCGGGTGAACCTCGGCATATTGTTTTAAGTGGTAGGTTTCCTGGTAAACGGTCAATCCGTCCACGCCGTTTTCGATCAGGCGCCGGTAGTCATCTGTTGCCATGGGATAGATTTCAACGGATATGGACGCTAAAAGCGGTTGTAATCTCCGGGCGATACGAATCAAGTAGTCCACCGGTACGTGCTGTGGTGATTCGCCGGTGAGCAACAGCACGTGACGGAATCCCTGTCGGTGCAGAAAAATTACTTCTTTCTCTACTTCTGCCACGGTAAGAGTGGCGCGGGATATCTGATTGTGCCGGTTGAACCCGCAGTATACACAGGAATTGGTGCACTCGCTGGATATATAAACAGGAGCGAACATTTGGATGGTCCGCCCGAAGCGCTGAACCGTCAGCCCATGAGCCACCTGGGCCATTTCTTCCAGAAAACCGGATGCTGCCGGAGAAAGCAGTGCCAGTAAATCGTCGAAGTGCCGAGTCGATGCTCTCAAAGCCTGTCGAACATCTTCGGCGGTTTTACGGAGAATCGCCGCTTCGATTCCATCCCAACGATATTGAATGATTTTTTCCCAGAAACTCATGCGTGATTGCTCCTTAAAAATCCGGTCAGAGGAGAACTGGCTTCCGCCTGCCAGGAGTGTTGGCCCAGGCCTGCCCGATATGCCCGATACCCGGCTTCCACACCCAGCCGGAACGCTTTTGCCATGCCCACCGGATCATCTGCCGTAGCAATGGCGGTGTTGATTAAAACGGCATCAGCGCCCATCTCCATGGCTTCGGCCGCATGGGAAGGCGCCCCCAGGCCGGCATCCACCACCACCGGCACCTGTGCCTGTTGGATAATGATCTGAATCGAGTCTCGTGTTTTCAACCCGCGATTGGTTCCGATCGGGGCCCCCAGTGGCATCACCGTAACCGTTCCCACATCTTCCAGGCGCTTGGCCAGGACCGGGTCCGCATTAATATACGGAAGCACCTTGAATCCGTCTTTAACCAGAATTTCAGCTGCTTTCAGGGTTTCCACCGGATCGGGCAGCAAATAATGGGGATCGGGGGTAACCTCCAGCTTGACCCAGGGCTCGCATCCCGCTGCCCGTGCAATCCGTGCCAGACGAACAGCTTCCTCCGCATCCCTGGCACCGCTGGTGTTGGGCAAAAACAGGTATCGATCTCGATCTACGGCTTCCATAAGGTTGTCCTGTGGATCACTCAAATCCACACGGCGCAGGGCCACGGTGACAATCTCGGCCCCCGAGGCCGCAATCGCCTGCTGCATTATCTGCGTAGAGGCAAACTTTCCGGTTCCCACCAGCAGGCGGGAACCAAAGGCACGATCCGCAATAATCAGCGGGAGTAATTGGGTCATGGTTGTCTCCTTTTTTATTGGATGAATTTTGCTGCCCGGCATACGTCGCAACATGGCGGCGGCAGTTCTATTTCCCGAAATACCAAATTCAGGGCGTCGAAGGTCAACAGCCGCCCGAGCAGAAGTTTTCCGCCGCCGGTCAGGAATTTGACGGCTTCAGCGGCCTGAAGGGTTCCCAATATGCCGGGCACCACCCCCAGAACCCCGACTTGGTCGGTGGAGGATACCTGATCCGGTTCGGGGATGTTGCCAAACACGCATCGGTAACAGGGCCCTTGACCGGGTACGATGGTCATGACCTGGCCGAACATGCCTAAGATACCGGCATGACAAAAGGGCACCCTGGCATGAATGCATATATCGTTGACCAGAAATTTGGCGTCGAAATTATCCGTGGCTTCGATCACGAAATCGTACTCTTTTACCAACTCGTGGCCGTTTTTTGCAGTAAACCGCTCGCCGTACGGCTTAATGCAAACATCCGGGTTCAGACGATGCAATTTATCCTGTGCGGAGTGGATCTTCAGCTTGCCCAGATCCTCCGAAGTATGCAAAATCTGGCGCTGCAGGTTAGACAGTTCGACTCGATCCCCGTCTACGATACCGATAGTTCCTACGCCGGCGCAGCCCAGATAGAGTAAGGCAGGACAGCCCAACCCTCCGGCGCCTATGACCAGGACCCGACCCTTTAAAAGTTTTTGCTGTCCGGTCATACCGATTTCCGGCACCAGAATATTGCGCGAATACCGAATCTTCTGGGTTGGGGTCAAATCTTTCATCCGATCCTTTCCTGCGGGTTCCGGACAGCGAGGCCCTCGGTCGGCTGCCAATTCCGTTAAAGCATGATACGATCAAACGTCTTAATCGCGCAAAGATCACCGCACATGGTGCAAACATCCCGATCATGATCTTCGGTCTGCATGCGGCGCTTGCGGGCCAGATTCGGGTCGATGGCCTGGCTATACATGGTTTCCCAGTCGAATTTTCGTCGTGCCAGGGACATCCTCCGATCCCAGTCACAGGACCCCGGCAGCCCCTTTTCCAGATCGCCGATATGAGCCGCAATACGCGTGGCCATGACACCGTCATGCACATCCTGGACCGTAGGCAGATGCAAGTGCTCTGCAGGTGTCAGATAACACAAGAAATCCACACCGCTGGCCGCAGCTATCGCTCCGCCGATGGCACCGACCAGATGATCGTAGCCAGGAGCAATGTCCGTGGGCAACGGCCCCAGCACGTAGTATGGTGCGTTGTCGCAAACGCGCTTTTGTAATTGCACATCCCCGGCAATGCGTCCCAGCGGAACATGTCCGGGACCTTCGATCATTACCTGGACACCCTCATTGCGGGCGCGTCTCGCCAGATCGCCCAAAATCAAAAGCTCTGAAATTTGGGCACGATCTTCCGCATCATGGATGGCTCCGGGGCGCAGTCCATCCCCCAAAGACAGGGTAACATCATGTTGCCGGCAGATTTCCAACAAACGATCGTATTGGGAAAACAGGGGGTTTTCCTTTTTATTGGCGGTGATCCATTCGGCGATAAAGCTGCCGCCACGAGACACCATGCCCATAATCCGATTGCATCCCTTGAGGGCACTTAAGCTTTGTCGGGTGATACCGCAATGCACCGTTATGAAATCGACTCCCAGATCGGCCTGCGTCTCGATTTCCTCCATAAGGTCGTCTGCGGTCATCTGTACAGGAGTTTTGTGATTTGCCATCAACTTGCTGACCACTTTATAGATTGGAACGGTGCCTACCATAACCGGGGAGTGTTTCAATATGGTTTCCAGTATGAGGTCTAAATTTCCGCCGGTGGAAAGGTCCATCACCGCATCCGCACCGGCCGCAACCGCGGTATCGAGTTTGACCAGTTCTTCTTTCAAATCATGGTGGCTCGGTGAAGTGCCGATATTGGCATTCACCTTGGTTTTCAATCCCTGGCCGATGCCGCGTGCTTCAAAATTCCGGTTTCGGTTTTTGGGAATCACCACCACGCCGGCGGCTACTTTTTCTCGAACCTGTTCGGCGCTTAGACCCTCCTTTTGGGCAACCTGATGCATGGCCTCTGTAATCCGATTGCTTCGGGCCGCTTGAATCTGTGTCATTTCATATCTCCGTTCGTTGCGTTTTTCCCATTTTATGGGATCCGAAGGCCAGGTACTGCATTTTTGGCCTGAAATGCCGGGTTCCTTGATTGTGTTGAGCAGTGAGAAACCCGGGTTGAATAGAGGTGTTATCTGGTCGGATGGCAAAAAGGCGGCGATCGGCAAGCAAATAAATTGTATTAAAAAAAAAGCCGTTTTTTTGAATAAGAAAACGGCATGGACAATAACATCCGAATCGCATGCCCGTTTCCCTTCGCAGGTATTACCCTGATCAGGTGGTTAAGGGTTGTCCCTTGCCGGACTCTCAGATGATACCAACACCCCTAACGAGATAATACCATTCTAAATCCAACTGATTCGGTTGTCAAGAGATCTTTGTTTAAAGTGATACGACACTCAATAAACTAATTTTGTTGAAGTCATATATTGTGAAGGTTTGACATTGAACCGTAAATGTTTATTTTTTTAACACTTATCATAAACAACTACAGGAGGAATTCATGCGTTTTGATAAATTTACTATAAAATCACAGGAACTTATTCAAAATGCCCAATCCATGGCCACAGAACATAATCACCAGCAGATCGAGCCGGAACATCTGCTTTTTGCCATGCTCAACGAACCGGAAGGAATTGCACGGGCCATGCTGAATAAACTGGGTGTTTCTTCGGATGATGTTTCCCGTGAACTTACCGCAGCTATTGATAAATTTCCAAAAGTAAGCGGATCTGCGATTGGAGACGCCTTCATATCTCCCCGGACAAAAACTGTTCTGGATGCTGCGTTTACGGAAGCCGCCAAGATGAAAGATCAATACATCAGCATTGAACACATATTTCTTGCCATATCAGACGAAAAAAAAGGAGACGCCGCCAAAATTTTAAGGGAAAAGGGAATTTCAAGAGAAACCATTTTAAAGGTTCTCCTGGATATTCGAGGGACCCAGCGGATTACCGATCCGAACCCGGAAGAAAAATACCAGGCCCTTGACAGGTTCAGCCGTAATTTGACCGATCTGGCCCGCCTGGGCAAGCTCGATCCCGTTATCGGACGCGATGATGAAATCCGGCGGATTGTCCAGGTTCTGTCCCGGCGTAAAAAAAATAACCCCGTTTTAATCGGAGAACCGGGTGTGGGAAAAACCGCCATTGTTGAGGGGCTCGCCCAACGTATTATCTCCGGAGATGTATCTGAAAGCCTTAAAAACAGGCGGCTGGCCGCCCTTGATATGGGAGCGCTCATTGCGGGCGCCAAGTACAGGGGAGAATTTGAAGATCGTCTGAAAGCGGTTCTAAAAGAGGTGGAAAAAGCAGAGGGAGAAGTTATTCTTTTTATTGATGAGCTGCATACCCTTGTGGGAGCGGGAGCCAGCGAAGGGGCCATGGATGCTTCAAACATGTTGAAACCCGCCCTTGCCAGGGGAACCCTGCGGTGTGTGGGTGCGACCACAATCAATGAATACCGTAAGTACATTGAAAAAGATGCTGCCCTGGAACGGCGTTTTCAACCGGTTATGGTGCTTGAACCCACGGTGGAAGATACCATATCCGTGCTCCGGGGCCTTAAAGAAAAATACGAGGTCCATCACGGAGTACGGATTAAGGATTCGGCCATCGTTGCCGCTGCCACCCTGTCTCATCGCTACATTTCCGACCGATTTCTTCCCGACAAGGCCATTGACTTGATGGATGAATGCGCTTCAAAACTCAGGATCGAAATCGATAGCATGCCTGTGGAGATAGATGAGATCCAGCGCAAGATAACCCAGGCTGAAATAGAACGGGAAGCATTAAAAAAAGAATCTGATTCTGATTCCAAAAAGCGTCTTGCCGATCTTGAAGCCAGGATAAACACCCTGAAGGATGAAATCCTTGAAACCAAAGCCCACTGGCAAAATGAAAAGGATCTGATCCAGACCATCAGAAAGATCAAGGAGCAGCAGGAGCAATTGGGTATTGAAGAACAGCAGGCTGAAAGAGAGGGGAATCTGGCAAAGGTTGCGGAGATCAGATACGGGAAGGCTGCGGAACTCAGGAACAACTTGAACCAGGCCAATGAAAAACTCGCCAATCTTCAAAAAAACAAAAAGATGCTTAAAGAGGAAGTGGATGCCGAAGACATTGCTCAGGTTATATCCAGATGGACCGGCATCCCGGTGAGCAGGATGCTTGAAGGGGAACGGGCGAAACTTATCCGTATGGAAGATCGCCTCGGGGATCGGGTAATTGGACAAAGAAAAGCCATAGTTGCAATCTCAAATTCAGTTCGTCGGGCCCGCTCCGGGTTGCAGGACCCAAACCGGCCCATCGGATCTTTTATTTTTATGGGTCCCACCGGTGTGGGTAAGACCGAATTGGCCAAGGCGCTGGCGGAATTTCTTTTTGACAGTGAACAGGCCATGGTCAGAATTGACATGTCGGAATTTATGGAAAAGCATGCGGTTTCGAGACTGATCGGAGCGCCTCCGGGGTACGTGGGATATGAAGAAGGGGGATATCTTACCGAGGCTGTCCGCCGGAGACCCTATTCTGTGGTGCTGTTTGATGAAATCGAAAAAGCACATCCCGAGGTTTTTAATGTGCTGCTTCAGATTTTAGATGACGGACGGATGACGGACGGCCATGGACGGACGGTCGATTTTAAGAATACGATTATCATCATGACGTCAAACGTGGGCAGCCGGTGGATTCAGGAACTCGGAGAATCAAGACGCGAAGAAATGGAATCTAGAATTACCGAAGCCCTGCGATCTAAATTCAAGCCCGAATTTTTAAACCGGATCGATGAAATCATCATTTTTGATAATCTCACACAGGAACAAATCCGTGAAATCGTCGACATCCAGGTTAAACGGCTGGGATCGCGGCTTGCTCAAATGAATATGGCCCTTGTCCTTTCAGAAAATGCGCGGAATTTTCTTGCTGAAAAAGGATTTGATCAAACATATGGCGCCCGCCCATTGAAGAGAGCCATTCAAAAATATATCGAAAATCCGCTTTCCATGGAAATTCTTCAGGGAACTGTTTCAGAAGGAACAAAGTTGAAAGCTGATGTGAAAGAAGATCGAATCGTGTTCACCCCGGTGTGACAGGGAATCAATCAAGGCTGAATGCCCCTGACACCTGAAACCTGACACCTGAAACCCAATAGCCCGGCGTATCATAAGCCAGGCTATTGGGTTTATTGTTATGAAAAAGATTCGACCGGTTGAAATATTAAATTCTATTTCACTGAGGTTAAATACTCGGCCGTCAGTTTATCATTATCTTCAGTGGTAATCTCTTTAGGAAGCCTTTCCATTGCAAGATCAAAAGCCCTGTCGATCAGTTCCGCCTTAAATTTGTTTTTGGCCTTCACAAAATAAGCATCGATTCTTCGTTTTGCATCTTCCAGCATCATCTTGCTTTGATCTTCAGCGGTTTGGATAATGGCCTCTTTTTTCTGTTCTCCCTGGCGAACAATTCGCTCTTTTAATTCTTCAAAACGGACTTCACTTTCATCGAGAATTTTCGAAGTCTCCATGATCTTACCTTTAAGCTCCGCCTTCTCATCTTCTATCTGCTTTATTTCCCGAGCCAGATTTTCTTTTTTACCCTGTAAAAAATTCATGAGAGGCGCTCTGCCAAATTTAACCAACACAAAGGCAAGTATGATGAAATTGATCCATTTTAAGATGATGTCATACGTACTGCGCCAACCCCCTGCGTTTTCAGCAGCCCAAACGTCTTGCCCGCAAAGATGAAAACTTATAATCCCGGCTAAAAAATAAACACACAGCCACATTGTTTTATCGAACCGTTTCATTGAACCAGCCTCCGATCCAACAAACATTCCATGATATCCACCACCAGAGATTCCGATTTTTTTGGGATATTTTTTCTGGCATCAGAAAGCAGAGTTTCAACTTCTTTTTCAGCCTTTTGTTTGTTAGCTTTGATCTCCTTTTGGACGGAAGCGTATATCTTAGCGGCATCCTCTTTCCCTAATGCTTCGATTTCGCTCTGTAATTCAAAAGCCTGAGTTTTTGTTTCCATTTCCTTGGCTTGCAGCTTATCTTTGAGGCCTTGAAGCTCCCGGGTCGCATCCGCAATGTCGCGACTTATCTGATCTATATAGCTCTCCCTTTCGCTCATTGTATTTTGTAAAGGACGAAACATAATACGGTTAATGATAAACAAAAAGATTAGAAAGGAGATCAGTTGAGCAAACAGCGTTTCATTTATGGTTATAAGACCTATGTTGCTGATAATATGCATAATCTGTTTTCCGAAAAAAACTTGAGTAGTTAAACAACAAAAAGAAGTAATAAAGCGATCACCAGTGAATAGATTCCGGTGGATTCGGAAACCGCCTGACCGACGAGCATCGTTCGGGTCAAGAGTCCCGCTTCTTTGGGGTTTTTCCCGATGGCTTCACATGCTTTTGCAGCGGCCATGCCTTCACCGACTCCCGGTCCTATGGCTCCGAACCCCATTGAAATTCCCGCTCCCAAAAAAGCAGCTGCTTTTATAATATCCGCACCTTCGATTGCCATTTTTATCCTCCTAAAAATTTATGGTTTATTTCGTTATTAAAAGAGATTATCCTCACATGACAAAAATTAAAACCAGAGCGATCACCAGTGAATAGATTCCGGTGGATTCGGAAACCGCCTGGCCTACCAGCATTGTTCTTACTAACTCTGCACTATTATTCTGATTTTTTCCTACCTGATCCACTGCGCTGGACGCTGTCAGTCCTTCTCCGATTCCAGGACCAATAGCACCGACCCCCATGCATAAACCCGCAGCAAGTAAGGCCATGGCAGGTGCAAAAGTGTTTGTTGCCGGAAAGGTTTTGAACATCAGTATAAAGCTTATTAAAAGTCCGTATATGCCTGTTGTTTCAGTAACCGCCATTCCCAAGAGCATACTACTTGTCGAAGGTGTCGCTGCCGAAGGTTGCCTGGCCACCACCTTACAGCAGGCACCCGCAACCAAACCTTCGCCAAAACCCGGACCGGCGGCAGCTATTCCGCACGCAAGCCCTGCCCCCAGAACAGCCGCCCAGGTTGGGGAAAGGGGATGACCGGAGAAATCTAAATTTAAAAGAATAAGAGAAGTTACCAGAGCATAGATTGCGGTTGTTTGGGCTATTGATGAACCCACCAGCATAATTGTGTTCAGGCGTTTGGTCATTGACGGCTGGCGTGCTATTCCGGCACATGCTTCGGCCGCAGGGAACCCTCCGCCCACACCTGGACCTATGGCTCCGAATCCCATACATAAACCGGCCCCTATATAAATTGGCACATTGATAATCGACGGATGGGGGTTTTTTAAAAACAGCAACATCATCGCAACGATCAGGCCGAAAATCCCGGCTGTCTCGGCAATGGCCTGTCCCACCAGCATGGTTTTAAAAATTTCACCTGACATCTGGGGATTGCGCGATATGGCCTCATTGGCCTTGGAAGCCGCATATCCTTCACCAATTCCTGCTCCAATGGCGCTCAAACCCATGGAGATTCCGCTTCCCACAAATGCAGCCACATTTATCCAGATATTCATATCATATGACATAACTTAATTAACCTGCACTGAAATGTATACAAGCGTTAGCATGGTAAACACAAAAGCCTGAATGGTGCCGACAAAAAGTCCAAAAAAAGCATTTAAAAACGGTGGGAAAATGATACTGTAGGTCAGATAGGATACCACTAGAATAATAATCGACCCCCCCATAATATTGCCGAACAGACGGAATGAGATGGAAACAATCTTGGCAAGTTCACCGATTACGTTCAGCGGCGCCATGATAAAGATCGGGTGGCAGTAATCTAATAGATACCGTTTTAAACCCTTGGCCTTAATTCCGGAATAATGGGCAATGAAAAACCCCATGATGCCCAGACTTAACGGCGTGTTGAGGTCCTTGGTCGGTTCTTCAAGGTGAGGAATGAGTCCCAGCCAGTTGCAAACTAACAGAAACATAAACAGCGCACATATTAGGGGTGCATATTTTTTTGCCAGCTTCTCATCCAGGGCATCCCCAGTCAAACCGTAAAGGCCTGTAATAAATAATTCTCCCACTACCTGTAAGGGCCCTGGCAGCATATTCCGTTTTCTGGCAGCCAAAAAACCAAAACAAATCAACCCTGAGATAACGATCCAGGTCATTACAATAATTTCAAGATTAAAGACCATATCGTGTCCGAAAAACGGAACGATGAGTTGATGGATTCTACCTAAATCTTCCATAATAAAATCTTCCTAAACCTGTTTTCCACGGGCGGACCATAACAAAGTTAACACGTGATCCGCCATAATAAAAATCTGGACAAAAAAGATACCGATAACGACAGCAACAAAATTGTAGTGTTCAAATTTTATGGCCAGTATCAATGGCACGGCTAAAATAAAATATCTGAACAGTATGGAACTCAGGGAAAACAAAAAAGTTTTGCCTTTTGATTTGCCTATTTTTAAGGGAAGCGTTTCCCCCATTAAAATAAAATTGATAATACTGAAAATCGTTCCCAAAATCAAACCCTTGCCAATGGGTTTGAAATCCATCAGGATAAATAAAAGTCCTGTAAAAATTGCAACCATGATTGCTCGGGTACAGTATTTTTTTTGGGTTTGTCTAAGGGTCTCCATTTTCGGAATTTATTTTCTCATTTTCCTTTTGTTCGGTGATCTCGAGAATTTGACGATATACAACGTTTGCGCCACCGATAACACCCAAAATAATAAAGATGCTGATAAACACCCCCCGTGTTCCCAGCCATCTGTCAAGATATAGTCCGATAAAAAAACAAAAAGTGATACAACCGGCCATCGTAAGGCCCAGTTGCGTAACGATATAAAGATTTTCGACCCAGGGACGGTTCCTTTTGTAGTCAAAAACCTTTCTTTTCTTTTTTGGCATCCTGCCTGATAAAAACTTTATAAATTCGAAGCACTGCTTTGTTGTTTAATAAATGCCCCTGAAAAAAATGATAGACTGATAACAGATATTATTTGGAACTGTCAAGAAGATAAACGATTTTTTTTGCTTTATATGAATCGAAAAAAAAGTGTGATTGCATTAATTTTTTTTTGTAATATGGTATAAGTTATTCAACGCTTGTCCGAATATCTTGTTTTTTTGGCCAAAAATTCGATACCTGAAGCCAGGGCCTCGAATTTCACATGGGTTTAAAACAAAATCTTAACTGTTAAAGATAAGAGTTTGACTGAATGCCCCTATGACACTTTCCGCCGTCGAAAAATTGCGCCGTTTTTATGAAGCGTTCGGGGGAGACAACACGGTTCTTATCCTGATCAATGCCGATCCGGATTCCATTGCAAGCGCGATGGCTGTCAAAAGATTGCTTTGGCGCAAAGTCTCCAGAGTAACCATTTCCAATATCAACATCATTAAACGTCCGGACAATCTTGCAATGGTCCGACTATTGGATGTGGATCTTGTCTCCGTCAAAGACATTGTCAAAGACGCCTTCAACCGTTTTGTAATTGTGGATTCCCAGCCCGATCATAATGAAATATTTAAAGAGTACCCGCCGCATGTCATTATAGACCATCATCCCGACACGGGCACGAATGCGCCTTTTGTGGATATCCGCCCGAAATACGGAGCAACTGCTACTATTATGACCGAATATTTAAGGGCGGCAAAAATTAAACCTTCCGGGAAACTGGCCACCGGCCTGTTTTACGCCATTAAAACAGATACGGACAATTTCGTACGTCAAACCTTAATTGAAGATGTCAGGGCATTTCAGTTTCTTTACCGCCATGCAAATCTTCATCTTATCAACAAGATCGAGCAGTCGGAATTGACACTCGACTTTTTAAAATATTTCAAAAGTGCCCTTGATAGCAAACGGGTTCGTAAAGGACATATGTTTGCTTACCTCGGTCCGGTCGCAAATCCTGACATTTGCGTGATTATCGCAGATTTTTTTATGAAAATCATCTCGGTGAACTGGAGCATTGTCTCCGGGTTATATAGTAAAAAACTGATTATCGTGTTCAGAAACGACGGTCTTCGCAAGGATGCAGGTAAAGTCGCAAAACAAAGTTTCGGACAAATCGGTTCCGCAGGCGGCCATAAAAGCGCGGCACGTGCTGAAATTTCAGTTGAAGCCTTAAAAGAAGTTGTCGATTATAAGGATGATAAAAAGCTTTTAAGATGGATCATCAACAAAATTGAAAAAAAAGCAGGAAAAAAATGAGTACTGCTTCCGTCGAAATATCTGTCACCATTTTGGGTTCCGGAACATGCGTGCCTTCTCTTAAGCGCAGTTCATGCTCAATACTCATGAAAATAAGGGACAAATTTCTTTTGTTCGATTCCGGAGCCGGTACCATGCGCAGGCTTCTTGAATACGGTATTGAGATTTTCGATATTTCTTTTGTCTTTTACAGTCATTTCCACCCGGATCATACCGCTGAACTGGTCCCGTTTTTATTCGCCAACAAATATCCCGACGGAAGCCGGCGTAACATTCCGCTGACCCTGACGGCCGGAAGAGGCTTCACAAAATTCTATGACAACCTGAAAAATGTTTACGGCCGCTGGATCGAACTTGGACCGGATCTTTTAACCATTGTTGAACTCGACAATACCGGTCATGACATGATAGCGTTTGATGATTTTAAAGTGGAATCGCTTCCGGTTGAGCACAACCCGGAAAGCATTGCATTCAGAATAACCAGTCCCGGCGGGACATCCGCGGTCTATTCCGGAGATACGGATTTTTCAGAAAACCTGGTGACCCTTTCAAAGGATGCGGATCTTCTTGTTTGTGAATCGGCGCTTCCCGATGAATTGAAGGTAAAAGGGCATCTTACCCCTTCTCTGGCAGGGGAGATTGCAACCCGGGCCAATGTTCGCAAACTGGTGTTGACCCATTTTTATCCGGAATGCAACCGGGTCGATATCGAGAAACAGTGCCGAAAAACCTATTCCGGACCTCTGCTCCTTGCAGAAGATCTGATGCAAATCCATCTATAGCAATCCAACGGCGTCGGACGCCGGTTCTGTGGAATGATCCCGTGCAATCAGCATGTAAATGGACGGAACAATAAAAAGGGTGAAAAGACTGCCGATGGCCATGCCGCCGACGATCACCAGACCGATGGAATTTCGCGCCGCGGCACCTGCGCCCGTAACCAGGGTCAACGGGAAATGACCGGCAATCGTGGCTCCGGTGGTCATGAGAATCGGTCGCAGCCGCGTCAAGGCCGCCTCTCGAACCGCCTCGTGTTTGGATCGTCCCTCTGCCTGGACCTTATTGGCAAACTCCACAATAAGAATGCCGTTCTTGGACACCAGCCCCACCAGCGTCACGAGGCCCACCTGGGAATAGATATTCATTGTAGAGGTCCAGCCGTGGGTCCAAAACGGAATATTGGGGTCCGGCATTTTAAGGAAAGTGAATACCAGCGCACCGAACATGGCCAGCGGCACCGATCCGGCAAGGATGACAAAAGGGTCGCGAAAGCTGTTAAATTGTGCGGCCAGCACTAAAAAAATAAGCACCACGGCAAACCCGAAAGCGGGCAGGAATTTGTTGGCTTCCATGCGCAACTGGCGGGATTCTCCGGTGTAATCAATTATGTAGCCTTTTGGAAGAATTTTTGCCGCTTCGTCCTCAAGATAGCGAAGCGCTTCATCCAGGGGACGCACCGATACCCCGCTGATCTTTACGGCATTTAACTGCTGGAATCGGTTCATGGAGCGCGGTACGGTGGTATTACGGATGGAAGCCACCGTACTGAAGGGCACCAGATGACCCTCCGGGCCGGTGATATAAATATTATTGAGCTGTTCCGGATTGAGTCGATCCACCCGTTTGATTTGGGGAATGACCTTGTAGCTGCGGCCGGCGATATTAAAGCGATTCACGAAATCTCCCCCCAGCATGGACGCCATGTCTGCCCCAACCTGCTCAAGGTTGAGACCCAGGTCCGCCACCCGATCACGATCAATAACCAGTTCTGCCTGGGGCTGGTCAATCTTAACGTCAATAATGGGGGGAAAAGCAAACAAGCCGCTTTGCATGGCCTTGATCTGAATCTGTTTGGCAAAGGAGAGGATCTGTTCCGATTCTGCCGTGGAAGCAAGGATAAACTCAACGGGGAACTCCCCTCCCCCGGGAAGCGCCGCCGGTGTTACCGGAAGCACTCGAACCCCGGGTATGGCATGCAATTTTTGCTGCACTTCGGGCAAAATCTGAAAAATATTCCGTTCTCGTTCGCTCCAGGGGACAGTGGCCATACCGCCGAATCCGGAGGAGGGCATGGTCAGCTGAAATGTGTGGTCCGTTTCCGGTATACTTAAGAAAACCTGGTTCACCGCAGCCGCAGAATGACTGGTCTGGTCAAGGGTTGCGTTTGCCGCAGCATCAATGATACCGAAGATCACCCCCTGATCCTCGGAAGGTGCAAGTTCTGCCGGAGACATGATAAACATAGGGATAGTGAGCAAACTGACCACTAACCACACTATATAGACCGCCGGACGGGCGTTAAGAGTGGCATTCAGCAATCGTCCGTATCCGTCTCTAACACGGCTGAACCCCCGGGAAATTTTTCCGGCCAGTCCCCGTTCTTCAATCCCCGGTTTCAGTAATTTGGATGCCATCATCGGAGAAAGCGTCAGGGCCACCAAACCGGAAATGGTCACCGCACCGGCCAGGGTAAACGCAAACTCCCTGAAAAGCGATCCGGTAAGCCCTCCCTGCAAAGCGATGGGGATGTAAACCGCCGCAAGGGAAACCGTCATGGCAATGATAGGACCGACAAGTTCACGGGCCCCCAGTATTGCGGCATCAAAGGGAGACAGCCCTCTTCTCAGATGCCGCTCCACATTTTCCACCACCACGATGGCATCGTCCACCACAAGCCCCACGGAAAGTACGATGGCAAGCAGGGTGAGCAAGTTAATGGTAAAGCCAAACATCTGCATCAGAAAGACCGCGCCGATAAGGGACAGGGGAATGGCGACCACAGGGATTAATACGGATCGAAAGGAACCGAGAAACAGAAAAATAATGATCACAACAATGAGCAGGGTTTCACCGAGGGTTTTGGTCACTTCTCGAATGGCGTTTTGGATGTATTTGGTGCCATCGTAGGCAACGCTCGCGTCCATTCCTGTGGGAAGTTCCTTTTGAATGCCTTGCATCTGGACACGAATCCGGTTAATGACATCCAGGGAATTGGCATTCGGCAGGGGCCAGATGCCCATAAACACGGCGGTTTGTCCTGAAAAACGCACTTCCGTATCATAATCTTCCGCCCCCAACACGATGTCTGCAATATCCTCAAGTCTGATAATGGCGCCATTCTGCTGCCGGATAACCAGCTGTTTGAATTCTTTTGTGGAGCGCAGGTCCGTATCGGCGGTCAGATTCACCTGAATCAGCGCCCCTTTGGTCCGGCCCACTGCGGCAAGGTAATTGTTGGCGGCCAGCGCGCGTCGCACCTGCACCGGGCTGACGTTGAATGCCGCCATGCGATCGGGCTTCAGCCAGATGCGCATGGCAAATGTCCTGCCGCCGAGAATATCGGCCCGTTGCACCCCTTCTACCGAAGAGAGTCGGGGTTGAACCACACGAACCAGGTAGTCGGTGATCTCATTTTGCATCAGCACATCGGAAGTAAAACTCAGATACGATGAGGCAAACCGGCTCTCGGCCGATTCCACATTAATGATGGGAACCTCTGCTTCCGGGGGCAAATCGTTTCGAACCTGATCCACCTTGGAACTGATTTCGGAAAGCGCCTGGATGGGATCGTAATTGAGTTTCAAGCGAATGTTGATGGTGGAGAGGCCCAGTGCGCTTTGAGATTCCATATAGTCGATGCCGTCGGCCGCGGCAATGGCACGTTCCAGGGGGGTGGTAATAAATCCCCGGACAAGATCGGCGCTTGCCCCCACATAAACCGTCGTGACCGTAACCATGGAAGTCTCGTTGCGGGGATACTGGCGAATATTGAGCGACCGAATCGCCTGCAGGCCCGCAATAATAATCAAAAGATTAATGACCCATGCAAGGACCGGACGACGGATAAACAGATCGGTTAATTTCATGCCTTAACCATAGTAATATGAGTTGAACGTAACCACTCGGGTGGACGGGCTGAAGGCTGAAGTTGATCTATCCACCCAAGTTACAAAGAAACTTCATTTGTGTTGCGTGTTTTTGAATTACGCATCTGCCGGTTCAGGCATTTGCTTGAATTCGGGAGACAGGGTATTGTCTATAACAACGGCCTGGCCGTTTCGAAGCTTGAACACGCCGGTAGTGACCACTGTATCCCCCGGTTTGAGTCCGGAAATAATCGATACAAAGTCCCCGCGTTTTTCTCCCAAACGAACGAATTTTTGGTTCAGCACCAGGCCGGAGGATTCTTTTGCATCATTTTTTTTCTCTTCAACCACAAACACGGAGTCTCCGTAAGGTGCATACAGCACCGAGGTGGAGGGAATGGCGAGCACCTCAATCCTGTCCGGCAACACCACCGATACGTTCACGTACATGCCGGGACGAAGCAGCTTTGCCGGATTTTCCACGGTTGCCTGGATCCGAATGTTTCGGGTAGCGGCATCAACCTGGGGGTTTATGGCTGTAATTTTTCCGGAAATCAGCTGTCCCGGAAACGCATTGGTGGTCAGGCGAATGGCCAGACCCGGGTGTATTTGGCCAAGCCGTTGCTGGGGTAAAAGAAAATTCACATAAATGGGATCCAGAGACTGGAGTGAAACAATCTCATCCCCCTCATTGAGCGTTTGCCCCAGGTTCACCTGGCGAATACCGAGACGGCCGGCAAACGGGGCTCGAATGGTCTTCTTTCCGATCACTGCACGAATGTTATCTGCCTGGGCCATCGCCTGTTTATACTTTGCATCGGCATTATCAAAATCGGATTGGGATACGGTTTTATTGGCCACCAGTTTTTTTATGCGCTCAAAATTTATTTTTGCGAGGGCCACCTCAGCCTCGGCCGCGCGCAACTGCGCCGATTCTACCGACGTATCCTGCTGCACCAAAAGATCACCCGCTTTCACCACGGAGCCCGGTTCAAAGGCGATATGCACCACTTTTCCCTTAAGTTCCGCGGTAATGATTACTCCCTGCACGGCTTCCAGGGAGCCGACAGCGGTTAAAAACGATTCCCACGAGTCGGTTTCGGCCATGGTCGTTGTAACAACTTCCGGCGGCGGTACAAAACTGTCCCCATGGGCGATCATCCGTCTGATTTGAAGGCTTTTAATCCCGGCCAGCCCTCCAACCAACACAATTAGTCCAATCAAAGTGATAATTATTCGTTTTATCATAACCATACGTTCTTTGCCGAGCCCTTACATCCGGCACTGCTTTTTGATGTTCCATCCGGTTTTCACCAAAAATGTAGAGATTACCCCATTTGAAGGAGATATTCAAGAGAAACTCGCCGTCGCTTTGCTGCACCAAAATTAAAGATCAAAAAGTGATTGCTTAATCAATAAGACCTGCTATAAATTTAGAAAATTAATTGAAATGCTAATAAAAATAAAACTTGGAGATTAAAGGAGGAAGCAATGAAAAAAACATTTATTCAAGTCCTTACGGTGAGCCTGATGCTCATCGCTCATTCTGCCTTTGCTCAATGTCCGTCTGCCCGGGATTGCAATTTAATTCTTACCGACGGCATGGCCGAGGTCACGGGCCAAAATGATTCAGCCAAAGTCTCCGTTGCCGTCGTGACCCAGGGGCGAAATTTGGAACAGGTTAGCTTAGAAAATGCCGGCAAAACCAAAGCGGTCATACAATCCATAAAGGGTTTGAACATTAAAGATCTTAAACTGAAGACTTCCGACTATCGCGTTACGCCTCAGAGGGATTATAAAGCCAGGCCCCCCAAAATTAACGGGTATGAAGTACACAATGCCATTGAAATTACGCTGGAAGGATTTGAGCCCGAGCCTTTATCCAAGACTGTTTCCATAATGATCGAAAAAGCTCTGGAGAGTGGTTCCAACAATATCAATCAAATTCAATTTTATATTAAAAACAAATCAGCATTGGAAAAGAAAGCCTTAAAACAATCAACTCGGCAAGCCATGGATCGGGCGATAACTCTGGCCGAGTCAGCGGGCGTGAAATTAAAACGCATTGTTTCACTCAGCACCCAGCCGATTCACATACCGACCCGGCAAGATATGCTTCGGGCAGCCGGAATGAGAACCGAAGCCTCACCAGCACCGCCCATTGAGACAGGAGAAAGTACAATTCGCGTTCAGGTCAGCATTGCATATGAAATAGAATGAGAAAAGGGAGAGGGGGGCACAAGCGAAGCACAACCGCGATACAGGGGAGTCCTTGCTCGTACCTTGTTCCATGTTTTCCTTTATTTGATACCATCTTTATAGTAGCGTGACGGACCGTTCCAGATGTCCCAATTGCTTTCCTGAAAAATAGATTTGCAGCTACTAACGGTTTCACCTCTGCCTTGTTCTGTTTTTTCCTTTATATCTCGTGGATTGGCTCCGACTTCCGCCCAGAAGAGATTTGCCCCGGCGATTGCGCCTAAAGTACAAGGCTCATGCGTACAGTTGCCCGTCACAGATTGTGGCATTCCCAGTCTGGTAACCGCGACGATTTGAGCCATACGCATCTCGTTGATTACCCCGCGTTTGGCTATCGCGGTTCCGGGTATGGGGATCCGTCTGGCTGCGCCGCTGTATGAGGGATTGAAGGAAGCCGTGAATTCTATCATCTCAGCCAGCTCTTCGTTCGTATGTTCCGGCCCCACGGGCTCGACGCAGGTGCCTACTTCAAGACCGGCTTCCTTGAAGTTTTTGATACTCTGTTTTCTCTTTTCCACCGAAAGTCCGGTGTCTATTCCCTCGCGCAGCCGAACGGCGTGATACACGCCGGAAAAGCCCGCCTCCCTGAGCCGGATTGCATTCTTATGAGACTGGTCTCCGACGTTAGCGATCAATGTTGTTTCGGGCTTCAGGTTTTTTTTAACCTCCCTCGACATTTCTATGAAGCGTTCAAACGGGTATCTGGCCGTTGACATCATGAATACGGCATTCGCGCCGTCATTTTCAAACTGGCGGGCATAGGCCACGGCCTGCTCCGGGGTCAACTCTGTCGTCGCGCTGAAGATACCATTGATCTCAGCGAAAGAGCAGAACAGACAGTTGCAAGCACACGGTGCGAGATTGACAGCGAATTGAGCATGGACTTCGGCCTTGCCGCCTGACAGCTCTTTGGAAACACGGGTCGCCTCAGCCATGAGCAGATAATTTTCAGCAGAATCCGGCGCCCGGCTGAGCAGGTAGACAAGTTCTTCTCGTGACAGCACATCGCCCGCCCGAGACTTCTTTATCAGTTCGTCAATATGCACGATCTATGCCCTTTCTTTTTGTTTTTGTCGGACATGAAATGAAAGTAGATGGCCTAACCCGGTTAAGGGTGATTTTGGCTTTGAAAATACATCCCACAGCACAGAAGCGTATTGGATTATAAAGAGATGAAAATAAAATTTGTTAGATTTTATTTTGCATATCACTAATTTTAACGGATCACAAATAATTCTTTCTTGAATTTCCGGAACTGCCGAAAAAAGGCGGGCGACTCCATGGCTCTTCGCTCATTGGTCAACCAGCGACTTTTAACAGAATATACACCACAAATTTGGAATCTTGTCTAAACCCGTTCGAACTAATCTGTTTGAAAAATCTCATTAAATTTTATGCAATATTCAGTTATGTACCGGGCAGTGTGGGTAGGGGGGAAGGGGGTTCAGGCGACGGCGGTTCGGGCGATGGGGATGGCGCCGATATTATGTTGATTTTGGAATGAAGGTGAAAGTCTCTTTGAAACACCGACCGGCATATCTTCTAACCGATGACACTCCCGAAGTCGTTAGCGGTAGCCCCACCCAACGCCTGTGATTCTTTCCGTAACAAGTCCCCGATCGATCCAATCCCCTCCGGAAGCTTCAAACGAATTCGCTCCCTGATGTTTGGCGGAGCATAGTTCTCGCTCAATTTTTGCAGAAGTTTGTCCGTTTGGAGGAGGCGAATAGTATTTTCACGCCAGATGATCAGATCCTCTTGCAGCGTTTTCAATGCCTTGGAAACCGTAGAAAGGCTCATGGCTTTCTTATCCCAGCATTCTACCAGCAGGTTCCGTTGGTTGATTTCTGCGCAGACATCTTGAACGGTATCGTACTCGGGGCGAAGGAGAAAGACCCGTCCAACTATGGAACTGTTTTTCCTATAAATATTCTTGATTGGTGCAGAAGAAGTAAAGCGGTTTTTTTCGCCGCCGCGGAACACGGCGAACATTTCCTGAACAACCACCACACCGTTTCCACACAGATCGATGCCACTGATCTTCTCACGCTCCAACTCCTGCAATTGCCGTTCACTAAGAAACGGCACGAATAGCAGAGGCCGACAGCCCTTCGGAAGCGACGATGTTTTCAGCAGGTTGAGCCCATCCTGAAACGCCCTGGACGTGGAAAGCGATTTGCATTTTACAGCGAACTTTGCTACGCTCTCACCCCATGATGCCTCAACCAGTGCATCGAAACGCAGGTTTCCCCCTGCTTGTGGCCCGGCCTTCAACAAACGAAAAGAGATCGGGGGCAGCAAAACCCTTCCCATTCGGAGCTGTTCGATCATCTCTCTTTCAGTTGGTATTTTCCTGATTCTTTCCATTTTCCTGTTTAAGAAAATAACGTCTTTTAGGAAAGTACGCCAGCAATTCTTATTATGGCAGCAGTGGGTAATTTGCCAAGCACCCCGATAAGTTACTGCCGATTCCATAATACTCACAACCTTCCTTAAAAGGCTCATTTTTGGGGCCAAAAAGAGTGGTTTAAGACGATTTTAGGGCCTGTCTCAGGCTTGTTTTGCTGTTATTATGGATGGTTACCGTGGTCCGACCCCGAGCGTACCCCGAGCGTGCGCCTGAACGTGGCGATTCCGGCGGGGTCGCAGTCTCCCCGGGGCTTCATATATCCCCCGACTCACTTCCAGTAAAGAGATAGGGACGAATGTAGGATGGAGAAGGCCGCTGAAAGTTGCCGCCGTTTTGCTCTGGCGGTCCAGTGCCCTCATTCTCGCAGTTCCGAGCACTCCTTGCCATAGTGCTTGATGACTTATACCATTTAACCAGTGTGGTTTACATTAGATAGTCTCGATTTTTAGAAATTATTTAGAATCCCATATATTGTGGTCTGCCTAAAATTTGAGAAATGCAGATACCTTATCGGAATTTTATCTCTGAAAATTTCTGTGATTTATTGAGACTATAGCACGAAAACGGACCATTGAAAAGCGTGTGCTTTCTTACAATAACGACATTGTTCGCTACAAAAATTTATATTCAAATATCATAATTTTCAACTGTCAAATGAATTCTGTTTTTAACAATTAGTCTGATCTTCTATTCATCCCATGACCAGGCCACCTTAACAAATTCAATCTCATCATTATTTAACGCTCTATCCTTTCCTATCCCATGCCATTTCTGAATACAACCCCAGCGACAAGCAGCCGGGGCATGCTGAGCAATGAAAACCGGGTGCCCTCTCATTGGGGTCTGTTCGCCATCATTTTTTGGATGCTGGGGAGCAATTCTTTTGGAAATGAAATCATGAGCGTGCTGTCTGATTGTATCAATACCTTTATTTTCAATATACTGTCGCTCTTTTTCTGCCAGTTTGAAACTTGATCTGAACTTTGATATTTTCGGCTCTTTCAGAATTTGAAATGTCCGGTATGTCATCTGCTGGTGTCCGGAAATTATTTTTCTCTTGAATCTAAACCATACAGAATAGTCTTCAGAATCGGAATAGTTGCAGTCAACAGGAATTTGTGATATGAATTTTAAGCTAAGAGAAACAGTTTATTCAACAATTTTATTTACTGTAATATTATTTAAAATGATAAAAGCTGAAGTTGAGAAAGCGTAAAAATTATGAGCCTGTTAACCGTAGATCAAGAGAAATGTGAGCGTGACGGTATTTGTACTGAAGTTTGCCCTGCGGGAATCATCGAATTTAAAGACAAAGATGCTTTCCCCACCCTTGTCGATGGCGCAGATAGAATGTGTATCAGATGCGGACATTGTGTTGCTGTTTGTCCGCACGGTGCCATGTCTCATATAACTATGAAACCAGAAGAGTGCCCACCGGTGAAAGAAGACTGGTTATTTGACCCGGAACAAGTCGAACATTTTTTACGCTATCGAAGGTCTATAAGAAACTACGAGAAAAAACAGGTTGAGCAAGAGGTTCTGACAAAATTAATTAATGCAGCACGATTTGCCCCTTCCGGACACAACCGCCAACCTGTCAGATGGCTGGTTATATATAAAAGGGATGAGGTTCAACGAATGTCTGGATTCGTTATTGATTGGATGCGATACTTAATTAAAGAAGATTCTCCACTCGTTTCTGCAATGAACCTGAATCGAGTCGTTGCTTTCTGGGAAGGCGGGAATGATCCCATATGCAGAAATGCACCACATATTATCCTTACCTATGCTCATAAAGATGATGTAACAGCTCCGACCGCTTGCACTATTGCCTTAACATACTTGGAACTGGCTGCTCCGTCTTTTGACCTTGGGACATGTTGGGCCGGTTATTTTAATGCAGGAGCAACTTTCTGGCCGCCAATGCAAGAAGAA
The DNA here is from genome assembly GCA_964410925.1 of uncultured Desulfobacteraceae bacterium. Classification (GTDB taxonomy): domain Bacteria; phylum Desulfobacterota; class Desulfobacteria; order Desulfobacterales; family UBA11574; genus S5133MH16. Next base: position 41,777 of record CAYPIW010000086.1, read on the forward strand.
CTGAGACTCCCTGAAGGAAATGTTAGCTTCGGATCAATGATGGTAGGATATCCGAAATTTAAATATCAAAGACTGCCGCTCAGAAATGATGCCAAGATAATGTGGCGCTAAATCTAAACATGATTAAACTACATCAAAAACACTCCATATTTCTTCATTTTTTTACTCATCTCTTTGGCATTTCCCACAAACTTATTTAATTCCGCCCAAAATCTCTTGGTGTGATTTTTTATCCGGGTATGAACGAGTTCGTGTAACAGGACATAATCAATCATTTCATCCGGCAACCTGACCAGCTTCATGTTGAGGCTAATATTATTTTCGGAAGAACAACTCCCCCATCTGGTCTTTTGGTTTCTCACGGACACCTTGTTATAGCGAAAACCGTGCTTCTCGGACAATTCACTAAGCCGGTTAACCAGTTTTTTTCTGGCTTTTGCTCTGTTGATTTCAGGCAGATACTTTGAAAAGGCTTCATGTTCCTTTTCCACGTCTTTCATTTTATCCAGATGTTTTTTTATCCAGTCCTTTTTGGATTGTGCAAATTGCCTGGCGTTATCAAATGATACTCTATAAGGAACGGCCACTCTTACGCCTTTAAATGGTTTTACAGAAATTCTAATATATTTTGACCGGTTACTGCGCTCAAACAAAACCTTACCAACACTATCAATTTCAATGAGTTTAGATTTCGTCATTTAACAACTCGCAACACATGGGTTTCCCTTACCACTTTGGCCTTTTCCGTCTGTCTTTGTAAACAAGTTCCAATTTGTCCAATATAGCATCAGCCACAAACTCCTCAATCGGTATATTTCTTCCGGTACAAAAATTCTTTAATCTTTCAAGCAATCCTTCATACAGGTTAATGCTTAGCTTCTCAGCTTGGATTTTTTCAGGTGCCGGTTTCTTTTCCATGGTAATCCTTTCTTTTGCCTAAAATGATAAAAGGCAGGGCAAACGGGCCGAACAAAATTCCCATGATAAACCAGAATTGTTTATTATACCCTTTCCGGCCAGCCAGATAATAACACAGCACTCCGAAAAGCAATGAAATAAGAATAACGGCTGCAAGTTCCATTCAGTTATCATTCAACCTTTTCAACATATTCCAGAATAGCCTTAAATAACGAAGCACTGTGGCTTATTTGCTCATATGCTTCATCTCTGGTTAACAACCTTTTCTCATCTTCAATTTGATATCCTTTCTTGAGTGAAAGGTTGGCAATTCTGGCGATCTTATTTGTCAGATCTTCTTCAGAATCTATTTTTATGGGGTAGATTTTGATCCTGTCCATATTATCCAGAACTTCATCGTTGATTATCCCATCTGTGGTTTTATGGTACTTACGATTGTATGAATTGTATAAGGTGTTATGAAGCGGTTGGGAAAGATCACCGACATAATGGGTACAAAAGCCAAGATGATATTCACCATACTTACCTTCATGTCTTGCTTTTAAATAATCCCGAACTGAGGCTATGATAGCACCATAAAGATGGCCGATTGGATCATTTGTTGTGTTATATTTTTTTACCTGCTGGAGAACCATTGCTGGAGTTACAACTGTTCCTCTCGGGTTATTCACATAATGATTCTGCTTTTCCAAATCCCCAGCCTTCAATTTAGACATGTCGGCACCGGTGGCATTGTACCATTTCTTATACCCCGTGGCTTTTGCTATGGCTATGTGGATTTCATCATGCCATGGATATGAGTTGTCAGAAAAACTGATTACAAAGAAAATTGAAAGAAGGGTAATGATGGGATACTTTATTGCTTTCATTTACTTTTCTATTTGTTTCCCTTGGTTCCCGAACAGGTGAATGCCTTGGAAATCATTTTAATATAAGGCCCCTTATCTATACCAATGTATTTCCCACAAGAGCATTTTATTTTTCCATCTTTATTTAGCTGAGAATAAATTTTAATGATTCGATCTTTATGACATCTTAAAACTTCACCGGAGCCAACCTTGTCATATTTCCAGAGTTTCTTTTTACATGCAGCACATCTTATGACTAACACAATGCCCTCAAATTATTTGCGTTGCCCCCATTTGGATTTCAGTCTCAAATATTTCCTGGTAAGCTCAGGATCTCCCCAAATATTCAGCTTCTCTTTCCGGGCCTGCTTCTCGGCGGTTAGAAATTGAGCATCGTATTTTTCACTCTTGCCATACTTGATGTAATACGGTGATAACCCCTGCCTGACGAGATCTATGTTTAAATTTTTACCGTCTAAAAATACATAAGCCAGAAGCCTTCCATGATTTCCTCGTATTCTGCCCATTTCAAATCCAAGGTCAACATATTTGCCATATTCATCGAGAAGTTTCTTTTGCGTAACCTTGGGGACAAGGCGGTAATAAATTTTTTCTATGCCATGCTGAAGGGTATAACCTTTTGTTATCTTAATATATAACGTCCATTGGAATATTGGTTGACGATGTGGATCAGACCACGCTAACTATCTGATAATCTGTAAAAAAGCTCAAAAAATGGCCGTTTTTTGGTCTTCAGCATATCATTTTGGATGGAAAATAACCGGCTTAAGAGATTTTAAAGATCGTCTAGTTTTATAAACAAAAGCAACCTTGTAATATTTCTTTATTCGCCTTTGCCAGAATACCTTACAGGTTGTTGGAGTAAAACGGAAATCCCGCACAGCGGGGCTGCGGGGAGCTTCATCAAAACAACAAAACCCCACCTCTCTATGTGAGAAACGGGGTTCATGGTCTGCAACATATGTGTTCTCCCTTATCCTAAATAGTGCCTGAACGAAAACTGTCTTTTCCGCCAATATCTGCGCCTTGTGAAATGCGGAGCCTATTTCTCTGGGGTCAGACTCTAATTTTAATCCTCGAAATACTACCAGTATTCCTGTCTGCCCCGTAGGTCCGGCAGATCGTACTGGGATGGTTAAAATTTTCGTCTTTCCCTACGGGCCGGAGGCTTGATCTTAACGAAAAACCCTGGTTTTCGTTCGGGCATTATAAGTTGAGGAAAAATTCGAACATTACGGGCAATTTTACTCCTATGAAATATTATGTCAAGGAATTTAGGATATTAAGAATGACGCCTTCGTAAAAAGTCCAATTTCTGCGTTGCGCTTCATTTCATGTTCACTGCGGCGTACATCAGTACGCCTCATTCCACGAAATTCGCAACGCCTTTTTATCCAAAGAGATTTGTTCGGGGGAACTTGAACTTTTTACTTTGCCGTCTCAATTTTAACTTTTTACAAGTTCATCAAGAATGATTGCTAAAGTTAACAAAACCAAATCATTTGTATCTATCCAATGGGAGCCGAATACGCTAACTGTCTGATAATTCATAAAAAGAGGTTGCGAAATGAAAGGATTAAGAAGATTTTAGGGCCTATTTTAAACTTCTATTGACAATATTATGGGTTGTTACCGCGACCCGATCCCAAGCGTTTCTTCTTTTGATTTATTCATTTTTCAACGGCTGAATATGCTTTTTCCCTTGCAGATGTGTAAGCCACCTTTCAGCGCCCCTCCCTCTGTTCCTGGTTGTAAGGTAACTCGCCCTCCGGATTCAAATACAATATCTGTCTTCATCAATCTCCCTGAAACATAATCTGATGAAAAGCACAGGCATTCGTTCTCGAATTCAAGGCCCTGAACAAAATATTCAAGGTTCCATTCTTCGTCCGGAATAAAATGCATTTCGGAAATGCCCCGTGGTGCTGAATATGAAAATGACATCAATGATAGGGCAAACAAGACCCCCATCGCCCATAAATCAGGTTCTTCCTCTTTTATCTGGAAAATAATTCTATGGTAGGTGTTGACGGTAATTTCTTTGATTCTACCCGGATCGGCACCCCGATTTTCGAATTCTTACCGGTATACGCTTTGCTCGAATGGGGAGCAGACCACGATAAGTATATGATAATTCAAAATAAATATCAAAAAAATAGACGTTCTAAGGATTTTTTTTGAAATACCGTTCATCTTAACAGGGTCTTTTTGGCGCCCAAAAAAGTGGTTTAAGAAGATTTTTGGCCCTGTGTGGGCTTTTTTTGTTATTATAGCTTGTTAACGTGGTCCGATTCCGAGCCACCCGCTATAACGACACCCTCTCATCGCGGCTCGATAACGGTTATCGGCGAGTCAATAACGCCAGCGTAAAAAACGACAATCTCCGCAGGAATTTTTCCTTGATTAATACCATGGTGCGACGTGTTCACTACCTCGACGATAGGATCTCCTGCTTTGAGATGCAGCGTTTTCCCGTGTGTTGTCACGACTGTGAGCTGCCCGCTTATCAGAACGCTGGCATTTATTACCGGATGACGGTGAGTATCGAGCCGGGTTCCCGCAGGTATGCTAATCCGCAGAATAGTGATTTCAGGCTGACCTGTCGGATATGCAGGCAAAAACTCCCCATTCCAGCTTTGAGTGGTTTTAACGAGTTTCTTAACGATTATAGACTTCTCGTTCGCCTCCGGACGGGTCCGAACCATGGCACAACCAGATTGCAAGAAAATAATAACAGAAACGGCTGCGAGAATTCGAATGGTGTTTTTTTGTCATGAAATTGCCTCTTCTCTTGTTAAATTTTGTTTTCCGATGCACATAGCGCCATGCCGAACGAATGAATAGCGAGAATTTTTTTGCGTTTATTGGGCTCCTTCCGCACCACTTTGAAACAAGCCTTTACACAAAAACCTGTGCAAAGATACCCTGAGAATTGTGCAAATTTGCAGATCATTGAGATGATATTGTTGAAAACGGATTTGTCAAAACCCGATCGCTTATTATGAACACAAGCTGAAACCAAATTTCGTTCATTACATATACCATAAAAAATGAATCGCGCAAACCTGGTGAGAACCGAAAGCCCTGATTTATGGTTTGATGAACGCTGTTTACCCATCACAAATCTCCTCATTTTGGAGAATACCACTATCATCTTGACATTTCATTCATACCCGTAATAGTCTGCTTTTAAAGAATTTGGGAGGGTTCCAGGGCAGGCACAACCCGACATCATTTGCACTACCGTGGATGAGGAAGGCCGGATCCGTATGGCCTCAAATTTTTCCATTCTGGTGGACGTCCGGCAGCAAAGCGGCGTCAACCTTCTTTGAGCACTCGCTCTACAGCACTCTGAAACCAACAACCGTTCAAATTCGAATTCCCGAAAGCGGGCGCTGGCCTGCCGCACTGTGAAAACTGGTAACTGAAAATCCTTAAATGAACAGTCTCTCAATGGAGGTGCCTCATGAGAAAAATTTCGGTACTGGCGTTGATCTTGTCTCTGGCTTCAATCCTGGTAATCCCGCCGGTATGGGCGGAGGACACAATCAAGGTTGGCATCGTTTTGCCTCTCACCGGAAGCCAGGCTGCCTTTGGTGAAATCGAAAGAAACTCGTTTGAAATGGCTCTTGAGAAGATCAATGCCGATGGCGGCATCAATGGGAAAAAGCTGGTATTTCTGTTTGAAGATGATACCGGAAAACCCGAGGTAGCTCGATCCGCGGCCGAAAAGCTTATCAACAAAGACAAAGTAGTGATGCTCGGCGGCGGTTATGGAAGCTCGGAAACCTTTGCGCTTGCGGGAGTGGCTCAACAGAACCGAATGCCGTTTCTGGTCAACACGGGCTCGGCCGACAAGATTACCGAACAGGGATGGAATTACGTGTTTCGCCTCAACCCGCCTGTAAGTGCCTATCCGGAAGGCCTGGAATCTTTTCTTGTCGAAGTGGTCAAGCCAAGAACAGCAGCCATTCTATTCGAAGACAGCGCTTTTGGTACCAGCGGCTCCAAGAACTTCAGGCAAACCTGTGAGGACCAGGGGATCAAAATCGTATTGATGGAAGGCTATTCCAAAGGCGGTCTGGATTTCAAGCCGATGCTCGTGAAGGTCAAAAAAGCAAACCCCGACTTGATCTATATGATCTCCTATATTATGGATGCGGCCCTGCTTATGAGCCAATCCATGGAGTTGCATGTTGCGCCCAAACTTTTTGTGGGCGGCGGAGCGGGCTTTACACTTCCCGAGTTCCAGAATAACGCCGGAAAAGCAGCCAATATGGTCTATTCCGTGACCCTCTGGTATCAGACCCTTCCTTACCCGGGGGCGAGGCCGTACTACGACGAATATGTGAAAAAATACGGCAAACCAACGGAATACCACGGTGCCGAGGCTTATTCAGCCGCCCAGATCATCGCCGATGTGCTGAAGCGCACCCAATCGTTCAAGGCTGAAGACGTACGAGCCGCTTTGGCTGGAACAAATGTCATGACGGTGTTCGGCCCGGTGAAATTCATCTCCTACGACAAAAAAATCAACCAGAACAGACTGCCCACCTATCTGGTTCAGTGGATGGACGGAAAACTTGATCTCGTATGGCCCAAGGATGTCGCAACAAGGCCTTACGTGTATCCGATTGATTGGGCACAAGTCTGGGAATAACGCCATTTTCCAAGGGGGTGCGCCGGGGACCCCCTCTGAGCCCTTCATCTGGGTTTCACCATCCTTTAAACGAAAGGTCTGCACTCCATGAACGTGTTCGTTCAAACGCTCGTGTCGGGGATTCTTATCGGAGGCATTTATGCACTGATCGGACTCGGCATGACCTTGATCATGGGTGTCATGAAAATCATCAACCTGGCTCACGGGCAGTTGATGATGATAGCCATGTACATCACCTATGTTCTCTACAACTACTTCCATCTGGATCCCTATTTTTCTCTTCTGGTGGCAATGCCTGCCCTATTTCTCATAGGAGCCCTTCTCCAGAAATACCTTTTGAATCCACTTCTCGAAATCGATTCCATTCTCCCGGAAAACCAGGTTTTAATGACCGTGGGAATCGCAATGGTCCTGACCGAGGTTATCCGCTTTATTTTTCAATCCGATTATAGATCGGTCAAAACGGGCTATAGCTCCGCCACTTTTTTTATCGGCGACATCTCATTCAATATCCCGATGTTTGTGGCCTTCGGCATTGCGATTTTTCTGACGGTCTGCCTGTTTTTCTTTTTGCTCAAGACGGATCTGGGCAAATCGGTTCGAGCCACCGCGCAAAACAGGGACGCCGCCCTTTTGATGGGAATCAATGCCTCCCGGATAACCATCCTGACCTATGGACTGGGATCTTCTCTGGCGGCTGCGGCGGGTACGCTCCTGCTGCCGATCTACTATCTTTTTCCCGACATCGGCGGGCCTTTCACTCTAAAGGCTTTTGTCATCACCATGCTGGGCGGCATGGGAAGCACGATCGGGGCAATCATTGGGGGAGTGGTTCTGGGAGTGGCCGAATCATTGGGCGCTACCTACATCTCCATGGCTCTGAAAGACGCCGTGGCAATGGTCATTTTCCTCCTGGTACTCATCTTTCTGCCGGGTGGACTCAAGACACTGACCAAGGTGTAGCAGGGGTGATGTTATGAAATTGTTTCGATGGCCTACAATCATTATCGTTGCCTTGCTCGTTCTCTTCCCGTTCTTCGTCGAATCCGGCTACTACAGGCACATTTTCATTGTTTCCTTGATGTGGGTGGTGATCGGGTCCTCCTGGAACCTTCTGGCCGGGTATACGGGGCAGGTTTCCTTCGGACACGCCATTTTTTTCGGTATAGGGGCTTATGCCGCTGGCCTGTGTGTCACCAAGCTGGGAATTTCCGCCTGGTGGGGCATGCTCCTTGGAGGCCCCGTCGCACTCCTGGCGGGTCTTGTCATCGGATGGATCTGCTTTCGGCTTCGGGGTCCCTATTTTGCCCTCGCAACCATAGCCATCGGCGAGATCTTCCGGTTGTTCGCCATCGACTGGAGGAGCCTTACCCAAGGGATGGAAGGCATCCTGATCATTCAGACCTTTCGGAGCAAGCTTCCCTACTACTATGTAGCTCTTTTCCTGGCCATTGCATGTACTTATACGATCTATCGGGTACTGGATTCAAAATGGGGCTATTACTTCATAGCCATCCGCGAAGACCAGGACGTCTCTGAATCCATCGGGGTCAGCTCGTTTCGGTACAAGAGCCTGTCTCTGATGATCAGCTCTTTTTTCACGGGCATGGCGGGTGCTTTCTATATGAACTACATGGCTTTTATTGATCCGCACGTGGTTTTTTCCCTGCACGATGTTTCCATCATGGCTATTCTGGTTGCGATCATCGGAGGCGTCGGGACCCTCATGGGGCCAACGGTGGGAGCGTTCATCATGGTGTGGCTTCAGGAGACTTTCCGAAGCGCTTTTTTCGGTCTGGCGCCTTCGTGGGTAAGCAAAGCACACGTGCTGGTTTTCGGTTTGCTCGTCATTTTTGTGATCCGCTACCTGGCGAACGGGATCATAGGGGACTGGCGGAAGATCGTGAGGATCCGACCCAAAAGAGAAAAGGAACCGTCTTGCTCGGTTGGTGGCAACTGGCCATGAACCTTTTCGAAACACAACATTTGACGAAAACGTTCGGCGGTTTGACGGCTCTCAAAAACCTCAGCTTCCGGGTGAAAGAAGGGGAAATATACGGCTTGATCGGCCCGAACGGGTCGGGCAAGACCACGGTTTTCAACCTCATTACCGGTTTCTACCCCATCACCTCCGGAGATATTTTCTATAAAGGCGAAAGGCTCAATGGCCTTCCCACCTGGAAAATCTGCAAACTGGGCGTTGGAAGGACATTCCAGGTCGCCAAGCCCCTGAGGCGAATGACAGTTATGGACAATGTCATGGCTTCCGCATTCAACCGGACGTCGGCAAACGATGAAGCCTATGAGAAGGCTCTGGAAGTACTGAAGTTTTGTGAACTCGAAAAGAAGAAGAATTACTCGGCCAAGGACATCACCATCGGAGACCGGAAGCGGCTCGAGATTGCCCGTGCCCTGGCCACCGGTCCGGAGCTTCTCCTGCTGGATGAAACCATGGCCGGCCTTACGCCGCAGGAACAGACAGACGGGTCGCTCCTTATCCGCAAAATCCGCGATTCAGGAATCACCATCATTATCGTCGAACACATCATGCAGGTCATTATGAACATTTGCGATCGTGTGCTGTGCATTAATTATGGTAAAGAAATCGCCCAGGGATCCCCTGCGGAAGTCGGCAACCACCCGGCCGTCATTGAAGCGTATCTTGGAAAGGAATAAAATCATGCTGCAGGTGAAAGGCCTTGACGCAGGGTATGGAGATATCCAGGTGCTCTGGGACGTTTCCTTTCATGTGGAAGCCAGGGAGTTCGTTGTCCTCGTCGGCGCCAACGGAGCCGGGAAAAGCACCATCATGAAGGCAGTGTCCAGCCTTATCTCTCCGTTGTCAGGCGAAATCCTTTTCGAGAACAAACGTCTCGATCGTGTTCATGCCTGCCGAATCTCCGATCTGGGCATTGCCCACGTCCCCGAAGGGCGGCAGTTGTTCCCCGAAATGACGGTTCTCGAAAATCTTGAACTGGGATCACTCGGCCGCAAAGCCAAGGCGCGCCGCAAAGAGAGACTGGAATGGATTTTCGAGCTGTTCCCCAGACTGCGGGAACGGAAAAAGCAAATGGCGGGAACGCTTTCCGGAGGAGAGCAGCAGATGTGCGCCATCGCTCGAGGACTTATGTCCTGCCCCAAAATGGTACTTTTCGATGAACCTTCCCTCGGCCTGTCCCCCCTCCTCACCCAGGAAATCTTCCGGCTTGTCCGAAGGATCCACAAGCAAGGACTGACTCTGCTCATGGTGGAGCAAAATGTCAAGCAGACCCTCGCCATCTGTAACCGGGCATATGTTTTGGAAAACGGTCGAATTACCATGGAAGGCAGGGGCCGGGAACTGCTGCAAAACGAACGGATAAAACAGGCATTCCTGGGGATCTGAGGGCTGATTGAGGGTGATACTCCGTTTCTGTGGCCGGCGACCTGACGGGCGAGCCAGTTTCGTTCTGAAGAAAATATCCATTACCTGGTAATTGCGCGATATGCCAGGCACACAATGCCGGGTTGTTCACCAGCCTGCTCAGTTAGGAGCTTAGCGTGTGTGCACATAGACGGTTTTAATATTAACGAATTCCTTAATACCGTAATGTGAAAGCTCGCGGCCGTAGCCACTTGATTTGATACCCCCGAACGGAAGCCTGGGATCGGATTTTACGAAAGCGTTCACAAAACAGCTGCCCGCTTCCAGATCGTAGGTGGCGATTCGCTCGCCGCGTTCGATATCTCCGGTGAAAACAGCCGCACCAAGACCGAAGCATGAATCGTTTGCTACCCGAATCGCTTCTTTTTCATCTTTAACAGAAATAATCGCACTTACAGGTCCGAAGATTTCTTCCTCATAGGCAGGCATGCCTTTTTGAACACCGTTGAGAACTGTGGGGGGATAAAATATCCCTTTGCCTTTTGGAATTTCTCCGCCGAGGAGGCATTTAGCGCCTTTTATGATGCTCTGGCTTACCTGACGGTGAAGATTTTCCCGCAGATCAAAGCGGGCTTGAGGACCAATATCAACGTCTTCTTCCAAAGGATTTCCCATCTTTTTCATGCGTATCTGCTCAACAAACATGCTTTCAAACCGATGGCGGACGGCCTCAACGACAACAAAGCGTTTTGCGGCGATGCAGCTTTGTCCGGAGTTCAGAAGTCTGCTTTCAACGCAGGTTTTAACGGCACTCTCAAGGTCAGCGTCTTCCAAAATGATATACGGATCACTGCCGCCAAGTTCAAGCACTGTTTTTTTCAGTAATTTGCCGGCCTTGGCCGCTACCGCTTGACCGGAGGACATGCTTCCCGTCAGTGTCACGGCACGTATTAGCGGATGTTCTATCACCTTTTTTACCTGTTTTCTGGAAATTAGAAGATTTTGAAAAAGGTGTTCAGGAAATCCCGCCTTTTTGAAGATATCTTCGATTGCCAGAGAACAGCCAGGAACATTGGAGGCGTGTTTCAATACCACCGAATTGCCAGCCATTAATCCCGGAGCGACAAACCGAAAAACCTGCCAGAAAGGATAGTTCCACGGCATGATCGCAAAGATAATACCCAAAGGTTGAAACGATACGAAGTAGCTGCCGACGTCGGTGTCAATTATCTCGGGCAGCAACATTTTTGAAGCATTGTCGGCATAGTATTCGCACACCCAGGCACATTTTTCGATTTCAGCACGACCCTGACGAATGGGCTTTCCCATTTCAAGGGCCATCATTTTCGCATATTCTTCCTTGTTACTGGTTAGTACTTGAGAAGCTTTCCTCATTAATTCGGCTCGTTGGAGAAATGTCATTTTTTTCCAGATGGTAAACGCCTCATGGGCGGTCTTCACTCGGTTATGGATTTTCTCTGCGGTTGTTTTTTTGTATGTTTTGATCTTATTGCCGTTTGCCGGATTGATTGCGGTTAATGCCATATGGCCTCCTCATTCAATTAAGATTTAACTTTTATGATAATGCACCACAATTTTAGGTGGTTTTATTCATTCGAATCATGATCAAAAATATAGCCCACTGATCTGACGCTTTTAAAATAAACCGGTTTTTTTGGATCGTTTTCAAAATACTTCCGAAACCTAACGATAAAATTGTCCACGGTCCGTGTGGTCATACTCCCTGTATATCCCCAGCCGATTCCCAACAGCTTGCTCCTTGAAATGGGTTTTCCCTTATTGGCGATAAACAGCTTCAAAAGCTTGACCTCCTGTTCGGTAAGACATATTTCACCGCATTTGCAACAGGCAACAGACAATTCAAAATCGATCCGGTTGCCGCCAAACATATAGGTCTTTGTCAATGAAGAAGGATCGGTTTCGTCCGGGCCGCCATTCTTGCGATACCAGGATGCATGGGTCAAAAGGCGTTCCACCCTCAGCAAAAGCTCCTCGAGGTCGAAGGGCTTTGCAAGATAATCATCCACACCGTACGAAAGCCCTTTAACCTTATCATCTGCAGCGCTTTTGGCAGACAATATCAGAATCGGAATCCGTTCATCTTCAAGACGTATGCTTTGAAGAACGGACAACCCGTCAATACCGGGAAGCATTATATCGAGTATGATCAGGTCGGGCTGCCATTTCTTCCATTGATTAAGGCCCGAAGCCCCGTCCGGAGCTATCACGACATCATACCCTTGAAGCGCCAGGTTCAGTTTCAAACCTTCTGCGATATGACGCTCATCTTCTACGATCAAAATACGTTTTTTTTCAATCCGTTTCATAAAAGCCTTCTTGTATCAATGGAAGTCTCGGATTTGTGCAAAATTCAAGTTCAAGGCGTCGCAAATTTCGTGGAATGAGGCGCACTCATGTACGCCGTAGTAAACACGGAATGAAGTACAACGCAGAAATTGGATTTTTTACAAAGCCGTCAAGATTTAAAAGGAAGTATTACAGTAAACACCGACCCTTTCCCGCACCCATCGCTTTGAGCAACGACTTTTCCTTTATGAATCCGTGCAATATTCTGCACCAGGTGCAATCCGAGCCCGCTCCCTCTGGCTGTCATATCATCCGCCCGGCCTGACTGATAAAATTTCTTGAAAATTTTTTTGAGTTCCGTCTTTTCAATGCCGATCCCGTTGTCCTCAAATCGTATATGCAATCTGCGATGATACAACTTAAAAATAATATCTATCGTTGGTTTTTCCGAGTCATTATACTTAACCGCATTGATCATAAGATTCATCAAAAGCATCTCAAATAAAGACAAGTTAATACGATATGCAAAGGAGCGTCCTGAAGGATTATGAATATTGATTTTGCAATTTTGAAAAATATGGTCATTATCTTTAATAAATTGCTCAACCGTGGCCACAAGATCCGCTGTAACAAATTCTTCAGCATAAATCTTGCTCTCAATTCTTGCGAGATTCAGAATGCGGTGGATATTTTCCGAAAGCCGTCCCACATCCTGAACCATGTAATCAAGATACGTTAACTGCTCATCACGGGCAAGTTCGTATTTTGTAAATGTTTCCAGATAAAGTTTTAACGAGGTAACCGGAGTTTTAAGCTCATGGGTAAAATTATTTATAAAATTGTTTTGCAGCCGGTAGAGTTGTATTATTTTTTGATTGTACACAAAAATAATAAAAATCCCCACCAGAATGATTCCGACAAGAATCGAAAGTACCAGAATAACCACCCAGGTATCGGATTCCAAAAACTGCCCGGGGTCCAGGTTGAATCTTCCCGCAACCTCCTTGAGCCCTGTGCTGACTTCCATATACCAGTAGATGTACAATACCAGGGATGTGGCCAGCGCTACGATGGAAAAAATAAAGATAAAAACGGGATGAAAAAACCATTTTGTTCGAGTTATTGCCCGTTCCATTTGGTAACCAACCGTTTTTTAATGAAAATATTTTGGGAGACATCGGAAAGCAATTTTCTAAACATCATAGATGTCTTTAAAAATGACCCGTTCCCCGTGTGTGATTCATTGATGTTGGTTAACAGCGGTCATTTATTACTTTCCATCGGAATTCGAAGGTCTGGTTTCAGGTGTCGGGTGTCAGGAGGACGAACGTAAGAGCTGACACCTGAACACTGACACCTAAAACCTGGATTGCTTGAGCTAAATCACCAACAATCTTGATTTACACCCTCTTTCCCCGGTTATTTATTAATGAATTTATATAACAAATTTATCTGGGCTTTGTAAAACTTTTGTAAAACCAAAAAAGACCCGTGTAATTTTTCAACCATTGCTATTACACTATATTATCAAAGAGACCCGTGAAAAATGACGATTTTTGGTCATACACCCCTAAAATTCAGGATATAGATTATGAAACCTGCACCATCTGTCCATCCACTCGGCACCCGTGCCCGCGTGTTACTATCCAGCGTCTTTGGGCCATATGCCCAAAATGACAAATACGGAAGCCGGAAAATCAATCCCATGGAACTTTATCATAACCAGGTCACAAGGCTTCAGGGCGCTTTTTCTCTCCGAATGTTTCATCGCAGCTTCGGGTTGATGTTAATTCAGAGCAATATCCAAGCGCCGTGCACCCTTCTCGATTTTCCGTCCCTGGACCGTTTTATTCGCGAAATCGAATATCATTCCTACGACATCGTCGGCATCAGTTCCATTATACCCAATATCGGAAAACTGAAAAAAATGTGTGAACTGGTCAGAAGATTCCTGCCAAAAGCGACGATTGTCGTTGGAGGACATGTGGCCAATAAAGGCGGTCTCAACGAAATCATTGACGCGGATCATATCGTGAAGGGAGAGGGGGTTCAATGGTTTCGCGCCTTTCTGGGACAAAATACAACCGACGCCATAAGGCATCCCATGGTCTATTCCGGATTCGGCGCCAGAATCCTGGGGATTACGCTTCGAGACCAGCCCGGCGATACCGCCGCTGTCTTAGTTCCTTCCGTGGGGTGTCCCGTGGGCTGTAATTTTTGTTCGACGTCCGCATTATTCGGCGGCAAGGGCAAATTTATCAATTTTTACCCAACCGGCGATGAGCTGTTTTCCGTCATGTGTCAGCTGGAAGAAAAACTCAACGTTCAATCTTTTTTTACCATGGATGAAAATTTTCTCCTTCATCGAAAAAGAGCGCTGCGACTTCTTGAGTTGATGCAAAAAAACAATAAAAGCTGGTCACTGTATGTTTTCAGCTCGGCCCGGGTACTAAAATCTTATACCATTGAGCAACTGGTGGAGATGGGAATATCCTGGGTGTGGATGGGACTGGAAGGCAAACAAAGCCAATATTCCAAGCTCAAAAATATAGACACGTTGTCTCTGGTCCGGTGTCTTCAATCCCATGGAATTCGAGTTCTGGGATCATCGATTATCGGCCTGGAAAACCATACCCCCGACAACATCCATCGTATCATCGACCACGCCCTTAGCCATCATACGGATTTTCATCAGTTTATGCTGTACACCCCGATTCCCGGGACGCCGCTGTATGAAGCGCATCAAAAACATGGAACCCTTTTGCCCGAATCGGAATTCCCGCTGGCCGACAGCCATGGGCAGTATCGCTTTAATTACCGTCATCAACACATTCCAAACGGCCGGGAAGAACAATTCATTCTCGACGCTTTCCAGCGTGATTTTGAGGTCAACGGTCCCAGTATTGCCCGATTGATCCGAACCCTATTAAAGGGCTGGAAAAGATACAAAGACGACCCGGACAAGCGGATTCGAGACCGTTTTGCACGGGAAGTCAAGCCGCTCCGAACAACTTACGCCGCTGCGGTCTGGGCCATGAAGAAACGATTCCGGACAAACAAACGAATGGCCGCAAAAATGAATTCTCTGCTCCAGGATATTTACGAAACCTTCGACTGCAAAACAAGGGTAATCGCTCCCCTGGCAGGGATATACGTTTATGCTGTTCTTAAAAAAGAAGAAAGACGCCTGGAAAAGGGATGGACGTATGAGCCCGATTGTTTTTGCGAAAAAAATGCTGAGGCCCTGGCCCTGGAAAATGCCTCACCGCCCTGCTCCGAACCGCTATCCCCAAAAATCAGATGCGTTTCATGTAAGCCTTCCCTCGTCCCCGGCAAATAATCTGATGTATCGATAGTTCTACAACTTATCGAAAATATAGGTTTTTAATGGCAATCTGTTTGTGCTGTCAGAATGGAAGATCGGCCACCGGCCCCTCTTTCATCCCTATAGCTTACAGGCGGACTTGCAGTTCGCAGAAACTACAGCTCGTAGAGCAGGCCGGAGTTTTCCGGCACTGCCTTAAGAATCTCTGCAAGAGTTTGAAGTGAACTAAATCCGCTGGAATACAATGGCGGATAAAGTTTAATTTCAGATATTATGATTTATTTGACATAACAGGCTTATTTTTCTATATTCCATGACAAAAAGAGACTTTCTATCGCTGAATTGGCATTATGCTTATTTGCATGTCTGAAAAACGGCATAGGGAAACAACTGCAATATGAAACAGCGATTTCAATGTGTGGCCGGAAGCATCATTTTTTTACTGGTGCTCTGCATCCTGACTACCGACGGATATGCGGCAGAACGCGGTATCAATGTTGTGAAGATAATCGACGCCCAGGGGCTGGAAGTCGGTTTATATCACCAAAGCCATGCTTTGGTTATCGGTGTCAGTAACTATAATGAAGGATGGCCTCCATTGCCGGGTGTTCAGCAGGATGTCAGGGAAGTATGCCTTGTTTTAAAGGAACATGGATTTAACGTAGAAACTGTTACCAATCCCACAAGAACGAAGTTGAACCAAGCGTTTTTAAATTTCATCAATCGGTATGGCCAAACCGTCGAAAATCGCTTGCTGTTTTATTTTGCCGGTCATGGTCATACGCGCAAGCTGGCTTACGGCGAAGATATGGGCTATATTGTGCCGGTGGATGCACCGAACCCCAGTCGTGATCCTCAGGGCTTCACCGTAAAAGCGATGGATATGCAGGAAATTGAGGTATTTGCCAAACGCATCCAGTCAAAACATGCCTTGTTCATCTTCGACAGTTGTTTTTCCGGTTCCATTTTCTCTTTATCAAGGGCGGCCCCCGACAACATCACTTACAAAACGGCCAAGCCCGTACGCCAATTCATCACTTCCGGGAGTGCCGAGGAGAATGTCCCGGATAAAAGTGTTTTTCGCCAGCAATTCATCGCGGCTCTGAAAGGAAATGCCGATGCGGATAAGGATGGGTATGTCACGGGCATGGAACTGGGAGAATTCCTGCAGAAACAAGTAGTTAATTATTCCCATAACTGCCAGCATCCACAATATGGTAAAATTCGAAATCCTCATTTGGACAAAGGAGACTTTGTATTCGTCATGCCCGTGCCAAAATCACTCTCCCGTCTCGTCCAAAAGCCACCCATTCCCGGTTCAACGGCTGAATCGGTCAACCCGGACACCTTTGAACTTACCTTCTGGAACTCTATTAAAGACAGTTCCAACCCGGACGATTACCTCGCCTATCTGAAACAGTATCCCAATGGCCGTTTTGCTGCATTGGCCAAAATCAGAGCAAAGCCAGCTACACAGGTAAAAGCAACCCCGGATACAAGAGTATCTCCGCAACAAATAGATACATGGTTACAGCAGGCCAAAGGGCATCTGGCCACCTCCCGGTTGACCAGCCCCAGGGGAAATAATGCCCGCGAATTATATCAGAAAGTGCTGAACATAGACCCGGACAATCCGGATGCCCGAGAGGGGCTTCACGAGATAGCCGACAAATATTTGGACTTGGCAACGCAAGCTCTTGATGAGGAAAACTTGTCCAAAGCAAAGACTTATGTGAACCGGGGTTTGGAAGTCGTAAAAGATCATGAGGGTTTGTTGGAGTTGCAGATGGGATTAGTAACAGGGCAACCGGACTCTGATGAGCGATTCTCGCACCCTCCACCAAGTTACCCTGCACATGGTGGCATACCCCGTAGCAATCTGAACGGTGTGTGGCAGAGCCAGGATGGAACCATCGTTTTTATAGAAGGTAACAGCTATAGGATCTCTTTAGGCAACTCTGTAATGGATATGGGCAGCTACACCTTGCAGGGGAATCAAATTGTCGTCTATAGCATGATGGGCTTAAACAGAATCGTGAGCTACTCTTTGCAGGAAAATAAGTTAACCTTCTTTGATTATTCGAGTGGTTATCCACTGACCACTGTCTACTATCGTATGAAATAAAGGAACAAAACTTGACCGGAAAACTTTCTCAAGCTCTTCTTAACAGGACCCGCTATTCCTGATTCCATAGAATAGGGAGTTAAGCGTGCAACCCGTTAAAGCCGATCGCAAACTGACAGTGTTACTCTTCTCTCTATGGTTTGTCTTCTCTCTATGGTTTGTCTTCTCAGGCTGTGTTCACTCATTCAAGGCCTTACCTGATGGTATTGATTACCAAAGCAAAGGATATTGTGCTGGTGCCGGGGATATAGAATTCCTCGTGGATTTAACGTATAAAAATACTCTTGGAAACACCTTACATGAACAGGAAATTTTTGACACGATTTTTAATCTGATTGATAACGCCCGCAAGTACATTCTAATTGACATGTTTCTCTTCAATTCATATCAGGGCAAGGCAGAAAAAGCTTACCGCAGGCTTTGTTTTGAGCTCATGACCCGACTCGTAGAGAAGAAAAAACTGATTCCGTCGATAAAAATAGACTTTATCACCGATCCGGTGAATAATGTGTATGGCGGGGTAAAATCCAAAGAGATCGAATTAATGAGGGAAGCCGGAATCAATGTTATCTACACGGATCTTAAAAAATTACGTGACAGCAACCTGTTGTATTCCCCCATTTGGAGAATATTCATACAATGGTTTGGCAACTCCGACAGCGGGGGTATTTTCAAACATCCTTTCAGCGAAAATGAGCCGGGCGTAACGCTAAGATCATACCTGGCTCTCTTGAATTACAAGGCAAATCACCGGAAGGTTGTTTTGACGGATGACAGGGAACAGTGGACAAGTGTCATTACCTCCGCCAATCCCCACGACGGAAGCTCAGCTCACTCCAATATTGCCTTGAAGATTACCGGCGACTTTTGTCGGGAGGTCTATGTTGCCGAAAAATCGATTGCCGCATTCTCCCGTGGAAAATTACATGATGTTGTCTTTGAATATGAGGATAGTGCAAATCCCGTTCAAACCAATTGTGTGTATTTATTCCTGGTGACCGAAAAAAAGATTCAAGACGAACTGATTCGACAGCTCGAGGGCCTCGGACCGGGTGACCGTGTTCTCATGGCAGTGTTTTACCTCTCGGACAGAGATATTATAAAAGCTTTGTTGAAGGCTGCCCAAGCCGGCGCGGAGGTAAAAATCATTCTTGACCCGAGCAAGGATGCGTTCGGCCGTGAGAAAAACGGCATTCCCAATCAGCCTGTGGCCTGTGAATTGATGAAAAAATCATGCAGCAAGATAAAGATCAGGTGGTACCATACCCATGGGGAGCAGTTTCACACCAAACTCACTCTGGTTGAAAAACAGAACGGTAGCGCTGTGGCTCTATTAGGATCGGCGAATCTGACGAGAAAAAACATCGAAAATTTCAATCTGGAATTAAATGTCAAGGTCCTCGGAACTTCGTCAGCAGAAGTTATCCGGGAGATAAAGCAATATCATGATAGAGTCTGGCACAACAAGGGGGGACATTATACCGTTGATTATGAGTTCTATGAGGATAGATCCTTGAGCAAAACCTTTTTATACCGATTATATGAATCTACGGGTATCTCCACTTTCTGAAAATTGCACTTTACCATCATAATTAATCCAACCGCCTGAAAAATACTTATACGATCGGTGACTGTCAACGATACTGCAGGTTTTTTGCAGGAGGCAATAATGGTAAACTTTTTACGGAAAAACCTGTCTTTCCTGGCAAATAACCCAATGTTCAAGGGGTTGTCCAATGACCAGCTTGAAGAGGTCATCCAAGTGCTGGAAGAAGTGCATGTCAAGGCAGGAGAAATAATAACTATGGAGGGAAATCCCGCATCAGAACTCTATTTCATAAAAAGTGGTACCGCAGAAGTTTTTAAGAAAGAACCCGGGATTGATTATGAACATCGGCTGTCAGCACTGTCACCGGGCGACAGCATCGGTGAAATGCCGGTTCTGGATTGCAAACCTCGTTCGGCTTCTGTCCGGGCGGTTTCGGATTGTTCCCTTTTACTGCTTAAAAATGACAAACTACAATCCCTTTCAGCGGCCGAAGAATCCGCCTATTCCAAGATCAAAAGCAATCTGAGTTGTGAAATGAGTGAGCGCTTACGTCAGACCAACGAAATGACGGTACGTTCCTTACGAATACAGCTGGCCGAAGAAAAATCCAGAGTCTCTATGGGAATTCTCATCTGCATGCTGCTGGTGGGAATATGTTTGTATGTGTTCTCTCTACAGGTTATTGCATCTTGGGCCAAGGCGGCGTCAACAACTACGGTAGTTAGCGTAAACATTATCTTCCTGTTTGCGGCAATGTCTTTTTTTGTTATTAAAAAAGGTGGTTATCCCTTTAGTATGTACGGTCTCACTACGGATAACTGGCGCCAATCGGTGATGGAGTCTATTCTGTTTCTGGTCCCTATTCTACTATTCTTATACGTTCTGAAATGGGTTTACCTGACCCGGCTCTCCGGCATGCAGGAATATCCGTTGATATCCCTGGGACAACATTTAAAACTAAGCAAAATCGGCCTCATCATCACTTGTTTAGCCTATTCGCTGTTCGCCCCTGTGCAGGAATTTATCGCCAGGGGATGCTTTCAATCTTCCTTTCAAAATTTCCTGACAGGCAAATATAGAACTTTGACTGCCATTGTTATTTCAAATCTTATGTTCAGTATGACCCATCTTCGCATCTCCATCAGTTTTGCTCTGGTAGCCTTTATTCCCGGACTTTTCTGGGGGTGGCAATATGGACGTCATAAAACGCTCATCGGAATTTCAATTTCACATATTATCATCGGCCTATCCGCTTCTATTTTCATTGGGTTCCCGGGAGTTTTATCATAAAGAAATCCGTTCATAAGAATCCCGGTTACCATCGAATCTCCTAACGCCAGCCGCCGGGCAGTATGGTGAAGTCGGAAAATGTGACTTCAACCGGTTGCGCGCTCCAGGTTTTAACAATCATCCCAACACGATTCAGATTATCTTTGGCCGTGGTCAGAATACTACCGAGATCCTGCCATGCGTCCGCCCCGGCCAACCGAACCCAGAACCGAAACGTGGTTCCTGTCTTTGCAACCCGAAGCAAGCCGGAGGTTCCTTCATATTTGATCAGAAACTCACCCGCGTTGTCTGGGATCTTTGCAAGATCGTAATGAGCACCAGTACAGTCATCCCGATAAGACCCGGAAATAACAACGTCATTGGTCCCGGCCGGACCAAAATAAAGGGCGTATGCAGGTTTGTCTTCGTTGCCATTCCATAAGACTATACCCACATGGCTGTTTCCAACACGTTCCGGCATCTGAAATCTGACATGGGCGATCCAGGTTTCCCGCGGCGGTGCTTCAACCGTCAACATGGGGGCCAGTCCCCGGTCGCAGTCCCAAATGTTATGTTCCCCGTTCGCCTTCATAAGCACAGTGTTACCAAGAATCTGATGCATGGAGTCGCCCTGGGGATCACTCCACTCGAAATCGGAGAACTTTATCCCGGAAAAGACTTCCGACTCACCGTTTTCCAGCCGGGTGAAATAGGACGGCATCCATTGCCGGATTCCTGCTACGCCCACCGCCACCTTAAAATCAGAAAAACTAACACTCACGGGATTGCCCGCCCAGGTCTTGCTAATCATGCCGATCCGATTGAATCCGTCTTTGACCGTTGTTAAAACAGAGCCCAGTTCCTGCCATTGTTTCTTAAAAGGTGACCTGAAGAAGAAACTGTAGGTGTCGGCATTTCGAACCTCACCCAGGCTCTGTCCATGTTTGGGTTACGGGTGCTTTTACCGTCAGCATGGGCGCCTGTCCGCGATTGCAGTCCCAGATATTGCGCCCTCCGTTGGCCCGCATGTGAATCCACTTGCCATCAATTTTATACATACCGTCTCCCTGTGGATTGCTGAACTGCCAGGCATTGGCGGAGACACGGCCCTCTCCTGTTTCCTGGATAATCTTTTCTGAGGCCGAAGCCGAATCTTTTGGAGATATTGCAGATAGTTCTGCTCCTGAAATGAATAAATTACCCAGCTCTTCCTGGGCCGAGATTTTAAAGGAAGGTTTCGTTTGAGAAAGTGCTTTTGGTGCCCATTCGTCCTGTTTGCCCCCCCCCGCTTCAGAGATTTCCTGAGCGGACGATATTTGTAAGGGAATTGCCTGTTCTTCGCTCTTTACCTCCGGCGCCACAACTTTTCGTTTTTCTTTAAGATCGCCAGTTTTCCGTGCATTGAGAGACTCGATCTTTTTATGTGCAACGGCCGCAAAATTACCATTGGGATATTTTTGAAGGTAGCCCTCAAAATCAGCGGGGCTTTCACTGGCAGCCACCGATGCCCAGTAAGTTATTTCGACCATGGCGTCCTCACCGGTTGGAACCACGGAAGACAGACGTGCCGTTTCACTTTCCGGCGCCAGGTGGCCGGGCAAAAGAAAAACAAAGTCGCCCCGGTCAAAATCAGGGTCACGGAGCTTACCGTAGCGGGGGGTTTGGGCCTGCTCCGTTAAATTTGTGATCCGGTCGGAGAGATACATGCCCATCTCACTGGCGGTAAGGTAGCCGTCTCTGTTGGCATCGGCCCGCTCTTCGCCCCGTATTCCGCGCAGGAACAACTTTCGAAACGCACCGTCGTCGCTAACGGTTTGATTGGCGTCACCCGAACTGAGAAACTGGCGGACAGGCAGGGTAGTTGCCCGGGTAATCGAGGCCGGAACGGCTCCGGCACGGGCTTCAGAAATGGTGCCAGCAAAACACCTGTCGAAAATGGCGAATACATGTTTGGATTCTGCCAGCCGCATGAACCCGGCAAAGTCACGCATATGGATTGCTTTCAACTTAAACTCCGGTGAGATCGGTTGCGGTGCATCGACCGGAACCAGAAAGCCTTCACCCTTGATGGTGTGTCCATGGCCGGCAAACCAAAGAAACAGCCTGGCCTCCGGATCGGACCCCTTGATCGCAAAAAAATTCTTCAGGCTTTGTTGAAGTTCATTTGATTTAAGATCTTTCTTGAATATAACCTCAAATCCGCGGTTCTCCAATTCGGTTGCCACCTCACGGGCATCTGATACGGCATTATGAAGCGGAGGCCATCCGCTCGTATACGTATCGATACCGATAACCAACGCATAGCTTTTATCATAGAGTTTAAGCGTCTCGGTCACCGGGGCGCTGATGCTATCCTCCGCTCGGATTTTTACGATGATCCCCCGGTCTTGAGCATGAGCAGCCCGAAAGCCGATAGAGGCGATCCATACAACCATGGTCAATAACAAGCCAACTCTGTTTAAACTCAACATCTGCATCCTCCCTGGTTGCGGCCTTCTCAACGGTTTCTTATTACGGCAAAGCTCTGCCAAATATCCTAACCATATATAAAAGAACCTGCTTAAATATGGAAAAAAGTCAAGCGGTTTTGATTAAATTAAACCGGGGGAAAAAATATTTTCAGGCCACTTGATTACAATTATAAAATGTATTCTTTATTGACGTTTAAATATTAGATGATGTAGATTGTTTTTATGATATCGTGCTGGTATTCATATCGCGTAATTTGCTGATATCATACTATATTTATACAGAAAATCCTGCAGGAAACAAGGCGTATCAAATGAAGGATGGGTCTGTTTTAAGAAAACTCTGTCAAGAGTATGGCAATACTGTATCCTGGACGGTGCCGGCCGCTCTTTTCATCCTCATTTTCATGTCTCTAAATACACTTGCCGCTTCCGGCGAAATCACCGGATCGGATCTTTTGAAAAAATACGCACCTGTTTTATACTTCCATCCCGAAGAAAAAGTGTATCCCTGGGGAATCAACAGCATGCTATATAATGCCGATTTGAAAAAGATGAGAAATAAACGGACAGTTCCTATGCCGGTTGGCTCTAAAGATCTATTATCCAATAACAGTGATAAGCTCTATCTGGATATGCGAAATATAGATCCCTATCATGACGCTGTAAATTCCTTAAAAAGTATAGATACCACCTTTAAAAGATTTCCCTTTAAAGTTTGCGGAAGACGGATAGATCCCCAGAAAAATTCTACTCATATTGTACTCCAATACTGGCTGTTCTATCCCTTTAACGACTGGCATAATGATCACGAAGGGGACTGGGAACTCCTCCAAATCCGTTATGCCAAAAATAGACACGGACCCGACCAGGTCACGACTTCGCACCATCACAGTGGATCTGTGACCGCATGGGATAACATCAGCAAGATAAACGGAACCCATCCTAAAGTTTTCGTTGCCAAAGGAAGTCATGGAAACTGGCCGGCCGGCGGCAATCACGCCGTTGGGAAAATATGGAGAAAAGTGGGCGTTTTCCGGGATAAAACTTCGGAAAATGGAATGGTTTTGTATCCTGAAGATATTATGGACACCGTTGGTGGAAAAAAACAAAAATACATACTTGAGGACATCAGTGATATGCCGGGATCAAGCTGGATATACTGGAACGGAAGATGGGGAGATGTCAAGGTTTTATTTTGGGGCTATAGAGGCCCGGCAAGCCCGGGAGTGCAGGATAAATGGAAGGACCCCATAAAATGGGGAAACAGTCCGGCGAAATCGTCGTTTTGGGTATACTTCGGTAGTCCGGGTTACCTGCATATCTATGACCCTCACGGCAACCATGTTGGCGTAACTGAAGAAGGCCGGAAAGATACAATCGATGAAATAGAAGGAAATATACCCGGCACTTATTTTTACGTGCCTTCTTCTGATAAGGTCCCGGAAGCATGCGCATGGATTAATACTTCAGAAAACCTTCGATTTGAAATAAAGGCCACGCGTTCAGGTAACTTCAATCTTTGTTTCGACTCTGATCCCAGGACTGCAGGACAAAATCAGGGGGAAATTGCCATTCATGTCACATATAAGGATGTTAAGATCACGAAAGGCGGTATCCGCCAAGGCGAATGTACCGTCGGAAAAATTAAGCGAACGGCTTAAAGCCATTATGACGCAGGAGCCGGATAAGATAAAAGTCTTTGGAATAAATGATTCGGTTTCAAAAGAGTTTGAATCAACGGAGCTGGAACTTGAGGACATGATAAAAAAAAGCAGAGCATATATCCAGCAGAGGTCAAAGAAAAAAGTGGCCGAGATAATGGAAAAAGAGCTGGCGGAGCTGGAAGCTTTGCTCAAAGCCGGCGCCATGGAAAAATCGGTAAATACAAAAGACGATGATGAAGCGGATATTAAGTTAGCGGAGCTGGAACTCGAAAACATGGCTGAGATAGCCGGGTTATCGAGAAAGTTGGTAAGAAAAAAAGGCTTGGATAGAGTGGATGAAGAATTAGCAGAAATAGAAGATACACTCAAGGGGGTTAATCTGCTGGAAAGGATGTTGAAACCCATTCTTATTATGAAAATAGATTTGGACGGAAACGGAACTGTAGACGAATTCAGACAGCCGGATAGGATCTTTTGGGTTGAGGAATAAAAAAAGCAATCTTTAACAGCGAATTTTGAAAATATGATCTGTTTGAAAGGGGCATATTTTGTTTGATACTGTTTTTTGGCAAATCCTCATTGCTGTGGTTTTACTCAGCGGATACGTTATTATATCCAAACGGTTCCGGGAAATACCCGACATTCCCATCGGGCTTATCATCCTTTATCTGATTACACGTATCATCCTATCGATTACCCGCAATCTGAGATGGACGGCGCATTGGGCACCATGGATTCACCTTGCGTCCTTTGTTATTCTATCCTGGGCAGTCGCCCGGTTAACTTTTTTTCTTTTTGTCGAGTTGCCTCTCCGCCTGAGAAAAAAAAAAGAGCTTCCCATTATTACCCGTGACCTTATACTCATTACCTGTTATGCAATCCTTTTTTTTATTGTGCTTCGCTTTAAAAGTAATATTAATCTTACCGGCATACTCACAACCTCAGCGGTTTTGACCGTTGTCGTGGGTTTTGCTGCCCAGACAACATTGAGCAGCCTTATTTCCGGTCTTTTGCTGCAAATCGAACGTCCTTTTGCATTGGGAGATTGGATTAAACTTGGGGAAAATTGCGGCCAGGTGATCGGTATTACCTGGAAATCCACGCGACTGCTTACCCGTCAAGATGTTTTGGTTTATATCCCCAACGCAGAAATAACCAATAAAAGCTTTTTGAATTATTCGAAACCCACTCGAAGGATTGTCTCTCGAATGAACATCGGGTTAGAATACGGAGCACCCCCCAACACGGTTCGGAAAGTTGTTTTAGAAATCATAAACCAGCATCCCCAGGTTTTGGAAATACCTTCGCCGGAAATTTATCTTGTCAGTTTCGATGATTTTGCCATTACCTATGAAATTCGATTTTACCATAATAATTTTGCCGATGAACGTAGAATCAAGTCCGACATAAATACGAAACTCTGGTATGCGCTTCGTCGCAACAACATCAAAATTCCCTTTCCAATCCGCGATGTTCATCACAGCCACATAGAAAGGCGCTTTCATGCCAAAAAATTGGCTGCACAAAGAAGTTCTTTTGATATTGAAGGATTGCTTAAGCGCGTCTCGATTTTTTCATCCCTGTCCGAAGAACTCCTGACCCGGATCGCAGAACGTTCGGAAATTATCGATTATGGTTCCGGAGAATTCATTGTTCGTCAGGATGATCAAGGAGATTCCCTTTATATCATTCGCTCGGGGTTATGCGGGGTTTACATCAGAAAACATGGAAAGCAGGAGAAAAGAATTGCAACCATTGACACCGGCGGATTTTTTGGCGAGATGAGCCTTTTGACCGGCGAACCGCATACTGCCACGGTACAGGCCGTGGAAGATACCTCGGTTATCATAATTGACAAGGAAAATTTCTCTAATATTTTAACCGAAAATCCTTCTATTTCTGTCCAGCTGGGTGAGATCCTGGCCGAACGACAGAATGAGCTGGCCGAGGAAGCCGGCCGGATCGTCGCAGCCTCTGCTTCCTCCACCAGCATGATTGCCAAAATCAAGTCGTTTTTTCGAATCGACTGAGCAGTCGATGTTACGTTCTGATTGAAGAACCATTAACACTTTTATATTATTTTTTTAGCGAAAAACACAGGAACGACTCATGACGGATCATCATAACCCCGCATCAAATGTATCTGCGAACCCCACCGACACGCTAAAGACATGTCTTGAAGTTGGCAAATTATTAACTTCGACGTTGAATCTGCAGGAAATTCTGGAACTGATTATGCTTAAGGTCAGTCAACTCATCAGAGCACAGAACTGGTCGTTACTTTTAAAAAATGAAGAATCCGGCGAACTGACCTTTGAAATTGTAGTGGGTCTTAAGCAGGAGTTATTTAATGGATTATATCTGTCGCCAGGCGAAGGGATAGCCCCCCATGTCGCAGAAACCGGCAAAGCAGTATTCATACCGGATGTTAATGATTCCCCCCTGTTCAACAGAAAGGTTGATCTTCATACCGGCTTTATCACCCGGTCGGTAATTTGTCTGCCACTTATTTTCCGTGGAAAGAGTCTGGGAGTTATTGAAATCGTCAATGTCAGGGACATGAAGATTTTTGAATTAGAGGATTTCCCCATTTTAACCATCCTCACGGATTATGCGGCAATCGCAATCGAAAATTCCCGGTATGTCGATAAAATCAGGAAAATGAGTATAATGGATGAGTATACAGGCCTGTATAACTCCCGTTTTCTCCACCAGATATTAGATGAATTTTTCAGTAAAACAGATCAAAAAACACAACTTTCCGTCGTTTTTATGGACATTGATAATTTTAAATCCATTGTGGACAAATACGGCCATCTCCTTGGAACCAAATTATTAAAAGAAATCGGTATAACCATCACAAGCAATCTTTGGAAAGAGGATATTCTGATAAAATACGGCGGGGATGAATATATAATCATCCTTCCCGGCAGAAGTAAACCCGAGGCGGTAAAACACTGTGAAAACATCCTCTTTGCGATCAACGAGTCAACCTATCTGAAATCAGAAGCAGAGCCCGCCAGAATTACGGCAAGTTTTGGAATTGCAACTTATCCCGAGGATGCAGAGACCAAAAAGGAGGTATTGATTTTAGCCGATAATGCTTTATTTAAAATTAAAAACTCAACAAAAAACAGTGTGGGTACGGCCTAAATCTGGGAGGAATGATCGATTTGACACAATACAATAGAAGGAAAACCCATGTTTAAGTTTTATTCCAAATTGTGGCGCGGTGAACTGAAACTGGCGCATACGTTCTGGATAGCGAATGTTGCGGTATGGCTCGCATGCATGTTTTTCTTTCATCTATGATCCAAGGTTCTCAGTATGAGCTCAGGCCCTGTGGTGGGCATGCCTCTCGGCCTGATATTTGTCATCTATAATGCGGTGGCCCTGTCCGGAGTGATCCGCAGTTCCTGCAAAGGCGGCACAAAAAAAATCTATGGGTTCTTTACAATTCTTATTTCATTTTTGCTCTTAATACTCTCATTGTGGGTCCCGATTTATTTTTACGGAAAACCGCTGATCCGTCTTTAGGGAACTGGAAATGCCGTGACTCATTGGATTCACTATAAACCTGATCATCTGAATTTTCCACGAGGCCCTAACCCCCGGCTCGTCCGTTTTTACTTACTTTGCTCCAGATGACAACTGAAACAGGGATAAGTAGAATTAACATGAGTATCCAGAAACAGGCCATGATTTCCTGTGGAAGAAATCTGTGGCCCGCCATGGACTCATAGACCCACTGCGAGATGGCAGGCAGGGCTGCTTTTCCATTCCTGACGTGGGCATAGAAATGAGTGAGAAGGATATCCAGGAGTGACCTCATGAAAAAAAGAGGGATGAAAGAAATCAGAATGCAATAGAGATTATTTTATTGGACAAGCTTGTAACCGCCTGTTATGAATAATATAAGGTGGAAAATAAATCCTTATATATACTTTCTCGGCAAAAACTCAAACAGGCGAGAAGTTGCCACCTGCAAGCTTTTTTACAACTCATTTACAATGATGCAACAGGCGGGTTTTATTACAGATGAAATATTTCATTCTAATCGTTTTGTGTTTGGTGCCTTTTGGCTGTGGCCCTACATACAGACAAATTACATCCGACCCACCCGGTGCAAGCATTTATTTTGGCCGGTCAGAGGATAAATTGAAAAGAACTGCTTATGGACTGACTCCTTATAGTCATAGCGATTTCGGGTTCTTAGCCGAAGGATACTTTCAGGTGCGAAAAGACGGCTATCATGATTCAGAGCTACAATACTGTCCAGGAGGTCCAGGGAACTTCCGGTATCATTTCACGCTAGAGCCAGAGAATGCAAGTCAAACAGAAGTGGTTTCTTCCAGCAACGGTGCGGTTTTGATTGAGCCTTCTCCTCAAACACAATCCACAGACAATTTAAGGATTTCTAAAATAGAAAAAGAGTTACAGCCCATGTATTTACAGTCTCAGAAGTGGGCGGTTATCATCGGAATTTCGGAGTACAAGTATGCAGGCCGGAATGATTTGACCCATCTGATCTTTGCAGATGATGATGCGAAGGCGTTTGCGCGCCTGCTCAGAAATCTGGGATGGAACCAAGGTCATATGAGACTGCTGGTCAATGAGGAGGCGACCCAGAGAAACATAATTATAGCTCTGGAATCATGGCTCACGAAGGCTGGCTCTGATGACCAGGTGGTGCTGTTTTGGTCCGGACATGGTTTTCCTGACCCGGAGGATCCGGAAAAAGTCTATTTTGTATGTTATGATACTGACATCTCAATTCCTGCTACCGGTTATAGAATGGACAGAGTCAGGGATGCTCTGGAAGAGAGAAGGACTCGAAACGTGGTTGTTTTTGCCGATACCTGTCATGCGGGTAAACTCATCACCCGTGGGGAAAAGGGTATATCAATTATGCCAAAGATAGATCAAATGAGTCGGGAGAACAGAATTCCGAAGGGTTGGATTTTTATGGCAGGAGCTGATACTGACCGAAAAGCGTTTGAGCATACTTCCTGGAGAAATGGAGCCTTCACGCATTGTTTGTTGAACGCCCTCTCCGGAAAAGCTGACGGCTATATGAGTTCAGGAGCAAAAGATGGAATTGTCACAATGGGAGAGCTGCGCGCGTATATGAACAGTGTAATGCCCGATGAGACTCAGAAAGTCATCGGAGTGGCCAAAAGGCCGGTCATCAGCACAAGCACGGGGGATCCTGAAATCTGGAAGCTGTCGTTGCAAGACAAATAGGGCCCCGTCGCCATTGAAAAAATGATATCCCCGTAATTTTTAAGATCTGTCTGGTGGATTCCGACGAAAAATTCATAACCGATAATGATAATGTATATTTTACCGCATATATGTGAGCTATACGATTCATATATGGGATCAAAGCTGTACCAGCATGACCAAAATTGAAGATTTCTAAAAAGAATGCCTCAATACTTAGGGGCTTCTTCGGGTGATGATAAAACAGGTGTCAGAAACATGAGATCCCGTGTCATCCGTAGAAGTATCTCCGGTAAACTTTGCCACTCCAATTCCTCTACTTTGGATCGCTTCACGGACACTTCTGGTAACTTTTTGATAGTACTGGCCACTGGCGGCAGCCTCACGTAGACTTTCCTCGATGTCGGCAAACTGGCTTGTCGAGGCAACCACCGTGACAATATCTTTGCCATAGGGTGTTTGTGCCACAAGCTCCCCCATTTTGCCGATAATCGACGGTTTCCCGGCTTTAATAAAATTGTTTCGATCATGAAGATTGGGAAACAGCAGGGTATTCATCCGGGTCTCACCGGCGCCCTCATCACTGATGGAAGAAAGATAGATAACTTTAACGTAGCAATCTCTTGATCCATGGACACGGAACCGGATGCATTCCCCATCATAATAAACTGCACCCTGGCCCTTGAGGGGAGTAATTCCAACAGTAAATTCCGGATTCATGCTTTGGTTCCTCACATCATCCTGGGTCAGGGCCAGAAAATGATCTCCCTGTATATTGTTGGAAATTTTAGCGAATAATTCCTGAAGAGCTTTACTTTGAGACATTAGAGCTTCCATCTGGGAACTGCCGGCGGATTCTTTGAAAAGATCTTGCAGCGCTTCATTTTTACGCATCAGTGCTTCCATCTTTTCATTCTGATCGCGAAGCATCTGTTCCTGTTTATTCCACTGATTCCCGAGTTTTGTAATTTCACTTTTTATGCCGGCATACTCCACTTGGGTCTGATCACCCGCTGAACCCACCTTCTGGCTAATGGTTTTCAACAGTTTTTCAAAATTATTCATCCTTTTTTGATAGAACTGCATCTGCTGATTGAGGACGGCGGTCATTTTCTTTATTCCGGCAACGATTTCCCGTTGATTATTTTCCAGTCGATTGACCACCTCATTAACAAAATTCTGCTGTTTGGCCTGCCTGTCCGCTTTTGCCTTGTCAATCACCACCATTACCCAGTAAACGCTGTTTTGGGGATCAGCCCAATTTTGCTTTTCCCGGATACCGGAAAACACTTTGCGCGATTCGACAAAAAGGGACGACGCCACTTCCTGTTCCGAATATTGCCCTTTCTGGGATAGATTTTCCTTTAATTCGGATTTAACGGACACCGAGAGCTGATAACAGAGTTCATCCAAGGCGCGGTCTTTGGATAGTTTTCTACTATCATAATTCGGTTGATCACCTATAAAATCTGCTGACCCCACGCCGTAATAAACTCCCGTCAAATGAAGGGTTCCATCATGATACGCCTGCAGCCATTGAGGATAATTTGAGGAATACCCCATACCCGGAATGACCAGCAAAAGCCATAGGGCCGCTGCCATCCGGAAAATCCGGGAAGTATCTTTTTTTATCATGCAGCCTCCTCATCTTTTTATTTTTCGTGAAGCAGGTTTAGAAACTGCCGGGCATCCTTATTGTCCGGCTCACGATGCAGGACCTCTTTATATATGATTTCCGCTTTTGACGGCTGACCGGACAGATAGAAAGCAGAACCCAGATGTAACAGATATTGTGAGTTATCAGGATCAAGCTTCGTAGCCCGGTGATAGTTGAAAATAGCCTTTTTCAATTGGCCGGTTTCAAGATAACAAAAGCCAAGCCAGAAGCGTGCTTCGGCCTCCCGTGATTTCTCTTCTTTTGCGATGTTTAAAAGTTTAATTGCTTTAGGGTAATCCTTTTCCCGTACTGCCGAGACCCCCTGGATAAAGGCATCCAGAGTAGATTTTATGTCGGCTTTAAGTGTATCCGGTTGAGTTGCAGTGGATTTTTGTTCGGTTGTTGCAGCCTCCACTTTTCCCGAAGCAGGGGGTTGTGCCGCAAGGGTAGAAATTATCAGGCTTTTTTCATTTTTTGATGCGGATTCAGTTAATGGGGAAATTGCGACCGTCTGATTCTGACCTTGATAATCTTCCGAAGTCAGGATTGTGATATGGGCTGTTTTATGCCCCGGATGCGAACTGAAAATACGAACATCCCGGGGATTACCAAAATAGTTCAAATCGATTTTCAATGATAAAAGGTCCATATTCTTTGATACGATTCCATTTTTCAGGTTACCAATGATCTGGTTCCCGCCGATCAGTGCAGGCGCCTGATCCAAAAAAACGCCATTTTGGTTATAGCTGATGTCATTTTTAAGCACTTTGGCCGGAGAGCGAACAAGCTTTATGCCGGTAACCGAGTTATAGGCGATCCGGCAGCCTGTGATACGCGCTTTAGCCATATCCACCGCCTCAATTCCATTGGTTTTATTTCGGTAAATGGTCAGATCATTCAAATGCGGAGCTGCGTTGCTGCCTTCAATCCGTATTCCGGTAATGCACTCTTTTACCGTACCACCGGATATTTCCGGAGAGCTTTCGATAATTCGAAAGCCGATCTCGGAACCGTGCACTTCAAAATGAGACAGCCGGCATTTCTCCGAAGACCTTTCGAAAATGATTCCCCCCCAGTTTTGGTCTTTATCCGCCGCTAAAAAAAGCACAGGCGCATTTTTTTCCCCGCTGACATCCAATGTCCCCCGGAGAATCAAACGGGACTTTGGGTCAGCCTGGACCATTACTCCCGGGTGTATGGTAAGTATGGAACCCGCCGGGACAATGACATCACCTTTCAAACAGTAGGGATTGGCACCGGAATGCCACACCGAATCCTCAGCAAGACTTCCTTGAACCGGTGTAGGACCCGGCGGCACAGGAGTAGCGGGAATACCCACATTCGTCTGACTGTTGTTTCCGGCTAGGTCGGCCGCAATAACCCGGTAAAAATAACGGGTATAATTCTCCAGGTCTTTATCTTCAAAACGCGTAAATTCAGTGGTATGAATTTTTTCATATCCGGAAAGCGGGGTAATGCTCCGCCATATGCTGTAGCCGGCAACATCGGCTGCAGTAGATTTGTTCCACCGAAGAACTATTTTTTGGCTGCCCGCTATGGTTTGCAGACCGGTAGGAGGGTCCGGCGGAGCTCCGTCGACATTTACGAACCCCAGAGTGTCTTCCCATCTGCAAACATTATTCCAGTCGTCTGACAGCCGAACCACAATCACTGCGTCACTAAAGGTATCATTATGCCGGACAAGACAGGAGCCGATATAAGTTCCCGGAGTTTTTTCCTGCATTTCAACAGCAGTTTTCCAGGGGGCAATGCTAAAAGTCGCTTTCAATCCGGCAGTGCCTTCAATACCCACCTGAAGGCGCTCTCCCTTTCCAAGAGTTCGGTTCATGCCGTCATGGACCAAATTGGATATTTTGGGAAAGGATTTGCCCTTTAGGTTAGCGGAAGGCGGAATTGTCTCCACCGCAGCCTGGCAAAGTTTATTGATTGTGGTAATAATGTGGTACCTGGACAGATCAAGTGCACTGGAAGCCGCCGCAATAATAGCCCCAATGGGAGTTGTCGGAATGCTGCCGCTTCTTTGAATCTCCTTGTGTTTTACGGACCACAGCACCCGCCGGGTTTCTGCATCAATCATTTTAACCTCAACCGCAACGGTAAAAGAAGAGTAAATCCCCGCATAATAAGATTTAAATTCCGTTATCCGGCCAATGATCAGTGCGTCGGAGGCAAGGAGTTCTCCGGTTTTCGCAGGATCGATATTTTCAAAAATATTTTGCGGGTTAAAATTTTTCAGATTGGCATTTATGGCGCTCAGTTCGATATCCTTATAAGCCAGGGAACTGAAATTATTGTAAAACAGGCGTTGCAAAAGAACAGATGCTTCCTTTTCTTGGGTCAGGTTTTCAAAAGGAAGGATGGCCACAGACAAGGGCCGGTCTTTATTATAATCCGGGGCAACAAATATATTTTCAACAGGGATTTTACGCTCAAGTGCCCCCTGAACGCGATCTATTTGTTCACTCAACCTGCTGCCCAGGCAGGCAAACAGCAAAAAACAGATACTGATTGAAAATACAGCTGTCAGAATCAGTTTGCAGAAGGATTTCATCCCATAACCAGTGAATGTTAA
The DNA here is from genome assembly GCA_964410925.1 of uncultured Desulfobacteraceae bacterium. Classification (GTDB taxonomy): domain Bacteria; phylum Desulfobacterota; class Desulfobacteria; order Desulfobacterales; family UBA11574; genus S5133MH16. Next base: position 75,792 of record CAYPIW010000086.1, read on the forward strand.
TTGATTCAGACTCGCAACAACCACATCCATGCCTGCAAATTTGTTCAGTTATCGGCAGGGACTAGCGTGCCGGAGTCGGCATTCGAGCCAGGGCATAAAAACATTTGCCGGCATGGCTATAGGCATGCCGGCAAATGGCAGCACCTGTTAGAACAACTTCAGCCGTGGTCTCAGAAAGGTTTTGAGACATGGAGCCGGTATTTTTAGAACTTGTTTTTTGAAGGACATTGTATCGGGCCGAAAGCTTAAAGGCCAGGTCGGCTCTGGCCTGACGCTCGGCTTCCTGCCAGGCCTCACCCGGTTTAATATAACTTGGAGCAGTGCCGATCCCGTATACATATTCAGCAGGTGATTTCGGTTCTTTGACCCATTCAGGAGGCTCATCAGAGTTTATATCGACCAGACGGTTATCAATTTTATTTATCATTTGTTGTAGCAAAGATCCATCCGGACAGATTGCACAAAGAGCGATAACCCCACTTCCCAAACGATATTCGTGAACAATCTGAAGATGTTTTTCCAATTGGGATGCCCGATCCTGCCATCCGTTTTCTATCACATAGGATGCTGTCAGACTTTGGCTATGGGTTTGGGTGCCGGCCCATGCCGCTTTAATAAAAACTTTTTGGTTTTTCGCCATATTCGCGGCACCGCTTTTCACAAGCATTTCTTTCTGGCATTTTTGGTCAAGATATATTCCACTGTACCCATAAGCAAACCGGCACCCATTAACATTGGGCTGTTCAGCATACCATCCGGGTACCATCAAGATTCCAGACAGATTTGATTTCTCGATTGGTCGCGTAAGGTCCTGCCGGGGACTTTGACAGGAAATCAGGGATATTATCAATGCAACTGAAAAAAGGACCCGCAGGGTCATGCAGTGGTGGCATCCTCTAATCTTTACAAATTGCCGATAGCAACTATATTTTTTAACTGTCATCGGATATTTAAATGGGTCTCTGTACACAAAGCCGACCCTGGGAGATTGATCAAACGTTAGTTCTATGCATCTGGAAATCTGCTGTTCAGACTTTCCTGTAAGAAGTGCAACAGGCAAAACTTTTAAATTAGGGTGCCCGTTCATTTTATTCAATGAATCATACGGGCACCCTACCCTGAAAGCGATTTGCATAGAACTGTGAAAAGAACTCCGGTAATGAGTCTATTCTTCGGTAAAATCGAGTTTGTCGAGTTCTTTTTGTAACTCGTCAAAGCCTTGTTTTGCTTTGAATTCATTATAAAGGGCTTGCTCATTTTTAACCAGCTTTTTGGTCTGATCGTCGATTTGCTTTTTAAGTGCCTCTGCATTTTCTATGGGCCATAGAGCTAAGCTGTGCCAGGTGCCGTCCGGACATACTTCACGCTTTACGATTTTGCAGCCGTAAAGAACATGGGAAGCAATCGCTTTGCTTACCGACTCAGAGAACTGGAGCGCCTGGGCTCCTTCTCCAATGCCGGACTGCTGCATAAAGTCTTTCATCATGGTTTGAACTTTGACCCGGATGGCCATAACCACTTCATCCCGGGCCCGCTGGTCAGCCGTTTTCTTTGAAAGGGCCGCCATTTGCATTTTGGCGAGCCCGCTTCCGTAAATACCGTCTTCAGCGGAAGGCGGATTTTTTTCCCATTCCGGGATACACTGAGCCTGTTCGGCAGGCCCTGCAGGACGAGGCTCCGGGGCTGTTGCACAGGCCATAATTAAAAAACAGCCCATAATAATAATTCCCAATACCAAAGTCCTTTTTTTTCCGTTCATCATTTACGTCTCCTTTTTATCTTCTGGTTAACAGGTTAAACTAAAATAAAAATTTATCACATATTCAGAGACCACGATAAATTTTAGATCGACTGAACACTCTCTGAATATAGTCCTGGGTTTCCTTATACGGAAGTTTTTTTCTCAGGGCCATATGAATATCCTCCGTAGTCATGCTTTGGGCTTTTTTCACTGCCGGTTTCAGATTGGTTTTTCCGGTGAGTGCCCTTGCAACATTGCCAGCTCCGGTGTTATAGGCTGCAACCGTCAGTAAATAGGCAATCCCCGGGTTTTCAATTCCTGCGAAATACACATTTTTCGTCAGGTCCAAATAGGCCACTCCCAAATTGATATTGTTTTCTGGATTGTACAGAAATTCGGCTGAAGGTTTCTTATCCTCATTATAAAGATGCTTATACGCATCCCGTCCGCCTGAGACGGGGACAAGTTGCATTAAGCCATAGGCAGGAACGTGGGAACGGGCCATGGGATTAAAATATGACTCGGTATGAATGAGGCCGAATACAATACTGGGATCTATGTTCCGTTGTTTGCAATATTTAAGGACGATGGGTTTATATCGGTCAGCACGAATTTTCAGGTGCTCCGGCACCATCTGGACTTCAACGGATACGACTCTTTTGGGCGGTGCGGACGGTTGAGGTATGAGTTTTGAAGATGTTTTCAACTTTTCTTTAAGACGCTCTTGGACAAATTTATCAACGTTTTCCGGGGAGAGGTCTTTTTTACCGTCAACAGAAATCTGACCGGTAAGCAGATTTTTGCCTGTGGGCCAGCGGTCCGACATCATGCGTTTGAGTTGGCGTTTAATTTTTTCACTGGCTGCCTGTCGCGGATTTTTTTCATTCTCCGGGATAAGGACTTCAAGGGAAATCTTGCCTGATTTAAAATCAACCTGGCTTCGACTTTCTTTATCGGCCCCGTAATCAACCCAGACCTTTTTGCTGGAACCGATAAACTCTCCCCACTTGGATCTCACTTCGGCCTGATAGGCGGCGTAATCCTTTTCCTGTTCGTCGATGAAAGAGCTGAATTGCTCCTTTTCTTGTTTAACAAAAGACTGGAAATCCTCATCGGAAGCAAAAATTGGATTGGCAACCGCCAAAAACAGGAAACAGGATAGAATTGTGAAAAGAACATCTTTTATGCTGCGCATGGTGCCCTCCCGGTATTTTTTCATAACTTAATGCATTATAGGAGATCAATCTAACTGTCAAAACAGCGACCCGGCAAACGTAGATTAAAATTCATATTTCCCGGACAATACAACCAAAGCTTTTTTGAAATCAAGTGCATATACGATGCAACCATCTTGCATTCAAATTTTCAATATGCTAAGTGTAGTTATTGTTATTATAGGTGATTTCATTCTTAACCGGATGATATCAATGTATATATTAAGTTTTAGTAAAAAATGTCAACATTAATTCATTCTTCCAAGGACTCCCTTTGATTCGCACAGATTTGCAGAACTTAAAGGCGATTGTGATGGTAACGAGTTCTGCGAGCTATGATCGGAAGGCTCATGATTTTCCAGAATTTTTTTACAAGATTTAGATCATCATTTCCCGAACAATATAAAAAATGGTATTCAGGATTGGCAGTTGCTTTCCTGATCTCCTTTTTGATTGTAATCTTGCAGCGGTTTTCCTTTATGCAAATTCTGGAGGCCAAAACTCTTGATTCCAGATTCTCAATAAATGATCCCCCTGAACAAGTATCCGAGGATATCATTCTGGTGGGAATAGATGATTCGAGTCTGAAATATTTTTCCGACAACGGCATTTCCTGGCCCTGGCCAAGGGATTTTTATGCACACCTTTTAGGCTATTTAACGGATTCGGGCGTAAAATCCGTAATTTTTGATCTTTTATTTTACCAGCCGGATATCGATCGGGGTGAATCTGATGCAACCGAAACAGATAAAGCCTTTGCCGGTGCCATTCACGCAAACGGCACCGTCGTCCTGGCAAGCCAACTCACCCAAGAGAACCTTGGGTCTCACTTCGATCTTTCAAGATTCTATCTCCATCTCAACAAAAAAGATAGCATCACCTTGAACCCCTATAATGGCATTCTTGCTCCAATAGAATCCTTTCTCCATGCGACTCGCCATTTGGGTATCGTGAATGTGGAACCTGATGCGGACGGGATTATCCGGCGGGTCCCTTTAATATATCCGTTCAATGGCCGTTTTCTGCCGCAGATAGCGGTTAGCGCGTTTCTGTCTTCCAAAAATAAACCGGTTCCTTTGCGACTGTCATCAAAATATCTGGATATCGGCCAAACACAAGTCCCCCTCGACAATGCCGGTAACTATCTTATTCACTGGTATGGTCGCCAAAGCACCTGCCAATTCATCCGATGTGTTCCTCTCGCGGCGGTGATTCAGTCGGCCTCTGCCGTTCAGGCGGGGGTAACGCCACAGCTTTTACCGAATGTTTTCAAGAACAAATTCGTTATTATCGGTGTGACCGCTGCGGGGCTTATGGATTTAAAGTCCACACCTGTCTCAGACATTCATCCGGGCATGGAAATATGGGCCACAATTCTCCTCAACCTGATACGGAACGATTTTGTTAAGCACAGCAGCTTACTTCTGAACTCGTTACGGGTAATGATCGTCACTTTTGGTGTATTCCTGCTTATCACAAAAATTCCCGGCATTGCATCCCATGTTCTGGTTCTTCTCATGACGCTCCTGGTTGGGGTTGAAACGGTTTGGGCGTGGCGGTTTCATCGGCTGGCCTTAAGCTTCACCATGCCCATATGCGGGTTAATGGTATCCTATTTAGCCCATACGTCCCTTGGGTATTTCATTGAAGGGCAGGCAAAAAGAAAAATAAGCAAGGCCATGACTCGCTATCTTCACCCGGACATTGTGCAACAAATTGCACGCGACCCGGAACAGGTTAAAATGGGTGGGCAGGAGGTGGAAGCAACAGTGATGTTTTCAGATATATACGATTTTACGACTATTTCAGAAAACTTTTCGCCACATGAGCTTGTTGCCCACCTGAACCGTTATTTTTCCGATATCAGCAGCTTTATTCTTGACCACGGCGGCATGCTGGACAAATATACCGGTGACGGAATTATGGCCATTTTTGGAGCGCCGCTTCCAAGGGAGGATCATGCCCTTCTGGCATGCCGCGCGGCACTTGCCCATAGGAATTTTAGCAGTAAACTGGGTAGCGGAAAGGAGTTGTCCGTCTCGGATCGGTTCCACAGTCGCACTCGACTCGGAATCCATTCCGGCAATATCGTTGCCGGAAATATTGGGTCCGAACGGCGAATGGACTATACCGCAATCGGAGATACCGTAAACCTGTCCGCCCGGCTGGAAGGAGTTAACAAAATTTACAAAACCAAAATCATTCTCAGCCATGCCACCTATAAACGGATTAAAAATGAGTTCATTTGCAGGGAATTGGATTTTTTGAAGGTAAAAGGGAAAACAACCCCCACCCGGATTTACGAATTAATCGCAAATCGGGAATTTTCAGACCCTGAGCAGTTTCAATGGATAGCAAACTATCACGAGGCCCTTTCCCTCTATCGTCAGGGAAACTGGGGAAAGGCCGGCACCCTTTTTGAATCACTGGTCCATTCGGCCTGTCCCGATCCGGCCAGTGTGGTAATGTTGGAGCGTTGCGGGCATTTAATTAAAAATCCGCCCCGGCACTGGGATGGAATTATAAAGCTTGAGGTGAAATAAAATGAGACCGTTTTTATGCATAGTTATTCTGTTCGTATGTTTCAGTCCTTGCCTTTCAATCGCCGAGGAATCAACAGTTCATGTGAGGCAGGACCGGGCAGTTATACGCAACGGTCCGGGATCATTTTATGAGGTGCTTGCCACCGTACCCAAAGGCGCCACCTTAAACTCTTTAGAGACTGTCGGTGGCTGGTTAAAAGTCCGTTTCCGCAATAAGGTGGGATTTATGTCTGCGAAGGTTACTCGAGAGGTCTCACCTCACAAAGATGTTTTTTCTCAAATGGCATTTCATCCGGCCGCGCTCAAGCTCTCGCGTCACGGTATGGCGGCCGGCGCCAAAGGATTTGCATTAAGATTTGCAAAGCGGATTAATGGAAACCATAATCTGATTGATCAGCTTAGCGCTTATCGGTTGGACCCCTCAGCCTATAACTCCTTTAAGAAGGCAACCCATGAAAATCAAAATTTAAAGGAACGGCGGGGACAATTCCCCATACCCAAATTTGAAGTTCGCAGCGAATTTTCGGTAATAGAACAAGGAATCGGCCTGGGGATTGCTTCGAAAATCGGAACCCTAAACCTCTATGACAATACAACTGTCACGGAGTATATCAATTTTGTTGGAAATCTTCTTGTCGAAGCAACTTATGGCTATGACCTTCCATTTAAGTTTTTCGTGATCGACCAGCCTTTTGTAAACGCCTATGCCTGTCCAAGCGGGTATATTTTTATCAGCCGGGGGATGATTAAGTTAATAAAAAACGAGGGCGAGCTTGCTGCCGTTCTGGGGCACGAAATCGCTCATGTCCTTTGTCAGCATGGCATGCAGGAGCTGGAAAAAAGAAAACCGATTATCCTGGCTGAAGACGCTTTTTCCCGGCTTGATGAAGAGTTGCCACAGGAAAAGGAGGATGAGTTCAAACAACTGGAATCAGAACTGGATGACTTTGCCCTGGCCGTTTATGAAACCATATTTTCCGGGCGACTTTCTCAATATGAGCGGGAGGCCGATCATTTGGGAATGGTCTTTGCGGCCCGTTGCGGCTATCCGCCCGGGGTAATGGCCGATTTGCTTGAGCGAATGGTTCGGTCCGGAACGTCATCAACCAATGAACATTATACCCGGAAGCAAATTGAAGAGCGTTTGGCTGAAATTAAAAACGATTTGACTTCCGCCCAGTGGAAAGGAGAGTTTAACAATTTTGAAAAAAGGTGGGAGACATACATGACGGCAGATTCTCAATAACTCAAGGATTCGGGAGACAAGCAAACATCGCAAGAAGGAAACCAATGGGGAGGAGGACATGGTGTGTTTACCTATTATCTTATGGAAGCCTTGGAAGGAAAAGCGGATTACAATCAGGATATGAAAGTCAGCCTGGGTGAACTCATTCCATATTTGTCCGAGCAGGTAAGAAGAGCAACAAGAAGCGCCCAGAGTCCCACCGTGTCCGGAAAATTTGATCCTGCTTTGACAATTGCCAAATAGAAGGCTGTACCGGCTCATAGGGGATGCATCTTGTGCATCTGCCTGCACATAATTTTATTATTCCGGCATGGACTGAATAACATGGACTACATTACAGGATATATAGGCAGAAAAACCTTAAAGTTTATCGACCATATACTTAACACGTTCGCCTTTACCTGCAGGATCCTGTGGCTTGTTTTTAAAAGACCTTTGACCGGCCGGGCTCTTGTAAGAAGGATTACTCTCGAACAAATATATTTCACCTGTGTGGAGTCGCTTCCGATAATCATCCCCATTGCGCTGATTATCGGGTGCATTCTTATTATTCAGTTTGCCAAAGTATCGGGACAATATGACCTTGGCAAAACAACCGTGCTTTTAATTGTGAGGGAACTCGGACCCATCATTACCGGTTTTCTGGTCATACTGCGATCCGCCACTGCAGTTACCATTGAAATCGGCTACATGAATACGTTGCACGAAATAGAGGCCATTGAAATGGCGGGTATCGATCCCATACTGATGATATGCGTCCCCAGGCTTGTGGGAATAGTTTCGGCAATGCTGTGTCTTTTCATCGTTTTTGATCTGGTGTCCATTATCGGCGGATACGTTCTTATATGGGCTTTCACACATATAAATATTGAAAATTTTCTTACTCAGATCGCAAAATCTATTTCCGGCACCGATATCGCGGTGGGAATCGTAAAAGCCGTATGCTTTGGAATTATTATTACGGTAACAAGCCTGACTCACGGATTCAGAATAAAAAAACAGGTCACCGGGATTCCCTCGGGGACTTCCAGGGCAGCGCTTGAGAGTGTTTTCTATTGTCTGGTGAGCAATATAATCATATCCACAATTTTTTATATGTAAAAATGTATCTAATAGAACTTTCTGAGTATTGCCTGGATCCCATAGGGACCGGAAAGGGGCTTAACAATTCCTATTTTGCGCTGTCAAGGGGCGATGCATGTTCCCTGCAGACAGACTCAACGGATGATGCCCACATTTTTCTCAAAGCCCTTGCAATGCTTGTTCGATCCATAAGCGGTACATACCGTTTTACCGGTAACATCATAGATTTTTCAGACTACCGCAAACTTCTTCCTTTCAAAAAGAAAATAGGCTATATTGGACAAGACTCGGCAATGTTAAGCAACAGAACCGTCAGGGAAAATCTCCTTTTAAGGAGATTTTATTTCGAAAATTCACTTTCAATATCTTTGGATGAAAACATTTTGAAATTTTTAAAAATGTTCGATCTTGAGGACAAGCTTGACCTGAGGCCCGGAGAACTTCGGCTTGTAGATTTACAAACCGCCATCGCGATACGAGAACTTACAAAATCCTTTGATGTGCTGCTGCTCGATCGTCCGGAACTTTATTTCGAGCTTAAAGGTTTTTATATTTTCAACGAAATCCTTGAGAACACCCTTGAGGCCGGGCATGCCGTGGTATTTTTCTCTCGTGACCCTAATTTTATAGAAACATTTTCCAACAGGAAGATATTGATTGCCGGAGGAACATTAACCAAAGTTCCCCTGTAGACCATACATCCACAAGTTTGGGGCTTCGCCCCAATTGGAATGATGGAATGCTGGAATAATGGAATAATTGGTTCTGGAATAATGCAATATTGGGTTAATGATAAAATTAAAAATCACTAATATCCTTTTAAAAACCAATCTTCCAGTATTCCACTATTCCACTATTCCATGGTTCCATTTTTGAGGCAAAAGTTTAAGTCTCAAAAAATATCATATATTTTCATTAAGTTATAACAATTCTGAGACGTTAAATTATGGAACTCGATTTTAGTAAAAAAGAAAAAATCGTCGGTACATTCATGATCACCGTCACTGTTCTTCTTTTGGTGACGGTAGTCATCATCGGTCGCGGCAAAGACTGGTTCAAAACATACATCAGGTATTATACGGTTTTTGATGAAGGGTATAACCTCCAACCCGATACACCCGTAAAACTGTTTAGTGCCGACATCGGAAAAGTAAAAGATATAACCCCTGTCGGGGACAAGGTACAGGTCACACTGAAGATTTTAGATGATTTTGGCTCAAGAATCCGAACAGATTCCATTGCCACGGTTAAAAGCCCCACGTTAATAGGATCAGAATATATTTCAATTATACCCGGCAGTAAAGATGCCCCCTTGATTCCCGAGGAAGGTGAAATTCCTTCCAGGCCAAAAAAATCCATAACCAATTATCTGGAGGAGTTTCAGGTTGAAAAGACGATCAAAATGATTGTTGAAGCGGCCCAGGAAATTTCAAGAATCGTTAAAATCATGCGAGATCCCGAAGGCCCTCTTTTTTTAGCATTTGACCATGCCAATAACACCCTGGCTCATCTTGAAAAGATTACCGGTGATATTGCGTCCGGCAAGGGTACGGTTGGCGGTATAATAGAATCCAGAGCCCTGCTGGACCATATTCACCAGAACCTTGACAAATTGGGGGACGACTTAGCGGCCCTAAAAAAAATTGAAACCGGCGTGCTGGAGAATCTTCCAAGTATTCAAAAGACAGTAAAAGATGTTGAAGAAGCTGCGCGGACGCTTAACGTGATCCTTGCCAACTTAGAAAAAGGAAGTCATGATATCCCCTCAGTCACGCGGTCTTCGGCGCAGGGAATTCACGAAATCCGTGAAGCCGTAAATAATATCAACAAAGTTGTCACATCTCTCAAGAAAAATTTTTTAATAAAGCCGAATCTTCCACCGGAACCCGAAGCCAATAACATTGATGCAAGGCTTCGACCCTAAGTAAAGAAGCCTGGCCAAAAGGACCAGGCTTTGGTTTGCCCCTTAAAGGGGCTGTTTTACCTGAACCCGTACAAGTTAAAAGTGTCTAAAGTGATCTAAAGTGTCTAAAGTTATGGTGTCGCTTTGCTCCGATGCTTTTATATAATTACCAGAATTCCTTAACTTTAGCTCACTTTAAACTTTAGTTCACTTCAAACTTTAGTTCACTTCAAAGTTTTTCAGCGATTTTTCAGACAGAGCCAAAGAACTCTGACCACGCCCAGAGGACGTGGTTTTCTAAGCCGAAATAAAAAAGTCCCCATTAAAATTATCAATAACATTCAAGCCTTTATCTGGAAATCAATGTCAGCCAACAACTGCAACACATATTTGATTGACGGACCAAAAGTGAAGTATCATATCACATTTCTCGATATCCACACAATTTTTCCGATAATACGAAAGCCGTCCATCTCATTTTGGCTCAGATAAACCGGTTCATAATCTTTATTCTCGCTTCTGAGAACCAGTTTACCGGGATATTTTTCTATTCGTTTTACCATAATGGTATCTTCAATCCCCACGGCATACATAGATCCTGCCAGTATATTTTGTTGGGATGTATCAATCATTACCGTATCCCCATGTTTTAGCTCAGGTTCCATGCTGGTTCCATAAACATCGATAAGGATCATATGCGAAGGTGATCCTTTACGATTGAGCCAGTCTGCCCTGAACAACCAATAATCATTAATATTTTCATCAACCTCAAAAGATCCGTCACCGGCGCAGAGCTTAGCTTTTACATGGGGAGCACTCCTATATTCTGGAACAACCACGCTTCCATCCCTTTCAGCGATAAATATCTTCCCCTTTCCGGTCTCAATCCAGTCCGGGTTTATGCCGTATTTCCGGTAAAGGTCTAAAATCCACTTGTCAGGAACCCTTCCCTTGTTTTTGGCCTGGGTAATCCCGGCCCGGTTGATACCCAGAAGTATTGCAAGCCTGTTTTGGGATGATATATTAAGCGCTTCAAAAGCACGCCGGATAAAAAGGTCAAATTTCATGATTCATTTCCTCTGTCTGAAGGCGTCAATATGGAATTATATGCTAATTATTATAAACATACACCCCATGGGTTAAACTTTGTCTGTTAATCACCGGCCGAGAGTCAGACCTACTTTCCATATCCAGCGGGCTTTTAACGCCCATGCCGCCTTTATTTAAAACATGAGTATATATTATCGTTGTTGAAACATCTTTATGCCCCAAAAGATCCTGGACGGTTCGAATATCATATCCCGCTTCAAGAAGATGCGTCGCGAAACAGTGCCTGAATGTATAGGGACTCACCGGCTTTGAGATTCCTACTAATCTTGCGGCATTGCGAACCGCTCTTTGAAGAGCGGTTTCATAGGCATGATGCCGCCGGCATTTTCCGCTTCTCGGATCCCTTGATATCTTTTTTGACGGGAAAACATACTGCCAGAACCATTCTTTGGCCGCATTCGGATATTTCCTTGACAGCGCATATGGAAGATACACTTCGCCAAAGCCGCGTTTCAAATCTTTTTTATGAATAATCCGAACTTTTCTCAAATGTTCAATCAATTGCGGTTTTAATTTTATTGGAAGCATTGTACTCTGTCTTTATGACCCTTTCCGTCACGAACCGTTACCTGGTTCCCTTCAAATTCAATATCTTTTACTCTTAGCCGCAAACATTCCATAAGTCTGAGTCCGCACCCGTATAACAATTTTGCCATAAGGGCATTTGTGCCCGACATAACAGTCAAAACAAGATCCGCTTCATGTTTTGTAAGTACGGTAGGCAACCTTTTTAGGTCTTTTGGCTCTTTCCATACTCCCGAAGTCCCCCAGTTCACGTTTCAATACCTGTTTATAAAGAAAAACAATGGCATTAAGGGCTTGATTTTGGCTAGTTGCAGCAACATTTCTTTTTACAGCCAGGAATGATATGAACTGAGAAATCTCTATCTCTCCCATATCCTTGGGATGTTTTTTATTATGGAACAGTATATAAATCTTTTGATCCAATCCGTATATGCCTGTTCCGTAGGAATCGAGTAATGCTTTTTTCTTATAACCTGACGTACCTGATCTAATAGTCTTATCTTTAGCTCCTTTTATTCTAGCAATAACCTATTGACAACATTCAAGTAATATGCAAGACTATTTATTATTTAATGCTTATGAATTTGGCTCCTAAAATCAAATATTACTCATGCTAATGCTTTCAGCTGGAATTGCGTTGAACATGAAACCGGCTTCTGACCATAGTGCACGAGTATTTTGTAAGGTAAATTGCTTCATGTTGACGATTACATTGATAATAACTACCTGGAAAACCAGGATTTTAGTTTTAGCAATTTTCAAAGGTCTTTTACAGCCAGCATAGGACTCCGTAGAACACAAGTCGTTTTAAGAAGTTTTGGGGCTCTCGTTTTTGTGCTGTGCTATCGCGAAATATTACATAATTGCCTGAGCGAATAAAATTAGGACTAAAGTGCATAGGCATTTATTATTTATTTTTGGAGTATCTGCAATGTTGCTATTAACTAACATATATGATTTTATAATGCAACACTTTTTATGCCCTTGTGCGCATTTTCATTCTCAATATACAGTTTCATCACACTGTATTCATCGTAATATCATTATGTTAGATAAATTACAAAAAATGTGCAATACGGCTAAAAAGCCGCCTATTTCTAATATGCGGCTTTTTAGCCGTACTGCACATTTCAATATTAAACAGAGGTGAATATTAATACCTTGTATTGTTTATAACTTTTAACTTTGTAGCGGCAAAAAGCCGCAATTAACTACGGCTATTAGGCCGTCTAATCTATGTTAGCTTAAATTTTCTATGGAATTGATAAAAAATCCGTCAATCACATTCGACCAATATTTTTTGGAGGGATAAATGAGAGAGCATATGATGCACCGACGATTGACCTTTGCTCTCCAGGCAATTCTGGTTGTCGGGTTCATCGCTGAGGTCTGGGCAAAGCAGTGGTTTAATGCTGTGATCACAAGTGGGATAATTTTGATAACATTCATCCCCTTGTTTCTGGAAAAAAAGTTTCGCGTTTTTATCCCGCCTGAGTTTGTTCTTCTTTCGATTACCTTCGTCTTTGCGTCGCTGTTTCTTGGTGAAATTCATGGGTACTACGACCATTACTGGTGGTGGGACATAGCCCTTCACACTGGCTCTGGATTTTTGCTTGGTATTATTGGCTTTCTATTGGTGCACGTATTAAACGAAACAGAAGACACCGGCGTACACATAAAACCAGGCTTTGTTGCTTTTTTTGCCTTCCTGTTTGCAATCGGGATGGGCGCTCTTTGGGAAATCTTCGAGTTTGGTATGGATAGTTTCTTCGGCATGAATATGCAAAAGGAGATGCTCAATGATCCTTCTGGTTTGACCGACACAATGTGGGATCTGATTGTTGATACTCTGGGAGCCTTGGTAATCGCGGTGCTTGGGTATGGCTATATCAAAACGGCCAGAAACGAATCATTTCTCGAACGGTGGATTCACGCGTTCATTAAGAGCAATCCACGGCTTTTCAATCGATACCGATAGATTTTTCGAAACAGACGGAACCAATGTTGTGGGCTAAAAGGCTAATTCAGCCGACGCAAAAAACCGCGCGGCTGATTAGCAGCGCTTAGATGGCGCGAATTCGTTGACACTATAATCTAGTTTTTTGGGGATAAGAGATATGGGGAAAAATCCGACAAGGCAACGATTCGGTTATTTGCGTCCAAGGTATAATTTTTCCCTTAATCCATATCCTGAGCTTCGATTTTCAAGGTGCCCGGATTGTCGGAAAAACACCGGTCAACGCAAGGTACCCTTGCTTATCCATGTAGACCCAAAGAATTTGATAGCGCTCAACTACACCAATCGATATTGCAGCAGCTGTAATATGCTCATTGGGCACAAGCATGAAATTAAGCATTACTTGACCGAATTGTTTTTAAAAATTGATATAGAAGTAATTGGTAATGATTACCTGGTTTTTGGCACAGTTGAGAAAAAGGCTTGGCATGAAAATATAACCGATCCAAAAGCATTAAACGAAATGCGGCAACATGTTCATGATTTTAAAAGCTATCAAAACATCCGCATGACAATGGCCGGATGGTTTCCAAAGGGCCAGAAAGCGCCGATAATGGAATCGCCGCCGTCAACAGAATGGGTGAAAAAATAAAATTCCGGCAGAAATTATTAAAAATCCATATAACCATGCCAGTGGAGCAGACGGCGTGAAGATCGCGGTTTTACGTTAAGGCCGTACAAGTTTGGAAATTATTTAGGCCGCTGCTCACCGGCGGTGTTCGGCACGTATCACAATAGAAAAATAAGGAGAGCAGAACATGAAGGCAGACAAGCAGACCGAAGCGGCAGTAGTGGCGGTATTCCGCAAGTTCTTCGAGGCATACACCGCAGACAACCTGGACACCGCAATGGGAACACTGGTCCAGGACCCCGATGTGGTCTTTCTGGGCGCCGGACAGGACGAGAGAAGGGTAGGCCCGTCGGAAGTCAGAGCACAGATGCAGCGGGACTTGTCGCAGGTAGAAGGGATCAGCTTCAAGGATGAATGGTACCAAGTTTCAGCCTCCGGAGAAGTTGCCTGGATGGTGACGGACGGCGCTCTGTCCTGGACGGCCGGAGGAACGCAAGAAAGAGCCCCCAGCAGAATCAGCGTGGTCTTTGTCAAACGAAACGACCGGTGGCTCATGGCCCAGTTCCACTTTTCTTTCATAGATTTACGACAGGCGGATGGCCAGTCTTTCCCCTCACAGCCATGATCATTCTCCTGAACGGCACCTCGTCGGCTGGGAAGACCACCGTCGCCCGCGTTTTGCAGGAGAAGTACCCCGACGTCCTGCTGCTCTACGGCGTGGACACCATGGTTCAGACTGTGTTCCCGGCCAAATGCGATTTCCCACCCTTCGATGAGCAGGCCATCAAGCTCATCATAAGTGAGGTGGACGGCCGTCCGCAGGCGAAGCTGGAAGTCTCTTCCTACATGTACCCCGTTTATGAGGCCGCCATCCGCTTTTACAAAATGCTGTCGGAGCAGGGCTATAATCTCATCGTCGACGAGGTCCTGTTTGACGCGAACAGGGTGACACCGTATTTTGAAATACTCGCCGGAGAGACCGTCTACTTCATAGCCGTCAAGCCGGAGAAGGAAGTGGTCATCAGGCGAGAGAAAGCGCGCGGCGACCGGATCTCGGGCTTGGCAGAAGGGCTCTATGACGAAGTGTATAATCCGCTCTTCACCTATGACTTGGTCCTGGACACGGGCAAGCTCACGCCGAATGAATCGGCGGAACTTATCCTGGCCTGCATGGAGCGGAACGAAAGTCCCCGGGGTTTCCTAGCTTCGGCGATGGCTTGGCGGCGGCTCTCGAGGCCAAACAGAGATTAGAGGAATCGGCTTCGCCGAATCGGGTAAGGGGGAGTCTTTCTCTTCCCCTCCCCACACCACTCGGCAAACAGGTCCGCACCGGGCGGTTCACTTAAATTACCGGACCGTAGTTGGGTAATGAATCCGCCTGAGACCGATAAATATTCACCCACAGTTCTTTGACAAATAGCAGACCTCTTGAGGGGTCGAAACTTAAGCGAAGCCTCTTGATCCTTAAGCCATTGATGGGTCATACCGGTTTGCGTGGCTAACGTCCGGGCACATTTCCAGGGGCCTTTACGGGAAAAGCTCATGGGAGTTGTGCTGACTCACCCGGAGACTGGGCCTTATATGCTGTTTCTGTTTCCCGGATCAAGT